>DATJUU010000027.1:0-12570 GCA_035502155.1 Opitutaceae bacterium
CTTGAACCTGCGCGGCTGCTCGCGGTGCCGGCGGTCTGGGGTGCGGTGCGCGCGGTGCGCAGCAGCGGCCGCTGGTGGGCGGCAAAGCCGGTGGACGCGACGCCGCGCGGCGCTGTCCCGGACCGGCCGGTGTGCCGGCGCTGGGGAAAGGACTCAATGTATCTGCGGATTCCGACGGTGACGCCGGGGAACTCCCGCCGCCTGGGCCGACTCGCGGCGCGGGTGGGGTCGGCCGGCCCACGGCTGGTGATCGATCTGCGCAGCAACGAGGGCGGAAGCGCGACCGCGGCCATCGCGGTGCTGCGCGCCTGCCTGCCGGACGTGGCGTGGACGGGGTCGGCGCGGATCGCCTGGCGGTGGCGCGACACGGCGGCGGCGCGCGTCCTGCGGTGGGGCTGGGTCCAGGGCCGGATCGCCGCGGGCCTGACGTTTCGATCGCCCGCGTCACGGCAGGCGGCGCAGAACCTGCTCGATCTCGCCGCGGCGGCGCCGACGAACCGGGAGCACGGCGGCCGGCTGCGGCTGCCCGCCCCGCAGGCCAAGCCGTCCGCGCCGCGCATCCTGATTCTGGTGGACGGCCGCTGCGGGAGTGACGGCGAGCTGCTCGTGTGGCTCCTGCGCCGCCTGCCGGGCGTGACCGTGGCCGGCGCATGCACCTTCGGCGCGGTGGAGTTCGCCCAGCCGGGCGACGCGCTGCTGCCGCACTCCCGCGTGACCTTCCGCGTCGCCCTGGCGGGGACCGATCTTTACGGCGACGGCCGCGCAGTGGACGGCCACGGATTGCCGGTGGACATCGTGTTGCCGGACGCGGCGGGCCAGGCTCCGAGCGCGATTCGCGCCTTGGCCGATTTCCTGCTGCCACGTCGCTGACTCATTTCGCCCGCGGCGGCGCCTTGGCGCCCGGGATGAGTTTCGATTTCAGGCGGCCCCAGGCCATGCGCGTCCACGGTTTGGCAAAGAGGCGGATGTTCGAGGCGTTGGCGTAGTTGACGGTGAGCGAGAGCGTGGCTTCGAGCGAGGTGACGGTGTGCCACCAGAGCGCGGGCACGAAGATGATGTCGCCGGGCCCGACCACCACGTGGCGGGCGTCGGTAGCCGCGGCCGCCGCGCGGATGCCGTCGTCGTCCCCGCGCTGGATCGCCTCGGCCAGCGGCCTGGGGTCGCGGCCGGGCGGCGTCAGCAGCCATTCCTTGCGGCCGACGATTTGGCTCAGCCAGGCGTGCGTGCCCATGAGGTCCTGGTGCCAGGGCGTGACGGCGCCGGCCGGGCCGATGTAGATCCAGCGGAACTTCTGGTCGATGAAGCGGCCGAGGCCGCCGGCGATCCAGTCGCCGGCGAAGTGGGGCGGGGTGTGAAACTCGGCCAGCAGCTCCGGATGCTTCTCGTCGAACACCCAGTCGCGCAGGTAGAGGATCTGGTCGGCGCGCAGACCGCCCATGAGCTGCCAGGGCACGGCCTCGATATACTCGAGGTATTCCGCCAGCGGCATCCGGCGCCCGCGGTAATGGCGATTGGTGGCCAGCACTTCGTCGGTACCGTAGCGCTCCTTGAAAGCGGCGAGGGTCCAGCGGGTGCGCGCCGGCCAGTTCTCCATGGCGTCACCGAGCACGACCGGGATCTGCGGCCCGCCGTAGCGGCGGCGGAACTCGCCGACCGCCAGGCCGGTGCGGCGCGCGACCGGGGGCAGGCCGAGGCGCTGGAGCGGGGTGGGCTGGACTTCAGCCGGGGCGTCCATGCGCCGACCAAGAAACGAAGACTCGTCGCGGAGGCAAATGGAGGGCGGCGGTTGGAAACATGGTTTGCCTTTCGCCGGGGCGTGGTTTTCCTCGGCTTTGCGCACCCCATGCAGATCACCGCCAGCAACGAAAACGGCGTGACGGTTCTCACGGTCGTCGGCCGGATGGACACCAACACCTCGCCGGAGGCCGAGAAAGTGATCTCCGGCCAGATTGACGGGGGCGCGAAGCGGCTGCTGCTCGACCTGGCCGGCCTCGAGTACATGAGCAGCGCCGGCCTGCGGGCGCTGCTGCTCGGGGCGAAGAAGTCGAAGGCCACGGGCGCGAGCCTCGCGCTGTGCGGCGTGCGCCCGGAGATCAAGGAGGTGCTCGTGGTGTCCGGCTTCGTGTCCTTCTTCAAGATTCACGCCGGCAAGGCCGAGGGGCTGCAGACCGCCGGCTGAGGCCGCGGCCGCGGGTGCCGCCCGGACATGAGTGCGATCGGCGAAGCCGTCGGCATCGCGGCGCTGGCCCTGTGGTTCGCGGCCACGGTGGCGGGCCAGCTGCCGGGGGAGCGCTGGCAGCAGTTCCGCCGGCGCGCCAATTTCCTCGGGCTGCTGCCGTACTGGGGCTTCTTCACGTCGCGGCTGGCGACGAAGGACTACCATCTGTGCTGGCGGCCGGTGGCGGCGGACGGCGTGGCCGGCGCCTGGATCGAGGTCGGCCCGGGCGCCCGCGGCGAACGCCCGGCGTTCAGCGCGCTCTGGCACCCGGGGCGGCGGCCGCGCAAGGCGCTGGTGGACCTGGCGCTGGCGCTGGTGACGTTCCAGCAGGTGCAGAAGTTCGATCCGGCGCTGATTCGCGCGTGCCCGCCGTACCTGGCGCTGCGCGAATTCTGCGGCCGTGCGGCCGGTGCCGGCGGCGCGGCCGCGTTTGAATTTGCCGTCCTGGCGTCGCACGGACGCGACAGCGACCGGCCGCGCAGCGTCTATTTCCTCTCCGCCCGGCACGCACCGTGAACTGGCCGACCGATCCGGCGCGGGCGCTCGACTGGGTCCAGGTGGTGCTGGCCGGCGGCGCGGCGTTGACCGCGGCGGAGCTGCTGGCGCTGCGCCGGGAGTTCCGCCCGGAGGGCTTTCTCGGCTGGCCGATGGCGGCGCGGCTGGTCTCGCAGCGGCGATTTCCCTGGGCGGGAAGCTGGATGGGCGCGGTGATGCGGGAGCGCGGCGTCCAGGCGGTGGCGGCGGTGCGGCTCGCGGCGGGCCTCGGGCTGCTCGCGGCCACGCTGGCCGGGGGCACGGCGGCGGCGGCGCTGCTGGCGGTGGTGCTGGCAGCCGGGCTGTTGCTGATGCAGCGGGTGCCCTACGGCATGGAGGGCAGCGACCAGCTCGCCGCGATCACCGCCATCGGGCTGCTTCTGGCGCGGATGTTTCCGGACAGCGGACGGCTCGCCGTTGCGGTGGCGTGGTTCCTGGCGCTGCAGGCGGCGCTCGCCTATGTCACCGCCGGAGTGGTCAAGTTGCGCAACCCGGCTTGGCGCGACGGCTCGCTGCTGCGCGGCGTGCTCGGCACCGAGTTCTACGGGCATGCGGCGCTGGCGCGCCTGCTGCAACGCCCGGCGGCGGCGCGCGCGGCGATCTGGGCGGTGATCGCTTTCGAGTTGTCATTCCCCCTGGTGTTTTTCTGTCCGCCGCCGCTCGTCCTGGCGTGGCTGGCGGCCGGCCTGCTGTTTCACGGCACGCTCGCCGTGGCGATGGGACTCAATGCCTTTGTGTGGGCCTTTGCCGCGGCCTATCCCGCGATCTATTGGTGCGCCGTGCGGTGAACGGGACGGGGTCGAAAAACGGGTATCCACTTGCCTCGCCGCGGAATCTGCACTTGTTGTCGCCTCCGCCGCCGCGTCCGTGTCCCCGCGCGGCGGCTCCAGTCCAACCGTCACCCCGCATGAACCGCACGGTCCTCCTCCTCGCCCTTGTTGCGGCCGGCGCGCCCTTGGCGTCGGCGCAGTCCTCCGGTGCCGCCCCGGCGCCCGCCGCGGCTCCCAGCTGGTCCCTGTCCCTCACGCCGGCGATCGTCACCCAGTACATGTTTCGCGGCGTCCGCGACGGCGGGCTCAGTTTCCAGCCGACGGTCGAGGGCGACTACGGCAACCTGGGCGTCGGCGTCTGGGCCAACCAGCCGCTCGCCGACAAGGTGCCGGGCGTCTCCGATCCCGAGATCGATCCGTACATCTACTATACGCTGAACCTGTCCGACACGCTCAGCCTCCAGCCGGAGTTCTACGTCTACACCTACGTCCGTGCCCCGCTGGACCAGGGCGCCTACCATGCCACCGTGGAGCCCAACCTGGCGCTGAACTACACCTGGCACGCCGTGAAGTTCACGCCGAAGCTCTACTACGACCTCGTGCTGCAGGGGCCGACCTACGAGCTGAATGCCGCCGCGGCCGTGCCGTTGCCCGGGCTCGGCACGGAGCTCGATTTCAACGCGACCGCCGGCTCCTACTACCAGGGCAACGTGGTCAACAACGCGTCCCCCAAGGTGAAGAACTGGGGCGACTACTGGCTGCTCGGCGTCTCGGTGCCGGTGACCCTGGGCAAGGCGGCCAAGCTGAACCTGGGCTTCGCCTACACCCAGGGTTCGGGCAACTACTACAAGCAGGGCTCGGCGCCGAAATGGGTCAACACCGCGGCAGTGGGCCGCGGGGTCGTCTCGCTCAGTTGCGCCTTCACGTTCTGAGCCGCGCGCCCGGCGGCCGCCTCACGCCCCGCCCGGGGCCCGCGGCGTCGCCCCCTCGGCCTGCATCTCGCGGAGCAGCCCGGTGAGGTAGGGGATGAGCTGCTTCTTGCGGCTGACGATGCCGGGCAGGTCGAAGATCTCGTCCTGCTCCACGTGCGGATAGGAGATGCGGCCGATGACGTCCGCGTCGCCCTTGACGAGCAGGAGCGAGTTCTGGCTGTTGATGTCGGTGACGAGCAGCGCGGCGAACACGAGGCGCTCCGCGGCGCGCAGGCCCTCGAGCGCCGCGGCCAGCGGCTTGGCGTGCGTCCAGAAGTTGCCGAAGCCCAGCTCCTCGACCTGCGCCACGGCGAAGCTCACGCCCTCCTCGTGGTAGACCTTGTAGTCGGAGCGCACGACCCGGTCGGGCGCCTGGGCGAGGATGACCGAGCCGGAGCTGAAGATGGTGTCGGCGAGTTCGCGGGCGTCCACGCCGGCGATGCCCGCGAGCCAGCGCAGGAGCGTGGCGTCCTTCTCCGTCGAGGTCGGGCTGTTGAGGTTGAGGGTGTCCGAGATGATGCCCGCCATCATGAGCCCGGCGAGGTCGGCGGTCGGCGCGAGCTGGTCGCGACGGAACAGGTCGGCGACGATGGTGCAGGTGGAGCCGACCGGCTCGTTGATGAACAGGATGGGCTGGGCGGTGTTGAGCACGCCGAGGCGGTGGTGGTCAATGACCTCGGCGATGACGACTTCGCCCGCGCCGGGCACGGCCTGGCTCATCTCGTTGTGGTCGACGAGCACGAGGCGGGTCTTGACGGGTTTGAGGATGTCCGTGCGGGTGAGGATGCCTTCCAGCCGGCCGTCGTCGGTCAGCACGAGGAACGCGGCGGCGCGGGAGGTGGCGACCTTCCGGCGCACGTCGGCGATGGGCGTGTCGGCATCGAGCGAGGCGTACTTGCGGTCGACCAGCGGGCCGATGGTGGTGGCGGTGCGGATGACCCACGCAGTGGTGGCCGAGTCGTACGGGCTGATGATCAGGCTCACGCCCTTGGCACGGGCCTGGGCGACGACCTCGTCGTCGACCGGAAGGTTGCCGGTGACCACCAGGAGCCGGACGCCGATCTGGATCGAGCGCTGCTGGATGTCCCAGCGGTCGCCCACGATGATGACCGACTGGCCGGCCGGGATGTTCTCCTCGGTGGAGAACCGGCCGAACGAGCGGACGTCCATCGCGCCGATGCGGACGTAGAGTTCCTCCAGCGTCTGGTCGTTGGTCAGGTGGAGCACCCGGGCCTTGAGGGCGCGGGCGACGTCGGCGAGGCGGGTGTGGACGCGCCGCATGAGACGGGGCTCGCGCACCCGCGGGGTGAAGAAGCCGCCGAGCTGAAACACCGAGAGCGTGCCCACGGCGCGCCGGTCGGCGTCGAGCACCGGCAGCACGCGGATGTCATGGCCCTCGATCAGCTCCAGCGCCTCCGCGCAGGTGGCGTCCTGGGCGATGGCGGTGACGTCGGTGACCATGAGGTCGCGCACCCGCGGCGTGACGTCGCTCAGGTAGAGCGGCAGCGCCTGGTGGAAGCGCGCGAGGATGGCGTCGATGCGGGCGTTGGAGTTGCCGCAGCGGGCGGCGACGTGGCCGGTCTCGCCGCGCGCCTGCTTGTAGGCGGCGTAGGCGATGGCGGAGCACACCGCGTCGGCGTCGGGATTCCGGTGCCCGATGACATAGGTGACCCCGCTGGCGGGCGTGAAGGGCGGTGCGGACATGTCTGGCGGCCAACATGGCCGCGGGGCCGGACGTGGCAAAAGAAAACCACCCGCCGGCGTCGGCCCGCCCCTCCGCCGGGGGGATGGATTCCTACTCGGGCGCCACGGGCGGGGTGCCGGCTTCGCTGGCGATGACCGAGTCCTTGCCGTAGAGGCGCTGGTTGCCGTCGGCCGGGGCGGGGATCGTCTGGCGGATGTCGTTGGTGGGCTTGCCGCGGACGTCGACCAGCCGGCCGTCGATCGCCGGGTAGAACTGCACGTTGCCGCCGAGGAAGATGACGTGGCCCCCGTCGGCGCCGTACACGCCGCGTTCGCGGTCCCACGCCCCCGCGGCGGTGAGGCCGCGGGTGTAGGCGATGGGCGTGGTCGCGGGGTCGCTCATTTTCAGGCCGCCGACGACCTCGAAGCTGGGCGTGGTCTGCTGCAGCGCCGCGCTCACCTGCCGGCGGGTGGCGTCATCCGGATCCATGATCGTGGGCGGCGCGTTGCCGTCGAAGCGCGGGTCGTTCCGCGCAAAGTAGACGCTGGCGGTGTTCAACGTGCCGGCCCGCCCGAGGATGCCGAGCCAGCGAAAGTAGTTGCTCCCGGCCTGCACGTTCTGCTGGGCGGCGGCCGCGAGCGGGTCGGGCAGGCAGTCGTTGTTGTCGGCCGCGTAGATCATGGCCGCCTTGCCGATCTCGCGGAGGTTGCTGGCGTCGACCGCGCGCTGGGCGGTGGCGCGCACGCGGCCCACGGTCGGGATGATGATCGCGGCGAGGATGCCGACGATGGCGATGACCGTCAGCAGCTCGATGAGGGTGAAGCCGCCGCGGGAGCGGCGGACGGGGGGCGCGGCGGCGCCCCGGAGGGGGCACAAGGCGGCCCGCTGCGGGGAGCGGGCGCTCCGGCGGTTCGCATGCATAGGGGGAGGGGACGGGAGCACAGATTCTGCTTTTTTTAATCGAACACAAGTCGAAATGCCCCCGGAGGGCTCGACAAACCCGGCCGGGGCAACTTAATGGCTCGTTCTGCCATGAAGGTTTACCTGGACGGAAAGTTTGTGGAGGCGGCCGACGCGAAGATCTCCGTGTTCGACCACGGCCTGCTTTACGGCGACGGCATCTTCGAGGGGATCCGTCTCTACCAGGGCAACGTCTTCCGCCTCGAGGATCACCTCGAGCGCCTGTGGTTCTCCGCCAAGGCGCTCATGCTCACCATTCCGCTGACGCGCGCGGAGATGGCGGCGGCGGTGTGCGAGGCGTGCCGCCAGAACGGACTGCGCGACGGCTACATCCGCCTGGTGGTGACCCGCGGTCCTGGCGACCTCGGGCTCGCCCCGTGGCTCTGCGCGAAGGCCTCCGTGATCATCATCGCCGACAAGATCGCGCTTTACCCGCCCGAGCTGTACGCGACCGGGCTGACGGTCGTGACCGTGCCGACGCGCCGCGTGGGCGCAGCCGCCGTCCCGCCGGTGATCAAGTCGCTCAACTACCTCAACAACATCCTGGCCAAGCTGGATGCCCGCCAGGCGGGCGCCCAGGAGGCCGTGATGCTCAACGACCAGGGCTTCGTCGCGGAGTGCACCGGCGACAACATCTTCATCGTCCGGAAGGGCCGGATCTACACCCCCGCCGCGCAACAGGGCGGCCTGCGGGGCATCACCCGGGACACGATCTTCGACATCGCGCAAAGCCTGGGCGTGCCGGCCGAGGAGCACGACCTGACCCGCTACGATCTCTGGACCGCCGACGAGTGCTTCCTGACCGGCACCGGCGCGGAGGTCATCGCCGTGGTGAAGCTCGACAGCCGGGACATCGGCGACGGCAAACCCGGCCCGGTCACCCACCGCGTGCTGGGCGAGTTCCGCAAGCGGGTGCTCACCGAGGGCACCCGGATCTGAGGCCCAGGCCCAGGCCCCGGCGGCGGGGCCGTTTTACACCCGGTCTTGCCACCTGCCGGGGCCGTGGCATGATTGCTGCAGGGTTAAACAAATCCGGCGTGCGGTTGTCTCACATTTGTGCGGCGGGCGTCGCCGAATCCCTGCATCGTGTTATATTAACATCATGGCCAACTCCTTGAAATGCGACCTCTGCGGCCAGCCCGCGACCGTCCATCTCACGCAGATCGTCAACAACAAGATCCACAAGGTTGACCTCTGCGAGGAGTGCGCGAAGGCGAAGGGCGTGACCGACCCGAGCGGCTTCTCGCTCGCAGACCTGCTCCTGAAGGCCTCGCTCAACCCGGAGGCGCCGGCGGAGACGGTGCGCTGCGAGCAGTGCGGCTTCACCCAGGCGGATTTCAAGAAGCTGGGGCGGTTCGGCTGCCCGGCCTGCTACGAGGCGTTCAAGGAGGTCATCGATCCGATGCTCGCCAACATGCACAAGGGCTTGGCGCACGTCGGCAAGGTGCCCCAGCGCGCGCTGGAACGTAAATCCCTCTACGACAAACTCACCCAGCTGCAGTCGGACCTCGACCAAGCCATCAAGGCCGAGCGGTACGAGGACGCGGCGCGTTTCCGGGATGAGATCCACCAAGTCAAACAGGCCTTCGGCGCACCGACGGCGGACTAAAATGAAGATCGCCCCACTCTTTGAATCGCAGGCCGAGCAGAGCGATGCGGCGGCCGGCAAGTGCGCGATCGTCCTCACGACCCGCGTGCGCCTCGCACGCAATCTCGCCGGCCGGCCGTTCCCCGGCTGGGCCAAAGAGGCGCAGCGGAGCGACATGTTGGCCGAGGGCCTGGAGGCCGTCGCCCGACTGCCGCAGATGAAAAAGGCGTTGAGCCTCACGCTGGAGGAGCTGACCGACCTCGAGAAGTTGATCCTGGTCGAGCGCCATCTCATCAGCCGCGAGCTGAGCGCCGCGAAGCGCGGATCCGGCGTGGTCATCAGCCGCGACCAGACCACCTCCGTCATGATCAACGAGGAGGACTACCTCCGCATTCAGGTCATGCGCGCGGGCTTCCAGCTCAAGAAGGTGTGGACCACGGTCAACGCGCTCGACACCGGCCTGGAGGACAGCCTCAACTACGCCTTTTCGCCCACGCTCGGCTACCTCACCGCCTGCCCGACGAACCTCGGCACCGGCATGCGCGCCTCGGCCATGATGCATCTGCCGGCGCTCGTCATCTCCAACCAGATGGAGAAGGTCGTGCGCGCCGTGAACCAGCTCGGGATGGCGGTGCGCGGCCTCTTCGGCGAGGGGTCCGATGCCAGCGGCAGCATCTTCCAGATCTCCAACCAGACCACGCTCGGCGAGGCCGAGGAGGAGATCATCAAGCGCCTGTCGAGCGTGCTCAACACGATCATCGAGCACGAGCGCAACGCCCGCGCCAAGCTGCTCGAGACCGACGCGAACAAGCTCTTCGACAAGATCGGCCGCGCCTTCGGTATCCTGCAGAACGGCCGGCTGCTCACCTCGGCCGAGGTCATGAACCTCCTCTCGCTCGTGCGCCTGGGGATCGACCTCGCCGTCTTCCCGGAGGACCGGCGCCCGCTGGTCGACCGGCTGTTCATCGAGGCCCAGCCCGGGCACATCCAGTACGCCTCCCACGGCACCTTCGAGTCCGGCGAACGCGACCTCCTCCGCGCCCGGTTTCTGCGCAGCGAGTTTGCGGCCTTCGGGCCGCCCGACTTCAATCCCACCGGCAAGAACTGACCTTTTCCCATGGAACCCTTGAACAATTTCACGCCCCGCGCGCAGCAGGTGCTCGCCCTCGCGCGCAAGGAAGCCGACCGCTTCCACCACAACTATGTCGGCACCGAGCACATCCTGCTCGGCCTGATCAAGCTCGGCCAGGGCGTCGCCGTCAGCGTGCTCCAGAAGATGGGGCTCGACCTTGAGACGGTCCGCGCCGCGGTCGAGAAGCAGGTCGGCACCGGCACCGAGACCAAGACCACCGGCAGCATTCCCTACACCCCGCGCGTCAAGAAGGTGCTCGCGCTGGCGAGCAAGGAGGCGAAGACCCTCAACCACAGCTACGTCGGCACCGAGCACATCCTGCTCGGCCTCCTGCGCGAGGGCGAGGGCGTGGCGGCCCGCGTGCTCAAGTCGCTCGACGTCGATATCGAGCGCACCCGCCAGGAAATTCTCCGCGAGCTCGACCCGCAGTTCTCCGGCGAGGGCGGCGAGGAGGCGGCCGCGCCGTCGCCGCGCGGCGGCGGGCCGGAGGAGAAGAAGGAGGTCAAGACGCCCGCGCTCAAGGCGTTCGGCCGCGACCTCACCGAGCTGGCGCGCAAGGGCGAGCTCGACCCGGTGGTCGGCCGCCGCACCGAGATCCGCCGCGTCATCCAGATCCTCTGCCGCCGGACGAAGAACAACCCCGTCCTGATCGGCGAGGCCGGGGTGGGCAAGACCGCCATCGTCGAGGGCCTGGCGCAGGAGATCGCCTCCGGCATCGTGCCGGAGCTCCTGCTGGAGAAGAAGGTCATCACCCTCGACCTCGCGCTCATGGTCGCCGGCACCAAGTACCGCGGCCAGTTCGAGGAGCGCATCAAGGCGGTGATGGACGAGATCCGACGCTCCAAGAGCGTTATCCTCTTCATCGACGAGCTGCACACCATCGTCGGCGCCGGCGCGGCCGAGGGCGCGATGGACGCCTCGAACATCTTCAAGCCCGCGCTCTCCCGCGGCGAACTGCAGTGCATCGGCGCCACGACCCTCAACGAGTACCGCAAGTACATCGAGAAGGACAGCGCGCTCGACCGCCGCTTCCAGGCGATCAAGGTCGAGGCGCCGTCGGTCGACGACACGATTCTCATCCTCAAGGGCATCCGGAGCAAGTACGAGGACCACCACAAGGCGGTCTTCACCGACAAGGCGGTCGAGTCCGCGGCCAAGCTCTCCGACCGCTACATCACCGGGCGCTTCCTGCCCGACAAGGCGATCGACGTCATGGACGAGGCCGGCTCGCGCGCCCGGATCGCGGCGCTCAACCGCCCGCCGGACGTCGAGGCGCTGAACAAGGAGATCGAGTCCGTCTGCGCCCAGAAGGAGGAGGCCATCTCCCAGCAGCACTTCGAGGAGGCCGCCAAGTACCGCGACAAGGAGAAGCAGCTCCGGGCCAGGCTCGAGCTGATCACCGAGGAGTGGAAGAAGCAGCGCGAGGAGAAGCGCGTCACGATCGACGAGGAGCTGATGATGCAGGTCGTCGCCGACTGGACCGGCATTCCGCTCAGCCGGATGGAGCGCAAGGAGAGCGAGAAGCTGCTCCAGCTCGAGGGCGAGCTGCAGAAGGTCATCATCGGCCAGAACGCCGCCACCATCGCCATCGCCCGCGCCCTGCGGCGCTCGCGCGCCGACCTGAAGGATCCGCGCCGGCCGATCGGCTCGTTCCTCTTCGTCGGCCCCACCGGCGTGGGCAAGACCGAGCTCGCGAAGCAGCTCGCGGCGGTGATGTTCGCCAGCCAGGACGCGATCATCCAGTTCGACATGTCGGAGTACATGGAGAAGTTCTCCGTCTCCCGGCTGATCGGCTCGCCCCCCGGCTACGTCGGCTACGAGGAGGGCGGCCAGCTCACCGAGCAGGTGCGCCGGCGCCCCTACGCCGTGATCCTGTTCGACGAGGTCGAGAAGGCCCACCCCGACGTCGTCCAGCTGCTGCTGCAGATCCTGGAGGACGGCCGCCTGACCGACTCGCTCGGCCGCACGGTCGATTTCCGCAACACGATCATCATCATGACCTCGAACGTGGGGGCGCAGCAGCTCCAGCGGCAGACCAGCATGGGCTTCGCCGCCGCGGGCAAGGACGACTTCCACGACCATGAGAAGATGCACGAAAAGGTGCTCGAGGAGGCGAAGAAGGTCTTCAAGCCCGAGTTCCTCAACCGCATCTCGGACATCGTCTTCTTCCGGCCGCTGAACAAGGACGACCTGCTGAAGATCGTCGACCTCGAGGTAGCCAAGGTCGCGAAGCGGATCGCCGACAAGAAGATCGTCCTCGAGTTCACGCCCGAGGCGAAGCAGCTGCTGATCGAGAAGGGCTACGACGAGAAATACGGCGCGCGTCCGCTGCGCCGCGCCGTCGAGCATTTCCTCGAGGATCCGCTCGCCGAGGCCATCCTGCGCGGCGAAGTCAAGGACGGCGAGCCTGTGCTCGTCGTGCGCGACGGCGAGAAACTTGCCTTTAAACAAAAGACGCCCGCCACCGATACCGGGGTGGCGCCATAAAGACACAACGGCCAACCGCCGTTTCGAAAACCCGCGGCCCAAGAACAAAGGCCGCGGGTTTTTGCTGCAAAGAATCCATTTTCGGCCGATAACCGTCAGGCGGTGGCATGAAGCGCTGGATCTACATCATGGTCGTTTTTGTGTGCCTGGCGGAAAGCCTGCGCGCCCTGACGGCCTTTTCCGACGGCGAACTCCAGGCTCCGCCGTCGCCCGGCCGCCTCGCGGA
>DATJUU010000028.1:0-11328 GCA_035502155.1 Opitutaceae bacterium
TGCGCTACGGAATCAATCAACGATCAGCGCAGGCCATTCTCGGGCATTCTGACCCGTCCCTGACAGCCAATGTCTACACGGACGTAGCGGCGCTACCTTTGCACGCGGAGATTGCCAAGCTGCCGTGGATTGAGACTGAGAAGGCACACGCACACGGGGACGCACATGAAACTGTCTTTTCGGGTCCCGAACTGTCTCAACAAGGCACAGACGCAAAAAATCCCTCTTCTTCGAAAGTGGTCGGTTTCCCTCTGAAAAGTCCCGCCGAGTCCCAGACTGGCACGGATGGGCCAGTCTCAAATTGGTGGTGGAGGATGGATTCGAACCATCGAAGGTCGGAGACCGTTTGATTTACAGTCAAATGCGTTTGGCCACTTCGCTACTCCACCAACGCAAAAGGGCGTTTGTTACGGCACCATTCGCGGTTTGCCAAGCGGAATCGCCCGCGATTGGCTGGTGCCGTGAAGCTACCCCGCCTGCCGACCCTGGCCGGCATCGCCCGCGCGACGGGCGAGGTGATCGTGCGGTTCCCGGGCACGATCCTCGCCGCCGGCGTCGGCACCGGCACGGCCATCAGCATGCTGGAGATCGAGGGCGTCGACCCGGCGGCGCACTGGTTCGCGGGCCGCGTGCTGATGACGGCGATCCTCGCCCTGCCGCTCACCCTGGCGCTGCGCATCGCGGGCGAGGCCCGGGGAATCTCGCGGGCGCACGCGCTCGGGCACGATGTCTTCGCACTCGCCGCGGCGCTGGCGTACGGCTTCGGCCTGCCGCATGCGCCGGCGCAGATCCACGAGGCGCTGTTCATCCGCACCACGATTCTGGCGTACGGGATGCACTTCCTGATCGCGGTGGCGCCGGCGGCGCGGCCGGGCGGCGGCGAGGCGGAATTCTGGGAGTTCAACTGGCGCGTTTTCCTGCGCTTCTGGCTGTCGGCGCTCTATTCCGCGGTGCTGTTCGTGGGCCTGGCGCTGGCCGTGGGCAGCGCGAGCCAGCTCTTCGACCTCAAGGTCAAGCCGGTGCGTTACGCCGAGCTCTGGGTGGTGATTGTCGGCCTGTTCAACACCGGCTTTTGCATCCATGGCATGCCGCGGCCGGCGACCGGACCCGAGGCGCCGGCCGCGTACCCGCGCGGCCTGCGGATGTTCGCCCAGTTCGCCCTGGCGCCGCTGGTGGTGGTCTACCTCGCCATCCTCTATCCCTACGCCGCCAAGATCGCGCTGCGGCACGCCTGGCCGAACGGCTGGGTGTCGCTGCCCATCCTGTGCCTGGCCGTCGCCGGCATTCTCGCCGCGCTGCTGCTGCACCCGATCCGGGCGGCCGGGGAGGAGCGCTGGGCGGCGTGGTACTGGCGCTGGTTCTTCCGCGCGCTGCTGCCGCTCACCGCCCTGCTTTATCTGGCGGTGCGGGTGCGGGTCGGCGAATACGGGATCACGGAGTCGCGGTACTTCGGCTTCGTGCTGGCCGGCTGGCTCGCCCTGGTGTCGGTCTACTTCTGGTGGCCGGCCAACCGCTCGATCCGCTGGCTGCCGGCGTCGCTGGCGCTGATCTGCCTGCTGCTGAGCTGGGGACCCTGGGGCGCGTTCGCCGTGTCCGAGCGCAGCCAGTTTGACCGCCTGGAGGCACAGCTCGCCGCGCACGGATTCCTCGTCAACGGCGTGCTCGCCCCGAAACCGCAGCAGCTGGCCGCCAGGGACTCCAACGATCTGCAATCGATGCTGCGCTACCTCCGCTCGCGGCACGACTCGGAGCGGCTCGACCACCTGCTGGTGCCCTTCCGCGCCGGCCCGGGCCCGCCTGCCGAGCGCTCGGCGACGCGCGGCGCGATCGCCCTCGCGTGGGCCGAATCGAGCGACGTGCTGAAGTGGCTCGGCGCCGGGCAGGGAGCGGCGGGCAATCCGCGGTGGTTCAACGTCCAGATCGACGGCGCCGGGGAGATCAAGGACTACGCCACCGCCCGCGTGATCTGGCAGGTGAACCGATACGGACCCGAGAAGAAGCCCGCGGGTCCGGAGCCGCAGTTCGAGCTCGCCCGCCAGACCGGCGTGCTCGTGGCGCGGACCCCGGCCGGGGCCGTCGAGGTGAAGGCGTTGAACGACGTGCTGGCGAAGGCTGCGGCGAAGGCGACCGAGTCGCAACCGATGCGGCTGCCATGGGAGCAGCTTTCGGCCATGGCCACGCTGGGCGGCAGGGATTACCGGCTCGTGGTGCTGCAGGCCAACGGCCAGCGCCGGGCCGACGGCAGGGTGGAGTTCAACTCCCTCACGCTGCTGGTGCTGGCGAAATAAGCCGCCGCCGGCCTTAACCGGCGGGAGCGCCGGAGACGGGGCCGGGTGCCGCGAGGGACGACCCCGACCGGCCGGGAAAGGCCGCCAGGGCCAGGCTGGCCAGATAGGCGCCGATGATGAGCAGCGCGAGCTGGTGGGTGCCCATGATCATGCCGAGGTACTCGCTGAAGCCGCCGATCATGGCCCCGATGAGGTTCGCCCCGAACAGGGCGGACGGCCTGGCGGCGTCACGGAAGTTGGTCGAGAAGATCAGTCCGGCGAAAAACACCGGCAGCGGGACGGCGACCAGCGTCCACAGCAGCCGCCCGCCGAAGCCCAGGGGGAGAATCTGCTGGCGGGGCACCGCGTAGAGCAGCAGCAGGGCGGCGAACAGCGGGACATACAGCCAGAGCGAGAATCCGCGCAGCCGCGCCGCCACGACGTTCGCGGCCAGCACCATCAGCAGCACGCCGGCCACCACCACCAGGGTCACGAACCACGTGGCGCCGAAGAACAGGGTGCAGTCGCTGATGCTCTTCGTTTCCAGCAGCAGGAACCCCATGCCGAGGCAGCCAAAGAAAACCCCGGGGCGGCCGGTGCCGGCAGGCTTGAAGCCGGCGATCGCGGCGACCGACAGGGCCAGCAGGCCGCCGATCGCGATCAGGTAATCGGCGGGGATGGTGCGGCGCGAAAGGTAGAGGTACGGCCAGTCGTCGGTCGCCCGATCGACGGTCGGAGGCGTGTCGAACACGAGCTGCTGGTATTTGTAGCCGGCGGGCAGCGGCGGCGCGGTGTAGCCCTTGGCCACGCACAGGATCATGTTCCGGTCGTTGAGGTAAAGCCGCGGCACCTGGCCGGTGGCGTCGGCCAGCATCCGGTAGAGCTTCGGGATCAGCCAGTCGCGGCTGGCGTAGAACGACAGCGACAGGACGCCACCGTCCCGGACCAGGGCGTAGGCCGACCGCAGGCTCTCGACGGTGTAGACGAAGCCGTCCAGCCGGATGTTGCTCATGCTGCTGAACAGGGCCTGGGAATCGAGGAAGCCGAAGATGACCAGATCGTAGCCCGGCGTGGCGTGGGCGAAGAAGGACCGGGCGTCGTCGATGTGCACGGTCACCCGGGGATCCGCGTAGGGATCGCCGGCGTTGAAGCGCCGGGAGACCTGGGCAATCACCGGGTCGATCTCCACCGCGTCGATGTGGCGCGCCCCGGAGAGCAGCCCCGCCTCGACGTCGACGCCGCCGCCCGCGCCCACCACCAGGACCCGGTCGCGCCCGGGGCAGAGCAGGTAGGGAACGCGATACTGGTCCCACAGCGTGCCGATGTGCCAGGCCTGCACGGTGCCCGGCGTGTAGCGGCGCAAGTCCAGGGTGGCATCGTAATGGTAACCGAACTGGTTCACCCGCACCCCGTAGACGGGCGGATCGCGCATCGTGCGCAGGTGCGGCGGCGGAACGCGGGCGACCTCGACGGGCAGCGCGACCTTCGTGACGTAGATGTAGTAATACGGCGACCAGAGCGCGGAAGGCTCCTGCGTGGCGAAGAGCAGCCCGAGCACGGCGGCGAAGAGCGGCACGGACAGGACCCAGCGCCGGCCGCGCGAGACCAGCAGGTAGAGAAGCGCCACGATGCCGATGCCGAGCAGGGGCGAGAACAGCTTGAAGGAGAAGAACCCGAACGTGAGGGTGCCGCAGAGGCTGCCGGCCAGATCCCAGCCGTAGGCGGCGAGGCGGGGCAGGGAGTCGAACAGCTGGCCGACCCGCTGGCCGAGCGGCAGGAACAAGGCGGCGTTGGCAGAGAAGATCCCCACCAGGACCGCGCGGCTGACGAGCGCCGGCGGCGGCGCGGCGAATCGCATCTCGACGGCGCTGCCCCCCAGGGCGACGTGGCGGCAGAGGACGATCACCGCCACGTCCGCCGCCAGGAAGACCGGAAACCAGTCGAACAGCGGCCAGCGGCGCGAGCCCGCCAGCGCCCCCAGGCCGAGCCCGAGGAACGAACTCAGCAGCATCAGGTTCGCGTAGTACGCGATGAGCAGCTCCACCGAGGGGACCCAGCGGATGACCATCAGCTCGAGAAACAGGGCGGTGAACGAAAGCGCAAACAGCTGCCATTTTCGCGCCCGCTCATCCCCGCTCGGGGCGAGGGGGGGATTCATCCCTCCGAGCAACGGGGGCGCGGCGGCGGGGCGCAAACACAATCGGGCCGGCGGGCGGCTCAAAGCAGCCCGGCTTCTCGGAAGCTGTAGTAGCCGCGGCCCGCGGGATCGCCGGCACGCGTGCCGACGATCAGGTGGTCGGTCAGCTCGATGTCCACCGCCTGCGCCGCCTCGCGCAGCCGGCGCGTGACCTGCAGGTCGGCCGAGCTCGGCGCCGGGTCGCCGCTGGGATGGTTGTGGGCGCAGATCACGGCGGTGGCCGCCTCTCGGATCGCGGGCCGGAACACCTCGCGCGGATGCACGAGGCTGCCGGTGGCGGTGCCGGAGGTGACCTCGACGCGCTTGAGCAGGCGGTTCTTCCGGTTGAGGCACAGGACCCAGAGCTTCTCGACCGCGAGGCCGGACGCCACCGGCTGCAGGTAGGCGAAGACCAGCTCCGGGCGGTTGAGCAGCGGCGCCTCGCCCTGGCTCTGGCCGAGCACCCGCCGCGCCACCTCCATCAGCGCCATCAGCTGCAGCGCCTTGACGCGGCCGATGCCCTTCAGGCGGCGGAAGTCCGGCTCCGCCCACGCGATGAGCCCCGCGAGCGAGCCGGCCTCGGCGATCAGGCGCGACGCCAGCGCCAGCACGTCCATCCCCCGGCTGCCGCTGCGCAGCAGCATGGCCAGCAGCTCCGTGTCGCTCAGTGCCGCCGCCCCGAAGCGCTGGAGGCGCTCCTGCGGACGCTCGCCGACGGCAAGGTCGCGCAACCGCAGGGCCGGGGAGGGATCGCGGGCGTCCACGCCGCCATCATCCCCGAACGGATTTCCAAGAAAAGGAAAATCCCGCCGGGTGGTTTCCGGGTCCCGACGCCGGGCGGCCGCCGCCGCGTCCGCCTCAGAACATCTTCACGTACCCGTTGCGGCGCAGGCGCTCGAGCCAGCGCTCCTGGGCCTGCTGCGTCATCTGCTGGGCGAGGATGCGCTCGATCTCCTCGTGGACGTCGTTCAGCGGCTGGATGCCGGCGTACTTGCGGTCCTCGACGTAGAGCAGGAAGCAGCCCTCGGGGACGAGGATCGGCTTGCTGACCTCGCCCTTCTTGAGGCTGAACAAAATGTCGGTGAATTCCTTCCGCATGTCGGAGCGCTTGATCCAGCCCCAGTCGCCGCCCTTGCTGCGCCGCGTGTCCTGGCTGTACTGCCGCGCGAGCTCGGCGAACGACTCGCCTTCGCGGAACTTGGCCAGCACGTTCTCGGCCTTGGCCTGCAGCTGCGCGTCCGTCTCGCTGTTGTTGCGTGTGAACTGGATCACGCGCAGCAGGGCGGAGTCCTCCTGGTAGAACCGGTCCTTGTTCTCCT
This sequence comes from Opitutaceae bacterium, assembly GCA_035502155.1. Taxonomy (GTDB): domain Bacteria; phylum Verrucomicrobiota; class Verrucomicrobiia; order Opitutales; family Opitutaceae; genus Fen-1467. The sequence continues at coordinate 5,763 of DATJUU010000028.1, forward strand.
TGTAGTAGGTCTCGACCTTGACCGGGCTGACGGCGCTGGCCGACTTGCGCTGCTGCTGGCGCATGTAGTTGTAGATGATGTCGTCCTCCACCTCCTTGCGGTACTCGCGCACGGTCATGCCGCGCGAGCGCAGGTAGGCGAGGAACTTGGAGCGGTCGCCGTCGAACTGTGTGATCTGGATCTCCGCGATCTGGTTGTCGATCACGCTCGCCGGCACCTGGCGCTTGTTGCTCTCGTCGCCGTCCTTCGGCTTGTTGAACTCCTTGACGATCAACACCCGGTCGATCTGGCTCTGGAGCACGTCGTCCTGCAGGGCGCTGAGCTTCTCGTTGAACTCCTGCTCGTTGCGCGCCTCCTTCTGCAGGGCGGGGATGAGCGGGCCGATGTCCCGCCGCAGGTCGTCCACCGTGATGATCTTGTCCTCGACGATCGCCGCGATGCCGTCGGCGAACCGCAGGTCGAGTCCGTCGCTGGGGGTGGCCGGAACGGATGCCGTGAGCTTCTGCTGGGCGTGGAGGAGGGAGGCGGACGCGAGCAAAAGCGACGCGCTGAGGGCGGCGACGCGGCGATAGATCATGATTCCGGCAGGTTGGTCAAGAAGGTGGCGATTTCGCGCAATCTTGGAAGCGGGCGGGGGGCGGTCAAGCGGGGAAACCTCTTCGCGGGCATGATGAAATTCGCGCCTGAGCCGGGCCGCCGGCACTTGAGCCGGTTGCCTTCGCTTTCGACGGCGAGGACGCCCTTTTGTTCCGCCCGCAGGCGTATCTCGGTGACCAGCAGCAGGGCGCGCACCTCGTCGCCGAATTTGCCGAACCGGTCGCGCAGTTCGGCCTCGAGGGCGCGCAGCTGGGCCAGGTTGCCGGCGAGCGCCAGGCGCCGGTAGAAGTCGAGCCGCAGGCGGGTCTCGCCGATGTAGGCGAACGGGATCCGCGCCGCGATCGGCGGGCAGGCGCCGCCCGCGGCCTCGGCGTCGCGCAGCACGGTGTAGCCGTCCTCGTAGCGGTGGCGCTCCGCCGCGGGCTCGCCGGCGCCGACGGAGACGAAGTCGAGCTTGACGCTGGCGCGGATCGCGGCCGCCGCCCGGTCGCCCTTGAGGCGGGCGATGCTTTGGCGGAGGAGCTGGCAGTAGAGCTCGAAACCGACCCCGGCGATGTGCCCGCTCTGCTGCGGGCCGAGGAGGTTGCCCGCGCCGCGCAGCTCGAGGTCGCGCATCGCGATGCGGAAGCCGGCGCCGAGCTGGTTGTGCTGGCGCAGGGCGTTGAGCCGCTGGCGGGCGATCTCCAGCAGGTGGGTGTGGCGGTGGAGCAGGAGATAGGCGTAGGCCTGGTGCTTGAACCGGCCGACGCGGCCGCGGAGCTGGTAGAGCTGGGCGAGCCCGAAGCGGTCCGCGCCCTCGATCAGGATCGTGTTGCAGTTCGGGATGTCGAGGCCGCTCTCGATGATCGTCGTGCACACCAGCACGTGGTGGCGGCCGGCGACGAAATCGGTCATGATCCGCTCCAGCTCGCTCTCGTGCATCTGGCCGTGGCCGACCGCGATGCTGAGATCGGGCAGGAGCGCGCGCAGACGCTCCGCCACCGCGGTGATCGTCAGCACCCGGTTGTGGAGGTAGAAGACCTGGCCCTGGCGCCGGATCTCATGGCGGATCGCGTCGACCACCGCCTTCTCGTCGTACGGGCGGACGACGGTCTGGATGGGATGGCGGTCGGCGGGCGGCGTCTCGATCACGCTGAGGTCGCGCGCCCCGGTCAGCGCGAGGTAGAGGGTGCGCGGGATGGGCGTGGCGCTCATCGAGAGCACGTCGACCTGGGCGCGCCACTGCTTGAACACCTCCTTGTGCTTCACCCCGAAACGCTGCTCCTCGTCGATCACCACCAGCCCGAGCTCCTTGAAGGCCACGTCGCGCTGGATCAGGCGGTGCGTGCCGATGAGGATGTCGATCTCGCCCTGCCGCACGGCGGCGAGGATGCGGTGCTGGTCGGCGCGCGACCGGAAGCGGCTGAGCACCTCGACCGCCACCGGGTAGCCGGCCATCCGCTCGCGGAACGTGTTCAGGTGCTGCTGGGCGAGCACGGTTGTGGGCACGAGCACCGCCACCTGCCGGCCGTCGAGCACGGCCTTGAAGGCGGCGCGGATGGCAACCTCGGTCTTGCCGTAGCCGACGTCGCCGCAGATCAGCCGGTCCATCGCCCGCGGCTGCTCCATGTCGTCCTTGGTCGCGGTGATGGCGGTCAGCTGGTCGGGGGTCTCGATGAAGGGGAAGGCGGCCTCGAACTCGCGCTGCCAGGCGGCGTCGGGCGCGAACGCGTGGCCGGGCTGGGCGGCACGCCGTGCCTGCACCTCCAGCAGCTGCGCGGCCAGGTCGACCGTGGCGCGCTCGGCCGCGGCCCGCGTCTTCTCCCAGCGCCCGGTGCCGATCCGGCCGAGTTGGGGCCGGGTCTTGGCCAGGCCGACGTAGCGCGAGACGAGGTGCGATTCCTGCAGCGGCACGTGCAGCGTCACCTGGTCGTCGAACTCCAGCGAGATCACCTCGCGCGGGCCGTCGGCGGTCTCGACCTTCGCCAGGCCGCGGTAGACGGCGATCCCGTGCTGCAGGTGCACGACGAAGTCGCCTTCGACCAGCTCGGAGAAATCGAGCAGCTGGTCGACCTGCGACGGCGCCGCAACCGCCCGCGGGTGGAGGCTGGGCCGGCGCTGGCGCTGCCGGCCGAAGAGCTCGGTCTCGGTCACGAGCACCAGGCCAACCGGCGCGGTCCGTCCGGCGCCCCCGGCTTGGTTGCCGGCGAGGAGCTCGGGGCAGGCGGCCTCGCCGCGGAAGGTGAGGCGGAATCCCTCGTTGACGGCGCCGCGGAGGAAGTGCGGCGCGAGGTCCCTTGCGTCCGGGTGGGCCTGGAGGATCTCGCGCGCGTGCGCCTGCTCGCCCGCCTTGGCGAGGGCGAAGGCGACCGCGTAGCCCGCGCGCCGCCAGGCGGCCACCTGGGCGAGAAACCGGTGCCGGGCCTCCTCTTCCGCCTGCAGCCGCTCGTGGGCCACGAGCGCGTCGACCGGATACTGGCGGTGGTGCGCCAGGCTCTCGGTGTCCCAGGTTTCGCCCTCCTCCGCGGCGTCGAAGAGCGTCGAGGGCTCGTCGAGGTCGCCGACGCCGAAGACGGCCGCGCACCGCGCGAGGAGGGGCGCGAGCGCCGCGGCCGCGCCGGGGGCGCCGCCGGCCGGGTCGGCGAGCAGGTTGATCGATTCCTCCAGCGCCGCCGGCTCGAGGAATACGAGCTGGGTGAGCGGGCCGAGGTATTCCGCCAGGCCCGTGGCGGACGAGGCCGCCGGGAGCCGCGGCGAGGCGGGCAACATGATCTGCTCGACGGGCTCGCCGGAACGCTGCGTGACGGGATCGAGCGCGCGCAGGTCCTCGATCTCGTCGCCGAGGAAGTCCAGCCGGTAGGGCCGCGCCGCGGTCACCGGGTAGATGTCGATGATGCCGCCGCGCACGGCGTACTGCCCGGGTGCCTCGCACACTGCCTCGCAGTCGTAGTCGAACGCGCGCAGCTGGTCCAGCAGCGCCTGGTAGGGCTGGCGCCCGCCGCGCTTCAGGACGAGCTCGCGGCCGTCCAGCTCCGCGAGCGCCGGCACGGGCTGGAGCAGGGCGGCGGGCGTGGTCGTGACGAGCAGGGCGGGCGCCTGGCGGGGATCGAAGGCGGTGAGCCGGCGGACCCCGCGCAGGCGCGACAGCACCGCCAGCCGGTCGCTGGAGGCGAGGAACGCCTCGCGCATCGCGCGGCTGTCGGCCAGGGCCTCGGGGAAGACGCGCGCCTCCAGCGGCGCCGGGTCCGGCGACGCCTCGCGGAAGAACACGATGTCCTCGGCCAGCTGCTCGGCGGCGCGGAGCTCGTCGGTCACGACGATCCACACCGGCGCGGGCCGGCGGCGCAGCAGGGCGGCCAGCACGGCGGCCCGGGCGGGCGGGCAGACGCCGGTGAGCTTGTGGCGCGCGGTCATGGGTGGAGGCCTGGCACGGAAACGGGAGAAGATGGGCCGGAGTCCGGCGGCCCGCGACACACAAATCGGCGCCGGACACGACCCGGTCCCCGGGGCGGCCCCGGGGCGCGGCGTCCGGCCCCGCCGGCGGGCCCCGGCCCCGTGTCAACTAATAGTTGACAACCGGTCCAGCCGGGATGCCGCCCGGGGTCACCCCGGGTTCAGGAGGGTGGTTTGGGCGCGACCGCGGACGAGGCCAGCGCCGCCCGCGCCGCGGCCTCTTCGGCGAGCTTCTTGGAGGCGCCGCGGCCGGAGCCGAGCAGCTGGTCGTGGAGGTTGACGCTGACCTCGTACTCGCGCGCGTGGGGCGCGCCGGCCGTGTGCACGACTTCGTAGCGCAGGGCGCGGTTGCCGTGGACGGGCTGCACCAGCTCCTGCAGGCGGCCCTTGGGGTTGTCCTCGCCCAGCAGCGCGGCGAGGCGGTCCGGCAGCGGGCCGTACCAGGCGAGCACGAGGCGCCGGGCGGTGGCGAAGTCGCTGTCGAGGTAGACGGCGCCGACCAGCGCCTCGAACGCGTCCTCGAGGATCGAGGCGCGCGCGCGGCCGCCGGTCTGCTCCTCGCTCTGCCCGAGCCGCAGCGCGGCGTCGATCCCGAGGTCCCGGGCCAGCTGGCTGAGGAACCGGCCCTGGCTGAGCGCGGCGCGGCGCTTGCTCAGCGCGCCCTCGCGCTCGTCGGGCAGCAGCTGGAAAAGCGCCCCGGACAGGGCGAGCTGCAGCACCGAGTCGCCGAGAAACTCCAGCCGCTGGTTGCCGGGCCCGGCCGCGGGGTCGTCCTGCAGATAGGAAGGGTGCGTGAGGGCGCACCGCAGGAGCGCCGGGTCGCGGAACTGGTAGCCGAGGCGGTGCTGCAAGGTGGTCAGGGCTGGGTCGTCGTTCGCCATCGGGGCAAAGCTCCAAGTCTCAAATCCCAAATCCCAAGGAATGTCCAAGCTTCAAATCGCCGCCGGGATCGATCCCCGGTCTGTGTTCCGCCTTGTCCGACCTCTTGAAACTTGGAACCTGGAACTTGAAACTTGCCGGCGGAGGCCGGCTATGACGAAGCGCTGGCGTACCGTTTGAGGCCGCGGTGGAAGACCCAGACCGCGAAGGCGAACCACCCGAGGCTGGCGGCGCAGAGCCAGGCGGCATAGGCGGGCTGGAAGCCGTGGATGAGCGTTCGCGCCGGCACGTTGCTCACCACCACCGCCGGCAGGGCGTAGACGAGCAGCACGTTGGCCACGCCGCGGAACGCCTCGCGCGGCAGGCGCGAGAAATCGAACAGCGTGAAGTAGCTGCCCTCGATGCCCTCGGTCTTGATGATCCAGAAGGTCGTCGAGGTGGTGATCAGGAACAGGCTGTAGTGCACGAGCAGCCCGCAGCCGACGAGGACCACGAACAGCAGGATGTCGACCGGACCCGGATGCAGGCCGAGGCGGTGGGCGGAGTAGGCGATGACCGCGCCGGCCACGAAGGTGTTGAGCAGGCCGTCGGGATCGAGCTTGCGCGTCGAGACCATGAAGAGCGGGTTGCCGGGCTGGGCGAGAAAGAAGTCGAAATG
>DATJUU010000029.1:0-10011 GCA_035502155.1 Opitutaceae bacterium
GGGAAGGTCTCATCCGCGCGGTTCACGTCGCCGTCGAAGCCGAGCGCCTGGAGCTGGGTGAGGGCGAGATCCAGCCACTCGTCGCCGTCGGTGTGCGTTCCGCGCCCGTCGACGTAGAAGCGCCCGAGCAGGCCGCTGCGCTCGGCCTCGAGCGCGCTGTCGACCAGCCCGAGCGCGTCCTCCTCGGTCGGCCCGTCGAGACGGGAGACCTTCACCACCGGCTCGGCCTCGAAAGGGAACGGGTGCTCGACGCGGAACAGCGGGTTGGGCACCCAGCCGTTGATGTTGTAGGTGCTGTGGGCGAGCAGCGTGAGCTCGGAGTCGACCGCGCCCTGGTTGGTGCGGAACTCGGGCCGCAGCGTCAGCCGCGGCTCGTCGAGGTAGTATGCCGGATCGTGGGCCACGCGCAGCGGCACGCCGCGGCAGACGACCAGGTAGCTGAGGTGGTGCGTGAACACGCCGTAGCGCTTGCGCCCGAGGCTGTCGGTCAGGCTGCTGGGGATCGCGTCGATCCAGCCTCGCGCCACCAACTGGTCCTGCAGCGGCTGGTAGAGGGTGGTGATGAACTCGGGCCACGTCAGCGTCTCGTCGAGCGACAGGGGCAGGGCGATGATGTTGGCGGGCGGGATGCCGCGTCGGGCGGCGTAGTAGCGGGCGAGGCGCAGGGAGTCGGCGCTGGCGGCGGTGGCGAGGATCACGACCCGGCGGGCCAGGTCGGCCGCGTCGCCCGGCGCCGGGCGGGCCGGGGCCGCCAGGGGGCCGGCGAGCAGGCCCAGGGCCAGCCACCATCTGCCGCAACGCTGCATCCGGGCGAATGTACCGGGGCGCCCCCGGTTTTCGAGCCCGCTTTCGCGCGGCTTGCGTTTTCCCGGGAGTTCATTTCCTACTCTCGCCGGCGATGGATTCCGCCGGCCCGTCAGGGCGAACCGCCCCCGCCGCCGCGGGACGCTGATGACTCCTGCCCAACCTCTTTCGGAATCATGCTGCGCCTCTACCTTTGGGTCATGGCCGGCGGTGCGCTCGGGACCGCCGCCCGCTACTTTGTCTCCGGCTGGGCCGCCAACCGCTTCGGCGAAAGCTTCCCGTGGGGCACGGTGCTGGTGAACGTCACGGGCTGCTTCGTCATCGGCTTCTTCGCCGCCCTCACCGATCCGTCAGAGGGCCGGACGCTGGCGGGCCCGACCGCGCGCCAGTTCTTTACCGCCGGCGTTTGCGGCGGCTACACCACCTTCTCCTCCTTCAGCCTGCAGACCCTCACGCTCGCCCGCGACGGCGAGTGGCTGGCCGCGGGCGGCAATGTCCTCGGCTCGGTGGTGGCGTGCCTGGCGGCGGTCTGGCTCGGCTATGTCGCCGCCCTGTGGCTCAATCATTGGAAAGGCGTCTGATTATGGAACTTCCCCACGACTCCGTCCTCCTCCGCATCTTCATCGGCGAGTCCGACCGCCACGGCGGCCACCCGCTCTACGAGGCGATCGTCCTCAAGGCCCGCGAGCTGCACCTCGCCGGCGCCACCGTCCTGCGCGGCGCCATGGGTTACGGCAAGTCGAGCCGGCTCCACACCAACAAAATCCTCCGCCTGTCCTACGATCTGCCGGTCGTGATCGAGATCACCGACAGCGAGGAGAAGATCAACGCCTTCCTGCCCGTCCTCGACAAAATGATCGGCGGCGGGCTCGTCACCCTCGAGAAGGTGCGCGCCATCCGCTATCTGGGTTCGCCTCCGTCTCACTAACCGAATCGTCACCCTTTACACGATCGAGCAACTGGCTTTATTCTCCATAGTGGCGATGGAGTTCGCCTGACCGCCCCGCAGACTTGCCGGGCGGCAAATCGCCCCCCGGCTGATGACTCCTACCTCGAATACCAGGTAGCGAGTCATGAAGATCCTGATTCTTTCGGACATCCACGGCAACTGGCCCGCGTTGCAGGCCGTGCTGGCGGCGGAGCCCGGCGTCGACGGCGTCATCTGCCTCGGTGACCTCGTCAACTACGGCCCCCGTCCGGCCGAGTGCGTGAGCTGGGCGCGGGCCAACGCCCAGCCGGGTTGGATCGTGCAGGGCAATCACGATCGCGCCCTCGGCTGCGACGAGGATCCGCGGTGCTCCGCCCCCTACCGCGCCCTGGCCGCGGCCATGCAGCGCCACAACGCCGCCCAACTCGACGCCGCAGCCAAGACCTACCTCGCCGGACTTCCCGCGGGCGAATCCCGCCGGCTCGGCAACGCCCGCTGCTTCCTCTGTCACGCCGTCCCTTCCGATCCCCTTTACGGTTACCTCGAAATCAACCATCCACGGGAGCGGTGGGAGCAGGAGATCCAGCTGGCGGGCCGGCCGGATTTCCTGTTCGTCGGCCACACGCACCGGCCTTTCATCCGGCTCTTCGGCACCACCATGCTGGTCAACCCGGGCAGCGTGGGTCAGCCCAAGAACCACGATGCCCGCGCGTCCTATGGGCTGTGGCGCGACGGGGAAGTGATGCTGCGGCGCGCCGCCTACGATGTGGCCGCGGTGGTCCGCGACCTTGCCGCCGGCGCCCCGCCCGACGTGGCGCGGCCGCTGGCCCACGTGCTGCAAACCGGCGGGGAACCCCCGGGCCCCGCCCTGGCCGGCCCGCCATCATGACGCCGTCCTCCCTCGACCTGAACGACCCGCAGCGAAATACGCTGGCGGCGGCCTTCAAATACACCGACCGCCTGCTCAGCGAGGCGCTGGCCGGCCTGGCTCCCGCCGCGGAGGGAGCGATCTTCACCGCGACGCTGGCCGACGCCACGCCGGTGCAGTGCAAGGTCATCATCGACCAGGCGGCCCGCCTGCGCCGCGCCCTCCGCGCCGCCCTGGACGCCTGCGCCATCCCGGTGACTCCGCCGCGGATCAGCGCGCTCTGGAATCTGCGCTGCACCCTGACCTCGATTGACATCGCCCTCGAGGACCTCGGTCCCGACCACCTGCGCGGTTACGGCGGCGTCGACGAGACCACCGCCGCGCACGTCGTGGAGCTGCGGGCCCAGATCCGCACCGTGCTCACGGAGCTGCTCGCCTACCTCGAATCCGGACTCGGTGGCGACCTGGCCGCGCGCCTGGCCCGGCTGGACCAGACTCGTGACGAAGTGCGGCTGCTGCGGGAGCTCGAACGCATCGTCACCGCCCACGGGATGGTCGAACTTCGCACCCCCCTGGGCCGGCTGCTGGACCGCCTGGAACGGAATTGGTGGACAGTCGCATTCATCGGCCGGGTGAGTTCCGGCAAGTCCTCCCTCCTGAACTTCCTGCTGGCGACGGAAGTGCTGCCGACCGGGGTGACGCCAATCACCGCGGTGCCGATCCGAATCGTGGCGGGCCCGACCGCGGCCGCAGTGGTGCACCTGGCCAACGAAAAACCCCGCCGGATCCCGACCGCGCAGCTCGCGGAATTCGCCTCCGAGGAGCACAACCCCGGCAACCGGCGGCTGGTCACGGACGTGCAGCTTGAACTGCCCACCGACCGGCTGGCGGGCGACATCTGTCTGGTCGACACGCCCGGTCTCGGCTCGCTCGCCACGGCGGGTGCGACGCAAACCCTGGCCTTCCTGCCGCGCTGCGACCTGGGCGTGCTGCTCCTGGATGCGACCGCGGCGCCCGGCGAGGAGGATGTCGCCGTCGCCCGCACCCTGCTGGAGAGCGGGGCCGACGTGCTCCTCGTCCTCAGCAAGGCCGATTTGCTCACGGCCGCCGACCGGGAGAAAGCGCTCCGTTATGCGCAGGGCCAGTTTGCCGCGGCCGTGGGTCGGGCATTGCCGGTGGCTCCGGTCAGCGTGGCGCCGGGACACACCGGGCTTGCGGACCAGTGGTTCGCCGCCGAACTGGCTCCGCGACAATCGCGCCATCACGAACTCGCAACGTCGGGACTGCGCCGGAAGATCGGCGCCTTGCGCGACGCCGTGGCGGCCGCCCTGGCCGCGCGCGCCGGCCTCGAGCCGTCGCCGTTGCGTCCGGGCCCGGCGCCTGATGCCGCGGCGCTCGGCGCCGCCCGGGCCGCGCTCGAAAACAGCCGGCGTGAGCTGTACGACCTTGCCCAGCGCGTTACCCCGGCCGCCGCCACCGTCCTTGCGGCGGCGGCCGGGGTGCTTGCCCGGTCGCCGGCTGGCGACGAGTCAACCGACGCCTTGGCTCGCGAGTTAAATCGGACCGCCGCCCGGATCGGCGCCGCCTTCGACCTGCGACTGCGGGAAGTCCGCGACGGCACGGCCACCGCCCTGCCCTCCCTCCACGGAAACGACCACGAAAGCACTCCGCTTCCGTCACCATCCGGCCGGCCGCTGTTCGATCCCGCCCCGGTGCTGGCCGCCGGCCGGCTTCCAGGCGGATGGCGCCGCTGGCCGGCCGCCTTCCTGCGGCGCGCCGCGCTCCGGCGGCAGTTGCGGGGGCGTCTGGGCGGGGTCCTCGACGAGGCGTTGCGGGCCTACAGCCGGGCATTGATCCGATGGAGCGAACGCTACCTGGACGAATTGACCGGCCAGTTCAACGCCCACGCCGGCTTTGCGGAGGCCCGCTCCGTCGCCCCCGGCACGACGCCGGCCGCCAGCGAGGCCATGCGCCGCGATTACGAGTTGTTGCGCGGTTGGGACGCGCGCTCCGCCGGATGAGCGCGCTTCCCGCCCCCTTCGCGTTTGTCGGCCGGCGGACGGTGCTCACCCGCCTGGACCGGGCGCACCGGGCCCAACGACACGTCCTGCTGCACGCCCCCGCCGGCACGGGCAAGACCATGCTGGTCGCCGAATTCGCGCGCACGCATCGCCTGGTGGTGGCGCCAGCGTGCCACTGCCTCGGCAGCCTGCTCGAAACGCTGGAGCCGGCGGCCGGCCTGGCGCCGGACGGCCTCAGGATGGCGGCCCGCGTGCACCGGCTCGCCTCCCGTCTGCCCGAGATCAGGCAGCCCATCGTGGTCGACAATGTCGCGCGGGTGCCCCCGCGGGTGGCGCACCTGCTGCGCGTGCTCATGCTGCGGCAGCCGGTCTGGCTTCTGGCGCGCTCGCTGCGCCCATTGGACCTCGGCCACGTCTGGCCCTACCTCTTCCTATTCGAGCGCATCGACCTGCCGCCTTTCTCGCTTGAGGAAACCCGCGCCTTTCTGTCCGGCGTGGACTTCCCGGGCAGCCGGCGTGAATTGCTCCAGTCGGCGTTGCGGCTGCACCGCCTGGCCGCCGGCCATCCCGGGACCCTGGCGGCGCTGGCGTCGGAAATCGGCCGCCGCACCTACGATCTGCGCACGCTCGAGGGGCTGCGGTTGCTGGCCCTGCACGCCCGCATCAGCGTCGTGCAGGCGCAGATCGCCGCCGGTTGACCGTCGCCCGCCGGCGGGGACCCTTCCTCAATCCTCTCACTTCGCGGCCGGCGCGGGCGCCGCGGCGTTGCGCCGCGCCAGCTGCTCGAGCAGATAGTGATCCGAGGGCGCCGTGCGCCACGCGGTCAGCCAGAGGCTGCCCAGCATCTGCCCGCCGCGCAGCAGCTGCTCCTCGATGAAGCCCTTGCCGTCGAAGCTGCCGGGCGAGCCGTCGGCCCGGAGCTTGCCTTCTTTTTCCAGCTCATAGAGCGGCTCGACGCGCTGGTTCTGCACCAGGAGATAGTTCATCACCGCCCGGAACAACGCGTCGGATCCGCCGCCGGACCCGACGACAGCCGCGGCCCGCGCCTGCGGCTTCAGGGGGGCGAAGCGGATGTCCGCCCGGGCGATGAAGCCACCGTCGATCCAGGCGTGGAACCGCCCGTCAGTGGTATAGCCGTGCGGGTTGTCGCCCACCCAGCCGTGATGGTGCACGGTGACGTGCAGCGGCTGCGAGCCGTCGCCGACATAGTGGCCCATCACGCCCATGACATAGATGATGTTCGCCTGCGCGTTGGCGATCTCCTCCGCCGTGCCGCCGCCCTGCTCAAAGGCCTTCAGGTAGGAGAACTGGGATTGCAGCCGCGCCGTGTCCTCCGTGATCTTCCACGGCAGGAAGCCGGGCCATTCGCGGGTGCCGTCGCCGTCCTTGGCCGGGTCGACCGGCGGGAAGACCTGCGGGTGCGCCGCCCGGCCGGCGGCGAACTGCAGCGCGAAGGTGTAGCGCAGCGGACTCACCTTCGCCGGGTCCAGGCCGGCCCAACCGAGCTGCTCGAGGTCGAGGTAGTGGTTCGGGTTGTTGTCGTTCTGCAGCGACCGGTCCGCGGAATTCCGCCAGCGGTCGGGCTCGCCGGCGAGGAAGGCGATGCGCGCGGTCGCCTCGGGCGTGCGCGCGAAGGCGGGAAAGTCGGCGGGCAGGCCGGCGAGGGCGAGCTGGTTGATGATGCGGTGGCCCTCGTAGTCCCAGGCAAAGCCGGGGACCGCGGGCGCGACCAGGAGGAGCAACGCGGCCAGACGGAGGTGGATTCGGGGATTCATGGCGTCAGTGGGACGAAACAGCAGGAGGGTGGGTTTCCACGGGCAAAGTAGTCGCCGGATGGACGGTCGCAAGCAAGGCGGCGTAGTCGTCGACCGCGTCCGCGAGGGCGGTGGCGATGCGCTCCCGATACTCGGGCGTGGCGACGCGGCGCGCCTCGGCCTCGTTGGAGAGGTAGGCGGATTCCACCAGCACGCCGGGGCAGTTGAGCATCCGCAGCACGGCCAGGCGGCGGCGCTTCAGCCCGCGATCCCCCGTCCCGAGGCTCGCGAGCACCCGCCGGTGCAGCGCGTAACCCAGCAGAATGTTGGCAAAGTCCTGGCGGTTCCCCGGGTAGGCGACCGGAATCATGCTCTTGTCGTTCTCGGCCTCGGTCGACGTTTGGAACTGCGGGGTCATCACCCAGGTTTCGACGCCGTGGACCTCCGGCGCGGTGGCGTTGAAATGCACGCTGACGAAAAGGTCGGCGTGCGCGGCGTCGGCGATCGCGTCCCGCTGGTCGAGGGACACGTAGCGGTCCTCCGCCCGGGTCAGGATCACCCGGTAGCCGCGCGTGACGAGCAGCCGCTCGAGGCGCCGCACCGTGTCGAGAGTGAGATTCTTCTCCAGCAGCTTCAGCTGCTTGTTGCTGGTGCCGTCGTCGGTGCCGCCGTGGCCGGCGTCGAGGACGATCAACCGCGGCGGCGGCGGCAGCTGGGCGGCGTGCTCGTCCGGCCGCAGCAGCGGAACGACGGTCTTGATGACGTCAATCTTGGTCACCCAGAGACTGCCCTGATAGCCCACCGTCGGATCGCCGAGGAACACGCGGACGCCGTCGAGGAAGAAACTGCGGTCGTGGTCCTCGAACTTCAGCCGCACGCGGCCCTGCGCGTCGGCGAGCTCGAGGGTCCGGCCGCTCGTCACCCACGCGGGCTTGAGGGCGTGGCGTTCCGCGATCGCGGCCACGTCGACATAGTCGGCGCCGAAGATGTGCTTGAAGGGCCAGAGCCGGGGCGGCGGCGGCGGAGTCACCGCGACGGCCACGGCGGGGGCCGGCAACACCGCGGCGGGGGCCGGGCCGGGCGTGACGGACGCGGGGCGGCCGTTGGCGGAGGCCGGGCCGGCGCAGCCGCCCGCCCACGCCAGAGAGGCCAGGATCGCCGCCAAGCCGCGTGCGCGGAACCGCGCCATGAAGCCACCCGGTTCAGGCCGACGGGACGGCGGCGGGGGCGGCCGGCGGCGCGGCGGGCGCGGGTTCGCTCTCCCGGACGTGCAATTTGAGTTTCCGCCGGTTGACCGGCAGCGGCGTCAGCATGACGTAGATGTTGCGGCCCGTGAGCTTCGGCGGGCCGTCGGGATGGCCCATGGTCGACAGCTCGTTGAGCGCGCGATTGACGACCGCGAAGCCCATGTCGGTGTGCGCCATCTCGCGGCCGCGGAACTTCAGGCGCAGCTTCACCTTGTTGCCGTGGTCGAGGAACTCCTCGGCGTGCCGCAGCTTGGTGAGAAAGTCGTTGGGCTCGATGCGGACGCTGAACTCGATCTCCTTGATCTTGCTCGCCGTCGTCTTGGCGTGGGAGTGCTTCTTCGACTCCTCGTACATGTACTTGCCGAAGTCCATGATCCGGCAGACCGGCGGCGTGGCCTCGGGCGCGACCTCGACGAGGTCGAGATTGAACTGCTGCGCGAGCTGGAGGGCCTTGCCGGTGGCCAGGATGCCGAGCTGCTTGCCCTCAGGGCTGATGACACGGATCTGCTCGGCTTTGATCCGGTGATTGCGGCGGATGCTGGCGAACGGATCCACCTTGCGGCGCGAAAGGTAGCCGGGGCGGCCACCGGAGGAGGGTGCAATAGCCATCAATCAGTAGGTCAACAAAGTCGGATTCGTGGCGTGTTCTTGTGACAAAGCCGGGGGTTGACAACACCTAATTCGCGGAATTGTTCCCCCCGGAAAACCGCCCCTTGGACGGGTCCCGCCGGGGCGCCGGTCGGCTAGCGGGCCGCCCGCCAGGCCAGCAGGCGGCGGGCCGCCGCGACCGCGTTGGCGAAGCTGCGCGGGCTGGCCCGGCCCCGGCCGGCGATGCCGAAGCCGGTGCCGTGGTCGGGGCTGGTGCGCACGAAGGGCAGGCCGAGGGTGACGTTCACCGCCTCGTCGAAATCCACCGCCTTGAGCGGCGCCAGACCCTGGTCGTGGTAGAGCGCGATCACCACGTCGAACTCGCCGCGCAGCTGCCGCGCGAAGAGCGTGTCTCCCGGCTCGCAGCGCGACAGCCCGGGATGGTCCGCGCGCAACGCCGCGAGGATCGGGTTGATGACCTTCTCCTCCTCCTCGCCCAGCAGGCCGCCCTCGCCGGCGTGGGGATTGAAGCCGCACACGCCCAGGCGCGGCGCGGCCACGCCCTCCGCGCGCGCCAGCTCGTCGGCCGCGCGCACGACCCGCGCGAAAGCCGCGGCGGTGAAGAAGCGCGGCGCCTCGCGCAGCGGCACGTGCCAGGACAGCAGCGCCACCCGCAGGCGGCCGCCGCAAAACGCCATCGTCGGCTCCCCGCCCCAGTGCGCCGCGAAGAACTCGGTCTGCCCCGGATGCGCAAACCCGATGCCGGCCAGCCCGGCCTTGCTCACCGGGCCCGTCACCACGGCCGCGAACTCGCCCGCCGCGACGCCGGCGGCGGCCCGGTCCAGCGCGGCCCACGCCACCAGCGCGCCCTCGCCCGTCGGGCGTCCCGGCTCGGCGGCGAATTCCTCCAGGCCGACCGCGACCCGCCGCCCCGCCGCCGGCAGCGTTTCCAGCCAGCGCGCCGGGCCGATCACGGCGGCCGCGCGCGCCGCCTCCGGATTCGCCCGCAGCCACGCGGCGATGATCTCCGGGCCGACGCCGGCGGGGTCACCGCAGGTGAGGGCGAGCAGTTCGGGGGGACGCGCGGGCATGGCAGACGGTTAGCCCCCCCGACCGCCGATTTCAACCACCGGCTGGTCAGGGCACCGGCTCGCCCGGCTCCTGCTCCGTCGACCAGACGCGGCGCGCGCGCGCGATGCCGCGCCGGCCGCCGGCGAAGAATTCCAGGAAACTCCGCGCCTCCGGGCTCTGCACCCCGCGGGTCAGCAGCTCCTGCGCCCGGTGCCGGACGTTGCCGCCGTCGAAATAGACCTCGCGAAAAACCTCCTTCAGCTCGGCCACCACCTCGCGCGCCAGGCCGCGGCGCTTCAGGCCGACGAGGTTGAGGCCCACAATCTCGTCGCGCTCCGCCGCCATCACGTACGGCGGGATGTCGAGCGTGATGCGCGCCAGGCCGCCCACCATCGCGCTTTCCCCCACCCGCGTGAACTGGTGGAACGCGGCCCCGCCGCCCACGAAGGCGTGCGGGCCGATGTGGACGTGGCCCGCGAGCAGGACGTTGTTCGCCAGCACCACCTGGTCGCCGACCTCGCAGTCATGGCCGATGTGCGCACCGGCCATGAGGAAACAGCCCGCGCCGACCGCCGTGCGCCCGTCCGCGACGGTCGAGCGGCTGACGGTCACGTGCTCGCGCAGCACCGTGCCGGCGCCGATCTGGACCCAGGAGGTCGTGGCGGGGTCGAACCGGAGGTCCTGCGGGTCGCCGCCGACCACCGCGCCGGGATGCACGACGACGCCGGCC
>DATJUU010000030.1:0-2106 GCA_035502155.1 Opitutaceae bacterium
GGCGAGATCGCGGCCCACCGGCCGCGGCCCGGGTGGCAGGCGAAGGACATGAGCAACGAGGGGGGTCGCGCCTTCCTCTTCCCGGGCAAGGTGCCGGGCTACGGGGACGTCTATCCGGACATCGATCGGATCAACCCCGCCTATTTCCAGTACCTCGACCGGAAGATCGACTACCTCAACGCCCACGGGTTCACCCCGATGATCGAGGTGGCGCGCCGCGACCTGACTTCCTGCTGGGCGAAGCATTATGCGTGGCCCGAGTCGTACACCCGCTACATCGAGTACGTCTGGAGCCGCTACCAGGCCAACAACTGCCTCTTCAGCCCGGTGCACTACGATTATCCGGTCATGACGGCGACGACGCAGCAGCTCAACGCCGCGGCCAACGCGGTGATTGATGAATACGGCCCGCCGCCATTCGGCACCCTCGCCTCCTGCAACGCCTCGGTCTCAAGCCTGCTCAATTTCGGCGGCCCGCCGCAGAACCGCTGGTTGACCTACCACCAGATCGGCAACCTGCGGGAGCACGACGCCTACTGGTACCTCACCGAGATCTACCACGCCCGGCCCGCGCGGCCGGCGCTCAACGGCGAACCCTATTACGCGGGCATGGCCGACAAGCGCTACCCACCCTACAAATACGGGGCCCCCGGCGGCACCGCAGACGACGACCGCGACGTGCGCTCAGGCATGTACGGCAGCTTCCTCTCCGGCGGCCTCGCCGGCCACGTCTACGGCGCCGAGGGCATCTGGGGCGCGGACATCGAGCCCGGCTCCGACCCGGCCATGTGGCAAGCCTTCCTCTGGAATTCCGCCAACCAGATGCGGTGGCTGCGCGAGTTTGCCCTGTCCGAGGGCCGCCGCTACCAGGAACTCGTCCCCGACGCGAACCTCGTGGAGCCGAGCGCGACGCACACCACCAAGGGTTTTCTTGGCTGGGCATACTGCGCGCGATCGCCGGACCGGAGCTTCTTTCTCGCCTACTTCGAGAAGGACTGCCCGAACCAATGTGTGATCCGCGGCGCAGTCTCCAAGGGGGCGTACCGGGCGCAATGGTTTGACCCGCGCACCGGCCGCTGGTCGCCCGCCGGCACGGTCCGCGCCAACGTCTGGGGCCAGATCACGCTGCCGGATTTCCCGTCCGACGACGACTGGGGGCTGAAGCTCACGGCCGCCGCGCCATGAGCGGCCTCCGGCACGATCGCGCCGCGAATCTTAGGCGGAGTCAACGGAGACCGGCGGCCCGCTGCCGGGCGAGGCGCAGATTTTCGCGCGCCTCGGGATAATCGGGCTTGAGCTGCAGCGCCGCCTCGAAGTGGCGCACCGCGTCGCCGAAGCGGCCCGCCTGCATCAGGGCGGAGCCGAGGTTGTTCTGCGCCTCCGGAAAGGCGGGGCGGAGCTGCAGCGCATGCTCGAAGTGCGCGACCGCGTCGTCCATCCGGCCGCTCTCGGCCAGCGCGATGCCCAGACTGTCCTCGGCGTCGGCCTGCCCGGGCTGCAGCCGCAGCGCCACCTCATAGTGAGCGACCGCCGCGGCCGGATGGCCGGTGGCCTCAAGGGCGTCAGCCAGGTTCGTCTGCGTCACGGCATCGTCGGCCTGCAGGCGGAGCGCGTGCTCGAGGTGGGGAATCGCTGCCGTCAGCCGGCCCTGCTCGCGCAGCAGGTTGCCCAGATAGAGGTGCGCGGCGCGCAAATCGGGTTGCAGGCGGAGCGCGGCCTCGTAGCTCTGCTCCGCCTCCGCCAGCCGGCCTGTCTCGTAGGACACGATCCCGAGATTCACCCAGGCCCCCGCATTGGCGGGATCGAGCCGCAGCGCCGACTCGTAGTCCGCCCGGGCGAGGTCACGGCGGCCCTGGGCCCTCTGGGCATCGCCCAGATTGTTGTACGCCTCGGGATAGTCGGGCCGCGCCCGGAGCGCCTGCTCGAACCAGGTAGCCGCCTCATCCGGGTGGTGCCCCGCCAGACAGAGGTTGCCGAGATTGAACGCCGCCATCCAGCAGTCCGGGTTCCGCTCCACCGTCGCGCGATACAGCGTCGGCAGGTCGCGGTAAATCCGGCTCTGGCGCCACGTCAGCACGCCGAGGGTGGCGATCAAGCCGGCGGCCG
>DATJUU010000031.1:0-11008 GCA_035502155.1 Opitutaceae bacterium
ATCAAGCCGGCGGCCTCCTCGCGGGTGAGTTGAAAGCGGAAATCCGGAGGGAAACGATCGGCGTTTCGTTTGACCGCCTCATTCAACCGAAAAGTCGCGACGCCATAGATGTGGGCGAGGTCGGCATCGAGCACGACACGCTGGCCGCGCACGACCAGCACGCGGAGATTCAGTCCGGAATCGGAGTCCGTCGGCTTCATGAAGCAGGTGACGGTTTCTCAATTATGGAAGATCGCCGTGTCAACCGCGGCGAGGAAAGTTTGGTCGAAAACCAGCCCGCGTCGTGGCCGGGCTGGGCGGAAGTGTGGCGTGCCTCACTCCACCCGCAGCGCCACGAGCGGGTCGATCTTCGCCGCCCGGCGCGCCGGCAGGTAGCTCGCGAGCAGAGCCACGCCCAACAGGAGCAGCGAAACCGCCACGTAGGCCAGCGGATCGGTCGGCTTCACGTCGAAAAGCAGGCTGGTCATGAACCGGCTCAGGGTTAGCGCGCCGGCCAGTCCGGCGACGAGGCCGAGGCCGGCCTTCCACAGGCCCTGCCGCAGGATCAGGCCGACGATCTGGCCGCGGCTGGCGCCGACGGCTCCGCGGATGCCGATCTCGCGGGTGCGCTGCGACACGTCGTAGGAGAGCACCCCGTAGATGCCGACGGCCGCGAGCAGGAGGGCCAGCCCCGCGAAACAGCCGAGCAGCAGCATCACCGCCCGCCGGCGGTCGAACGACGCGTCGATCACGGCCGTGAGCGGACCGGCGTCGTATAACGGCAGGGCCGGGTCGAGCGTGCGCAGCTTGTCGCGCAGCAGCGTCGCGATTTCGCCTGCGGGGCGCGGGGTGCGCACGAGGATGGTGATCGCCCCGGCGCGGAACTGGGTCAGGGGATGGTAGAGGAACGGATTGCCGCTGTGTTCCTCGACGCCGAGATGGCGCACGGTGCCGACGACGCCGACGATCACGGGCCAATCCTCCGGCTTGGCGGGCGGCGCGCCGAAGGTCAGGCCCTTGCCCACGGCGCTGTCGCCCGGGAAATACCGTCGGGCAAAATCCGCGTCGACCACCAGGACCGGGCGGCTCTTGGCGGTGTCATCCTGGTTGAACCAGCGCCCCTCGAGCAGCGGAATGTGCAGCGCCTGCAGGTAATCGGGCGACGCCCCGAGATGGTAGGCGCCCGGCTGGGGCGCGCCGGCCGCGAGGGTGTAGTCGCGCAGGGTGAAGGCGTTGATCGGCAGGCCGGTTCCGAAGGGCGTGGCGCTCGCGAGGCTGGCGGCGGTGACGCCGGGCATCTCCTGCAGCGCCGCCAGCAGGCGATCCTCGAACCGGGCGAGCAGGTCGCCGTTGCGATAGGCGCCGGTGAAGGCGACGCGCGCCACGACCACCTGCCGTGGGTCGAGCCCGGGGGCGACCGCCAGCGCGCGGGCGAAGCTGCGGATCAGCAGGCCGGCGCCGGCCAGCAGCATCAAGGCGAAGGCAACCTGCACGGCGACGAGCGTGCCGCTGAGCACGCGCACCCCGCGGCCGGCCGACGCGCCGCGGGTCTGGCTCTGCAGGCGGCCGTGCAGGTTTGAGCCCAGGACGTGGATGACCGGCAGCAGGCCGATGAGCAGCGCGAGGCCGGCGGCGGCCAGCGCGGTCAGACCGAGGACGCGGCTGTCGAGCGCAAAGGGCAGCGCGTGCGGCAGCAACTGCGCCGTGAACCGGTTGATCACCCGGATGGCCGCCCAGGCGACGCCCAGCCCGAGCACGGCGCCGCTGAGCGTGAGCACCAGGCTTTCGACGAACAGCTGCCGGGCAATCACGCCGCGCCCCGCCCCGAGCGCGACGCGGACCGCCATTTCCGCCTGCCGGGCGCTGGAGCGCGCCAGCAGGAGGTTGGCGACGTCGACGCAGCCGATCAGCAGCACGAAAAGCACGCCGCCTTGGAGCATGAACAGGGTGGACTTCACGGGGTCGACGCGTTGCGCCTGCACCGTGGCGACGCCGATCTCGTGCCCGCTGCGGTCGAGAAACGCCCGCAGCGGCGGCGGGGCCTTGTCATAGAAGGCCTGCTCCAAGGCGGCGACCTGGGCCTTGGCCATGCCGACCGTGGCCGCCGGCTTCAGCCGGCCGTACAAATTGGGGGTCACGCCGTAGCGCGCAAGGGGCGCCACGCGCGAGGGATCCCACGCCAGCGGCCGAATGAATTTCACCTGCGCGTCGAACGCCTCGAACACCCGCGGCGCGATGCCGATGATCGTGTACGGATCGCCGTCCAGTCGCACCGTCCGGCCGAGCACGCCCGGATCCTCCTGGAAATGCGCCTCCCAGAACGACTGCGTCAGCACCAGGACGCGGTCCGCGCCGGGCCGGCAGTTCTCGAGCGTGAAGAAGCTGCCGAGCAGCGGCTTCAGCCCGAGCACGTCGAAAAGCTCCGCGGTCGCCATCGCGCCCGTGGTGCGCACCGGGCCGCCCTCCTCGCCGAGGGTGGTTTCCCATTGCTGCCACAGCGCAAGTTGGGCGAACCCGTCCGTGTGCTCCTTGAAGTCGAGGTACTGGACAACATTGCTCGGCAGCTTGTTCAGGCCGACCTTGGGGAACGAGTTGTAGATTTCGACGATGCGGTCCGGTTCGCGGAATGGCAGCGGCTTGATCACCAGGGCGTAGAGCAGCGAAAAGATGGCGGTGTTCGCCCCGATGCACAGGGCGAGCGTGACCAGCGCCGTGGCGGTGAATCCCCGGTGCTTGGCCAGCATGCGCGCCGCGAAGCGCGCATCGGCGGCCACGCCGTGAAGCAGGCGGGCGAGCCACGGGGCCCGACGGTCCGGCGGGATCGCCGGGGCGGTGGAGACAGAGTCGGGGGTCATGGGCGGTGGGGCCGGGGCCGCCCGGCAACCATGCGCGGCTGGGGCGGCGCGGCAAGCCGGGAACCGTTTGACAGTCTGAACATCGCGGCCGACGTCACGGCGCGGCGCGCGTGAAACGGAGGTCGGCACCGTTCTGGTGCAGCACCACCGCGGTGACCTTGCCGCCGCCGTCGCGCTCGAAGGTCAGCTGCGCGTCAACGACGTCGTAAACGAAGTGGTCGGCGCGGTCCGCGAACACCGGGATGGCCGGCTGACCGTCCAGCTTGCCGAAGAGGGTGCTGCGGCGCACGGTGAACACGAACGGCGCCCCGCCCAGCGCGGCGAGCGGCGGCGGGTCGTACATGCCCGCGTAGGCCTGCAGCTCGGCGTCGGTCGTTGGCAGCACGGTGGGCAGCGGTTCGTCCGTGCGCTTCGCGTTCAGCTCCTTCCCGTTCTGGAGCAGGGTGACCGAGGCCACACGGCCGTCGGCGCCGCGGTTGAACTGGAACTCGGCCTGCACGAACCGGGCGAAAAACCGATCGTTCCCGGCGTGGAAAACCGGCCCGAAGGGCTGGCCGGTCAGGCGGATCAGAAGCTGATTCGCCCCGCCCGGCAGCACCGTGAAGCGGGCGTGGGGCCCGAGCTCGTAGATGCCGGGATAGTCCACGGCCTTCTCCGCCGCCAGCGGGACCTCGGGGCGCTCGGCCAGCGCGGTCTTGTCGGCCGGCGGCACGGTCAGCGCGGCGGAGATCGTTTCGGCTTCGCGGGCGTCGCTGTTGATCAGGACGACGACCGCGTGGCCCGCCTCCGGGGAGAAGTCGAGGGCGCTGCGGAAGCCGCCGGTGCCGCCGTTGTGCCAGTAGTTCACCGCGCCGTTGCGCTTGCCGATCATGATGGCGAGGCCGATCTTCTCGCCGCCCATGTCGGCCCGCGGCTGCCGGGCGAGCGCCCACGCCTGCTGGAGCGGCGTGGCGCCCGGACTCATCAGCGCCTGGGCAAAGCGCACCAGATCGGCCGCGGTTGAGCGCAGCGCGCCCGCGCCGGCGAGCGCGGTCAGGCGCCACGGCTTGACCTGGGTCGCCCCCGAGAAGGGCACCGCGAAACGCGCCTGCTGCTCGGGGCTGAGCTCGATGACCGTGTCCGCCATGCCCAGCGGTCCGGTGATGCGCTCGGCGACGAGCGCGGCGTAGCTTTTGCCATGGATGAGCGTGAGAATGTGCCCGAGCAGGCCCATGCCGAAGTTCGAGTAGTCCGCCGGCTGGGGCGCGGGTTTCGCCGGACGGTAGCTCTCCAGGAAGGCGTCCATCGCGGGCACGCCGTAGTCGGCGTAGGGGTCGAGCCGGTCGGCCGGCGCGAAATTTTCCGGCAGCCGCGGCAGGCCGCTGGTGTGGGTGGCGAGCTGCTCCAGGGTGATCGCCGCGACTTCGGGCGCGAGCTTCAGGCTGGCGGGGAGAAATTTGCCGATCGGATCGTCGAGCCGCGCCTTCCCCTCGTTCACCGTCTCCGCTAGGAGCAGGCCGGTGAACACCTTGGTCATCGAGCCGATCTCGAAGATGACCTTCTCCGGCGGGATGCCGGCGCGCGGGGCGAAATCGCCCGCGCTGGTGTAGTGCACGGCGCCGTGGTCGATTTCAGCCGCGACGATGCCGCCGGCCGGCAGCCTGCCGGCCGCGTCGGCGACGATGTTGGCGAGGGTGCGGGGCGCCGGGTCCGCGGCCATGGCGGCGGCGGTCAGCCACCGCAGGCAACCGGAAGCGACGAGGGAAGCTGAAGCCCATTTCATGCACCCGAGCGTGCCACGGCCGCCGCGGCCTGCAATGCGGCATTGGGCGGCCGGCGGCCGGGAAGGATCGGCGGTCGCCCGCCGGGCCGGCACGGCGGTCAGGTCTCGTACAGCGCCCGCAGCTCGGCGTCGGCCTGCCGCAGCCGCAGGGCCTCGGCGCGCGCCAGCCGCGCGAACATCTTCACGCCGACCACCGGATGCGCGCGCGAGACCTCGTCGAAACCCGTCCGCGTGATGACGAACAGGTCCGTCGCGGTCCGGGCGACGGCGTTGGCCGAGCGCCGCCCGCGGTCGAGGAACGCCACCTCGCCAAAGAAGTCGCCCCGGCCGCAGGAGGCCAGATTGTGGTAGTTGCCCTCGCCGACCGGCAGGAAGAGGCGCACGGAACCGCGGCGGATGAGGAACAGCTCGTCGCCGGTGTCGCCGGTCTGGAAGATCAACTCGCCCGGCGCGCACGTGCGTTCGGCCACGCACGGGGCCAGGGCGGCCAGCGTCTGGTCGGCCTCGAAGTCGCGCAGCAACTCAATCTCGCCCAGCGCCAGCGGCGCTTCGTCGCCGGCCGGAGGCGGCCGCGCCTCGGCGAGGATCTGGTCCTCCACCCACTGCAGCGCGTCGTCGAGGGTGTCGAACTTGCGCACGTTTTCCTTCCCGTGGGTCACGCCGACCTGGGCGAAGTAGGCGCGCAGGTCCTGGCCGGAGGGCAGGCTCGACGGCAGCCGGCTGAAAAGCAGGAAGCCACCGCGCTCCCGCAGGATCGCCTCGAATTGCTCCAGCAGGTGGGCCGCGGTGTAGTCGACCGACTGCACGCGACGCATGTCGAGGATGAGGTAGCGGCACTGCTTCAGGTCGGGCTCCAACTCGGTGAACAGCCGGTCGGTGGTGCCGAAGAACAGGCTGCCCTGCAGCTCGCAGATCGTGGTTCGGGCGCCCTGCTGCTGGAGCGCGGCCCGCTCGTCCGGCAGGCGGCGCCGGGTCGATGACATCCGGTCGCCGGTGAACTTGCGGCGGATGACTGAGCCGCGGATCTGCTCGCGGATGAAGAGCAGGATGGCCAGCGCCAGACCGGCGCCGGCGGCGGCGACAAGGTTGAACGCCACCGCCACCACCACCACCGCCGCGATGACGGCGAAATCGAGCATCGTCGACCGCTGGCGCAGCAGGGCGAAACTGCCCCAGTCGAACATGCGGAAGGCGACGACGAAGAGGATGCCGGCGAGGCCGGCGACCGGCACCCACGCGATCCAGTTGCCGAAGAGGAGGAAGACGGCGAGGACGAAACCCGCCTCGAGCACGCCGGAGAGGCGCGTGCGCCCGCCGCTGTTCACGTTGACCAGCGTGGCGCCCATCATGCCCGAGCCGGGCATGCCGCCGACGAGGGCCGAGGCGAGATTGCCCGCGCCCTGCGCCACCAGTTCGCGGTTCGAGTTGTGGCGGCTGCGTGTCAGCGCGTCGACCACCACGCAGCTCTTCAACGTGTCGATCGAGAGCAGGATCGACAGCGTGAGCGCCGGCCCGAGCAGGGCGCCGGCGTCCGCGAGCCGGAGGCCGCCCAGGACCGTCCAGTGGCCCACCACCGCGGCGCCGAGCGCGCGGGCGCTGCCGCCGACCGGTCCGAGCACCAGCGGGTTGTGCGCAAGCGAGAGCAGCTCGGGCCGGACGAGGCCCAGGCCGAGGTAGGCGAGCATGCCCGCGAGCAGCCCGAGGATCGTGGCCGGCACCGCCTTGGTCACGCGCGGCGCCAGCACCATCCCGGCGACGGTCACCGCGCCCACGACGACCGCCGGCCACCGCCAGAGCGGGAGGGAGGCGAGCCCCGTGCCGAGCGGCGTGTTGGCGGGCCAGCCGAAGAACTTCGGCACCTGCCCGAGGAAAATCAGCAGCCCGACGCCGCTGAGGTAGCCGGCGACCACCGGGTAGGGGATGTATTTGATCAGGCGCCCGCCGCCGAGGAAGCCGTAGACGCATTGCAGGGCGCCGGAGAGCAGCGCCACCAGGAGCAGCAGCTGGAGGATTCGATCGGTCGGCATCGGGCCGGCGGCATCGCCGACGGCCAGCTGGGCGACGAGGGCGGCGAGCGTTGCCGCCGCCGGCGCGCTCGGGGTGGAGATGAGCCGGGGGGCGCCGCCCAGCGCGGCGGCCACCGCGCCGAGGGCGATGGCGCCGAGCAGGCCGGTGCGCACGCCCAGCCCGATGTAATCCGCGCCGAGCAGGCCGTACACCGCCACGCCATACGCGACGGACGAGGGCAGCACCACGAGCATCGCCGCGAATCCGCCCCAGAGGTCGCCGGCCCGGCCGGCCGGCCGATGCGGGCTGACGTTGTCGGCCATCGACATGAGCCGGGGCGGCGCCGGCGGTTACAGCGCCTCCTCCAGGCGCTTGACGATCGTCTTCAGGATCTGCACCCGGGCGAACTTCTTGTCGTTGCCCGCCACCAGCGTCCACGGCGCGAATTCGGTGCTGCAGCGCGTGACCATGTCGTTCACCGCCAGCTTGTAGTCGTCCCACTTCTTCCGGTTCCGCCAGTCCTCGTCGGTGATCTTGTACTGCTTGTAGGCGATGGTCTGGCGCTCCTTGAAGCGGCGCAGCTGCTCGTCCGGGCTGATGTGCACCCAGAACTTGTTGATCACGATGCCGTGGTCGCTGAGCTGCTCCTCGAAGTTGTTGATCTCCTGGTAGGCGCGGCCCCACTCGGCGGGGCTGGCGAAGCCCTCGACCCGCTCGACCAGCACGCGCCCATACCACGAGCGGTCGAAGATCGTGGTGAAGCCGGCCCGCGGGAGCTGGCGCCAGAACCGCCAGAGGTAGTGCTGGGCGCGCTCCTCGTCCGTCGGCGCGGCGATGCCGACGATGCGGTACAGCCGCGGGTCCATCGCCTGGGTCACGCGCCGGATCGCGCTACCCTTGCCGGCGGCGTCCCAGCCTTCGTAGACCATGACCATCGAGCGTTTCTTCTCCCGCGCGACCCACATCAGCCGCGCGAGCCGGGTCTGCTGCTTCTCCAGCGCCTTCTGGTACCCGGCCGTGGTGAGCTGCTGGCTCAGGTCGACGTGGTCGAGAATCGAGTCGGCGTGGTTGTGGGCCCGGGCCGGGCGCGCCGGCGGCGCGGCGGGCGCGGGGGCCTTGGCGGTGGCTTTGGCGGCGGCCTCCTTCAGCCGGTGTTCGATGGTGTTGAGCAGGATCGTGCCGACGGTGAACTCGCGGTAGTGGCGGTCGGTGGCCTCGATCGGATGCCACGGCGCCCCGGGGGCGTCGGTGTGCCGGAGGGCACGCTCGGAGACGCGCGTGAACTTGTCGTAGAGCTTGAAGTGCTTCCAGTCGGTCGGCGTGGTGCGGCCCTCCTTCTCCAGCCGCCGGAGCGCCTTCCGCTGCGCCTTCTTCGGCAGGTGCAGCCAGAGCTTCACCAGCAGCGCGCCGTCCTGGACCAGCATCTTCTCGAAGGCGGCGATGCGGTCGAGCTCGCGGTCGAACTGGCTGGTCTTGGTCTCGCCGTAGACCCGGCGGATGATCGGCGCGCTGTACCACGAGCCGAAGAAGATGCCGATGCGCCCGCGGCCCGGCATGGCGCGCCAGAAGCGCCAGTACGGCGGGCGCTCCGACTCCTCGTCGCTTTTCTCCCAGAAGGCGTGGGTCTCGACGCCCCGCGGGTCGAGCCACTCGTTGAGCCGGTGGACGACCTCGCCCTTGCCGGCGCCGTCGGCGCCGGAGACGATGACGAGGACGGGGAACTTCTGCCCGCGCAGGGCGAAGTGGGCGGTGAGCAGCTTGGCCCGCAACCGGGGCAGCGCGGCGTCGTACTTTTCCTTGCTGAGGGTGCGACCGAGTTCGGCGGCTTCAAACATGGCGGGCTCCTTTCCGGGGTGGAATGATCGGGCGCGGCGCCACCGGCCGAAGGTGCCCGCCCGGCGGGAGGCGGACGGGGTCCGCGTCCGGGGCGGCGCCATGCGGGGCGGGCGGCGGAGGGGCTGGAAGGTTTCCACCATGGCGGGCCGGTGACGGAAGTCAGCAGAAATTGCGGCGGGCGCGGCCCGGGGGCGGAAATGCGCCTGACATTTGCGGCCGGTCCGGCATTCTGCCCGGGTCATGCGAATGCTCCTCCGGTCGATGTGCGTGGCGGCGGCCGTGGCGCTGGCGGGCTGCGGGGAGAACGGCGACCGGGCGATCGCCTACGGCGACGGCCTCGGCCAGGATTGGCGGCCGCCCGCCGGCGGGAAGCAGATGCGCGTCTCGGTCGAGAACTACTTCACGCGCGACGTGGTGGTGGTCGCCGAGGCGCCGGGGCGGCGCTTCGAGCTGACGGTGGGCCCGATCCGCAAGCGGTACATGATCATCCCCGAGGATCAGTACCAGATCAGCGCATTCACCGAGGAGCGCAGCACCGGCCTCAACTACCTCTACGTCTCCCCCGACGACCGCAACGGCGCCAAGGGCCTCTGGGTGAAGATCCGGTTCTGAGCCGGCCGGCCCCCTCACGCCGGCCTTCGGGCGGGCACGGTCACCGAGAGCGGGCAGCGCGCGGCCGGTGCCTTCGGCGTCCGCATCCGCGGCCTGAAGGCGGCCGGGCCGCCGCCGCCGTCGGCTCGGCGTTTATACGTTTGCGGGCACGCTCGCGGCGCGTTGAATCGGCCGGTCATGATCCCGCGCGCCCGGGCGTACGTCCTCCTGCTCGCCTTCGGCGGGGGCGCGGCGTGGGCGCAGGCGCCGGCGGCCGCGCGGCTGACGCCGAATCTGGCGGACAACATCGCGCGCCCGCCCCGCTACACGCCGGACGGCGGCGATTTCGTCATCACCAACGGCGCCGAGTTCTTCAACCGCCCGCTCTACGGCGGCAACACGGCCTTCCGCGTCGACGCGGGCGACCGGCCGGAATTCTCCCTCTACCTGCCGGGGCGCGGGGGCAACCTGCGCTTCGGGCTCCGGGCGGGCGGGCGGGCGAACTGGCTGCACGAGGCGGCCACCGTGGTCGCGCGCTACCGGCCCGGCGAGATGCGCTACGAAATCCGCGACCCGCTCCTCGGCCCGGGCGGCGTGCTGCGGCTGGCGGCGATCGCGCTCGACCAGACCGACGGCCTGATCGTGCGCGCCGAATATGTAGCCGGGGTCGCGGACCCCGGCCAACCGGCCTCAGCGAGGCCGGCTGCACCGCTCGACCTCGTTTTCGCCTACGGCGGCGCCAACGGCCAGCGCGGCCAGCGCGACGGCGACATCGGCACCGAGCGCGTGCCGATCAGCGAGTATTTCCAGCTCCGGCCGGAATTCTGCCGCGACGACACCTTCACGATCGCGGGCGACGCGTTCACGCTCGCGAGTCCGCCGGCGACCATCGCGGGCGTGCTGCCGGCCGGCGCCCGGCCGGCCGTCGCGGACGCGGCGCAGTGGTCGGACTGCGCGGGCCTGCTGGCCTCGGCGGGAACAGCGACAGACCGCCCGGTGATCGTCGGCCGGGTCGAATTGGGCAACGGCACGCCGCTGTTTTTTTTGCTGCAACGAATCACCGCGGTCGGCGCCGGCGCGGGCGACCTCGCGACCTACCGTGAGGTGACGGCGCCGCGTCCCGGCCGGACGGCGCCGCCGGTCACCTATCCGCTGCCACCGGCCTACCGCGCGGACGAGCTGCCGGCGATCTTCGCCGCGGCGGAGGCGCATTTCGCGGCGTTGCGCGGCCGCGTGGCCGTCGACACGCCGGACCCGTATCTCAACGCGGCCGTCGGCGCGCTCGACGTCGCGGCGGACGCGGTATGGGACGGGCCGGCGGACCTGATCATGCACGGGGCAATCGCCTGGCGGACGCCGCTGCTGGGCTGGCGCGGGCCGTACGCGCTCGACGCGCTCGGCTGGCACGACCGCGCCCGGCGCTACCTCACCACCTGGGCCGCGCGGCAGAACACCGAGCCGGTCCCGGCGCGGCTGCCGCCGGCCGACACGGGCGCCAACCTCGCGCGCAACGAGGCGGCCCTGCACAGCAACGGCGACCTGTCGAACAGCCACTACGACATGAACCTGGTCTACATGGACGTGCTTTTCCGGCACCTGCTGTGGACCGGCGACCTCGACCTGGCGCGGCAGCTCTGGCCGGTGATCGAACGGCACCTCGCGTGGGAGCGGCGGCTGTTCCGGCGCGAGTTCGGCGCCGACCGCCTGCCCTTGTACGAGACCTACGCCGACATCTGGGCGAGCGACGACCTGGAGTACGACGGCGGCGGGGTCGCCTACGCCTCGGCCTACAATTACTACGACAACCGGATGGCGGCGCGGCTCGCCCGGCTGCTCGGCCACGATCCGGCGCCCTACCAACGCGAGGCGGACCTCATCGCCCGCGCCATGCGGGAGTACCTCTGGCTGCCGGCGCGCGGCGGGTTCGCGGAGTTCAAGGACCTGCTCGGCCGCCAGCTCGTGCATCCCAGCGCGGGAT
>DATJUU010000032.1:0-10057 GCA_035502155.1 Opitutaceae bacterium
CACCGCGAACAGGGTGCTGGCCAGGGCGGTCCCCAGCAGCGGCGCGAGCGTCAGGTAGGCGACGCGGATCCAGTCGCTGTCGGGCGTGAACTGCACCACGGCACCGCCCGGGACGGTGACCCGGGTCTTCCCGTAGAAGACCAGCGCCGCCAGCACCATGATGGCCGCGTTGACGAAGAAGGCGATGGTCAGGGCCGCCGCGGCGTCGATCGTGTTGAACCGGATGCCGCGCCGGATCGACACCGCGTCCTGCTGCAGCTGCCGGCTCTGCACCAGGGCGGAGTGGAGGTAGAGGTTGTGCGGCATGACGGTGGCGCCGATGATGCCGATCGCCACCACCAGCATGCCGCTTTGCGCCAACGCCGGCCGCACGAGGGCAAAGCCCATCTCCCCAAAATGGGGCTGGGTCTGGGGCAGCACGAAGATTTCCACAAAATAGCAGACGGCGATGGTCGCCACCAGGAGCAGCACCACCGCCTCGATCGTGCGCATGCCGAACCGCTGCAGCCCCAGCAGGAGGAGCACGTCGAGCCCGGTGATGATCACCGCCCAGAGGAGCGGCAGGTGAAACAGCAGGTTGAGCGCCACGGCGCTGCCCAGCACCTCGGCGAGGTCGCACGCGCCGATGGCGAGCTCGCACAGCAGCCAGTTCGGCCAGCGGGTCCAGCGCGGGTACCATTCGCGGCAACATTGGGCCAGGTCCTTGCCCGTCACCACGCCCAGCCGGGCGCTGATCACCTGCATGAAGATCGCCATCAGGCTGGCGACGCCCACGACCCAAAGCAGGCCGTACTTGAACTCGGCGCCGCCCGCCAGGTCCGTGCCCCAGTTGCCCGGATCCATGTAGCCGACACTGACCAGGATCGCCGGTCCGACGAATGCCCGCCATTGCGCCCAGAAACCGGCCTGCAGCGGCGGCAGCGGCACGCTGCTGTGCATGCCTTCCAGCGACAGGTGGCCGGGGACGGCGGGCGGGCGGCTTTCTAGTTGCTTGGTCTCCAAGTTGTAGCCACGGCTACAACGTTGAGCCTCGGCTGTCAATGGACTTCCCTTTTCCCCGCATTTCGGTCATGTCTGGGGCGTGCCCCGCCGCCGCCAGTCGTCGCCGTCCCATCCCGTCGCCCTCCAGCGCACCCGCGCGGAGAACGCCCAGGAGACCGCGCAGGATTACGTCGAGATGATCGGCGAGCTCATCGCCGCGACCGGGGAGGCGCGCGTCACCGATCTCGCCCGCCGGCTGGGGGTGACGCACGTGACGGTCAACCGCACCCTCCAGCGCCTGCAGCGCTCCGGTTTCGTCACCACCCAGCCGTACCGCTCGATCTTCCTCACCGACGCCGGGCGCCGGCTTTCGGAGGAGTCGCGCCGGCGCCACGAGGTCGTCGCCGCCTTCCTGCAGTCGCTCGGTGTCCCCGGCGACGTCGCGCACGCCGATGCCGAGGGCATGGAGCACCACGTCAGCCGGGAAACGCTCACCGCCTTCGTCAAGCACCTGAAGCGCCGCGGGTGAGCCGGCGCGCGGCCCACTTCCGCCTTGTCTCGCCGCCGGCCGGCGGCCCTACTCTCGCGCGATGTCGAGGTCGTTCGCCCGTGTCGTGCTCGTGGCCACGACGGCGTTCTTCGCCGTGTTCCTGCTGTGGCCGCTGCTGCAGATCCTGCGGGGCGGCTTCGTCAACGCCGACGGCCGGCTCACGTTCGGTTTCCTGACCGCGCTGCTGGCCGACCCGTTCTATCTCGACTGCCTCAAGAACTCGTTCCTCCTCGCGCTGGCCACGACCGCCCTGGCCCTGCTCCTCGCCCTCCCGCCGGCCTTTTTCTTCGATCGCTTCCGCTTCCCCGGACGGGACGTGCTCGCCTCGCTGATCCTGGTCCCGATGATCCTGCCGCCGTTCGTCGGCGCCATCGGCCTCAAGCAGATCTTCGGCCAGTACGGCGCGGTCAACGCCCTGCTCATCGCCGCGCACCTCCGGCCGGCCGGCTGGACGTTCGACTGGTTTGCGGCCAGCCAGTTCTGGGGCGTGGCCCTGATCGAGGCGCTCAGCCTCTACCCGATCATCTACCTGAACGCGGTGGCGGCGCTGGCCAACGTCGACCCCGCGATGGAGGAGGCGGCGGAGAACCTCGGCTGCACCGGCCTGCGGCGCTTCCGCCGCATCACCCTGCCGCTGATCAATCCCGGGCTCTTCGCCGGCGCGACCATCGTCTTCATCTGGACGTTCACCGAGCTCGGCGTCCCCCTGATCTTCGACTACAGCCGCGTCATGTCGGTCCAGATTTTCTACGGCCTGAAGGACATCGGCGGCAACCCGTTCCCCTACGCCCTGGTCGTGATCATGCTGGTCAGCAGCGTCCTGCTCTACGCGGTCGGCAAGGGCCTGTTCGGGCGCGACAGCTACGCGATGATGGCCAAGGCGACGAGCATCGGCGGCCCCCGGACGCTGCCGCCGCGGCGCGCGTGGCTGTGCACCGCCCTCTTCGCCGGGATCACGCTGGCCGCCGTGCTCCCCCACCTCGGCGTCGTCCTCGTGGCGTTCTCCCGGCACTGGCACGGCACGGTGCTGCCGCGCGGCCTCACCCTCGACAACTTCCGCCTCGCGCTCGGCCACGACCTGACCGTCCCGGCCATCGCCAACAGCCTGAAATACTCGAGCGTCGCCACGGTGGTCGACCTCGTGCTGGGCGTCGCCATCGCCTATGTCGTGGTGCGCACGCAGGTGGCGGGGCGGCAGGTGCTCGACTTTCTCTCCATCCTGCCGCTGGCCGTGCCCGGCCTCGTGCTGGCCTTCGGGTTCCTCGCGATGAGCCAGGAGGGCCGCTGGCTGGCGTTCCTCAACCCAGTGGAGAACCCGACCGCGCTGCTGATCATCGCCTACGCCGTCCGCCGCCTGCCCTACGTGGTGCGCTCCGCCGCGGCGGGCTTCCAGCAGACCAGCGTGGCGCTGGAGGAGGCGGCGCAGAACCTCGGCTGCCCGCCGGTCCGCGCGACCATCCGCGTCACCCTGCCGCTGATCACCGCCAATCTCATCGCCGGCGGCCTGCTCGCCTTCGCCTTCGCGATGCTGGAGGTGTCCGACTCGCTGATCCTCGCGCAGAAGCAGGTGTTCTATCCGATCACCAAGGCCATCTTCGAGCTGTTCCAGCTGCTGGGCGACGGCCGGTTCCTCGCCTGCGCGCTGGGCGTCTGGGCGATGCTCTTCCTCGGCGTGACCATCGCCGCCATGAGCGGCCTGCTCGGCCGCAAGCTCGGGGCGCTCTTCCGCGTCTGAGGGCCGCCGGGTCCCGGCCTCAGAGCCGCCGCGGCAGGCGCGCCGCCGCCGCGCTCAGGACCAGCACGCCGGCGCCGAGCGCGGCGGTGAACAGGAAGTAACGTCCGCCCGCGTGCAGGCCGAGCGCCGTGATCAGCGCCGGGGAGAACCCGGCGAGGATGCGCCCGAGGTTGTAGGCCGCGCCCGACAGCATCGTGCGGTGCGCGCCGAACACCTCGTTGAAGAACGCCCCCATCAGGCCGAAGGGCAGGCCGTTGAGCACCGGCAGCACCAGCGCGAAGGCCAGCGCCCGCCCCGGCCACGCGCTGGCCCACGCCCAGACCGACAGCGCCACCAGCGCCAGGGCGTAGGCGGCGAGCGCCCGGCCCACGCCGTGCCGCCGCACGACCCAGGCGCCCAGCAGCATCCCCGGGGCGACGTTCAGCCAGAAGAACACCGTGTAGAGCGCCGACTGGGGCAGGTCCTTCGCGAAGAAGACATTGATCGTGCCGCTGGCGATGGTAAGGCTCGCCAAGGCGAAGCAGATCGCAAAAGCCAAAGCTTGGGAGCCTGGATTGCGGGCGTCCAAAGTTCCAGGTCCAAGGTCCAAGGTCGTCGGGCCCGACTTTTGACCTGTGACCTGAGACTTGGGACTTTCGACTTCCGATGCCAGGACTCTCCAGCGCACCAGCGACAGCGCGACCACCGGCACGATCGACGCGGCGAAAAGGCCGCGCCAGCCCCACGCCCCGAGCAGCGAGTTCCGCGCCAGGGCCGCCAGCAGCCCGCCGAGGATCGCGAACTGCAGCAGCGCGGAGAACCGGTAGCGCGTCGGCCGGTCGACCCGTTCGGCGAGGTAGGTGTGGCTGATCCCCCATTCCGCCCCGAGCGCCAGCGAGGCGAGGAGCCGGAAGCCAAGCAGACTCCAATAGTCCCACGCCCCGCTGAGGCCGGCCAGCCCGGCGACGTAGACGCCGAAGACGACGAGCATCATCCGGCCGCGCCCGCAGCGGTCCGCGAGCCAGCCGAACGCCAGCGCGCCCACGCCCACGCCCGCCAGCCCCGCAAACTGCAGGGCGTTGCTCCTTGCCGCCGTCAGCCGGAACGCCTCCGCCAGCGTCCGCTCGAGATAGATGAACAGATAGAGGTCGTAGTAGTCGAAGAGCAGCCCGATGAACGCCGTCCAATAGACGCGGGCGGCGGCGGGCGGGGCGGCGGGGGCTTCCATGCGGCCCCACGGCTTCCCCGGCGGCGCGGCTGTTGTCAAGCGCGCCGGCCGGACGCCGCCCCGGCCGGCGGAACCTGCTCGTCGTGCTCGCCGCCTGGCGGCGGCCGCGGTCAGCCATCCGCCAGCTCCGCGCGCACGGCGCGCTGCAGGCGCGCGAGGCCCGCGTGGACCGGCCCGGCGTCCGGCCCCTCCACGAGCAGCCGGATTTTCGGCTCCGTTCCGGAGTAGCGCACCAGCACGCGGCCGCGCGCGCCCAGCTCGGCCTCCGTGGCCCGGATGGCCGCCTGCAGGCCCGGCAGCTGGTCGAGCGCCCGCTGCCCCGCCACGGGCAGCGACGCGGTGGCCTGCGGGAATTTCTTCAGCGCGTGGCGCAGCTCCGACAGAGGCTGGCCGGTCGCGCGCATCACCTCGATCACCTTGAGCGCGGCCACCAGCCCGTCGCCCGACGTCGACACCTCGCCGCAGATGATATGGCCGGAGGACTCGCCGCCGAGCGTGGCGCCCTCGGCCTGCATGCGCGCGGCGACCTCCCGGTCGCCCACCGGCGTGCGCACGACCCGGCCGCCCGCCGCCTCCACCGCGGCGTCGACCCCGAGGTTGCTTTGCACCGTGACCACGAGGGTCCGGTTGGCCAGCCGCCCGTGCCGGAGCGCGTGCACGGCCAGCAAGGTCAGGATCTCGTCGCCGTCGAGCAGGCCGCCGCGCTCGTCGCAGAGCAGGCCCCGATCGCCGTCGCCGTCCTGGGCGAGGCCGAGCCGGGCGCCGGTTTTCCGCACCAGCGCGCAGAGTTGCTCCGGGTGCTCGCTCCCCACCCCGGCGTTGATGTTGCGGCCGTCGGGCTCGTTGCCGATCGCGACGACCGAGGCGCCGAGCGCCTGGAGCACGGCGGGGCTGGTGGCGCAGGCCGCGCCGTTGGCTGTGTCGAGCGCGATCGTCCAGCCCGCGAGCGCGACCGCGGGATCGCCTTCGCCGGGGCCGTGCCCGGCCGGCAGCAGGCGCGCCACCGCGGCCACGTACTCGCGCGCCGCCTCCGGCCGCGAAATTGGCGCCGCCGGTCCACCGGCAGCCGGCGCGGCGATGGCTTCGAGCTGGGCCTCGATCGCCGCCTCGGCGGCCTCGTCGAGTTTCAGGCCGCCGGGACCGAAGAACTTGATGCCGTTGTCAGGGGCGGGATTGTGCGAAGCGGTGATGACCACGCCGAAGGCGGCGCCGCCCCCGCGCACGGCGCGCGCCACCGCCGGGGTCGGTACCACGCCGAGGCTCACGGGCAGGAGCCCTTCCGCGGCAATGCCGGCCGCCACCGCCGCCTCCAGGGCGGGCCCGGATTGGCGCGGGTCGCGGCCCAGCAGGACTTCCGCGCCGCGCGCCGCCCCCCGGTGGCGGAAATGGCGTGCCGCCGCCGCGCCCAGCCGGCAGGCGAAACTCTCGTTCACCACCGGCCCGCCGGAGGGGCCGCGCACGCCGTCGGTGCCAAAATACCGCCGCTTCATGGCCCGAAGAACTCGCGGGTCGCCGCGATTTTGGCCTGCACCGCGCCGCCGAGCAAGAGCTCTCGCGCCGGCGCGAGGCCCTCCTTCACCCCGGTTGTCCGGCCCACGATCCAGAGGCCGACCGCGGCGTTGAGGACCACGGTGTCCACCAGGCCGGCCGGGCCCCGGCCGGCGAGGATCGCCTCGACCAGGGCCACGTTCGTCGGCACGTCGCCCCCGCGGATCTCGGCGAACGGGGCCTGGTTCAGCCCGAAGTCGGCGGCGCGCCAGTGGGCGTCGACCGACGCCAGCCGCCCGAAGCCGCGCACGCGGTTGAGCGTCGCCGTCGTGAGCTCGTCGATGCCCCGGCCGTCGTCGATCACGCCCGTGACGGCGACGCCGGCCCGCGCGCCGAGCGTCTCCATGGTCGCGGCGAGCTTGACCGTCCAGGTCTCGGCGAACGTGCCGAGCAGCACGTGGGCGGGATGGCCGGGATTGATGAGCGGCCCGATGAAATTGAACACGCTGCGCCGCCCGGACGCGGCCAGGGTGCGGCGCACCTCCGCGACGTGCTTGAAGGCCGGGTGGTAGGCCGGCGCGAAGAAGAAGACGAAGCCCAGCTCCCGCATCGCCCGGCGGAGCTTCTCGGGCGGCGCCGCGAGGTCCACGCCCAGCGCCGCCATGAGGTCGGCGCTGCCGCACTTCGAGGTGATGCCGCGGTTCCCGTGCTTCATCACCGGGACGCCGGCGCAGGCCAGCACGAGGGTCACCAGGCTCGAGACGTTGAAGCCGCCCATGTGGTCGCCCCCGGTGCCGACGATGTCGAGGGCGCGCGGCGCCCACTCGCCCATGCCCGGATCGATCGCGAGCGTCCGGAACACCGAGGCGAACGCCGCCACCTCGGCCGCCGTCTCGCCCCGGTCGGCGAACGCCGTCAGGAAGGCGGCCTTCTCCGCATCGGCCACCCCGGGCGCGGCCAGCGCGAGGGCGGCGGCGCGCGCCTCGGCGGAGTCGAGTTCCTTTCCGGCCAGAAGCCGGGCGGTGAGATCGGCCAGCGCAGACATCGCAGCCGCCACTCTGGGTCACAACCGCCGGGAGAAAAAGCCGAAAAACCGCCGCCATAAGCTCGACACCGGAGCCGAAATGGCCGACCAAAATGGCGTGCGCCGCGCCCTCCTGCTCCCCCTCGGCCTCGCCGCCGTGCTGGCGTTCGCCGCCTTCCGCCTGCCGCTCGGCCTGGCGGTCGCGGGCCCCGGGCGGCCCGTCGCGGAGCTGAGCGTCGGTGACGCCCTCGTGCTCGGCGTGATCGAGGGGATCACGGAATACCTGCCGATCTCCTCCACCGGCCACCTTATTATCGCCACCCATGCCTTCCGCCTCGACGACAACACGCCCCTGCGGGACGCCGCGGGCGCGCCGTTGTGGTTCAACCCGCCCTCGGCCCGGCAGCCGGCGGGCGAACCGCTGACGCTCAAGCTCGCGGCCGACACCTACTCGGTGGTCATCCAGTTCGGCGCCATCGCCGCCGTGGCCCTGCTCTACTGGCCGCAGCTGCTGAGCGTCGTCCTCGGCCTGTTCGGGCAGGATCCGGCGGGGCTGCGGCTGCTGCGCAACCTGCTCATCGCCTTTGTGCCGGCCGCGGTGGTCGGCCTGGCGCTCGACCACTGGATCGACCGGCACCTGTTCTCCGTCGAGGCCGTGGTCGTCGCCCAGATCAGCGGCGCGGTGCTGATGATCGCCGCCGAGCGCTGGCGGCGGAAGTACGCGACCTCCGCCAACCGCGTGCTCAATCCGGCCGACCTCCCGGCGCGGCGGGCCCTCGGCATCGGCCTGATGCAATGCCTCGCCCTCTGGCCGGGCACGAGCCGCTCGATGACCACGATCGTCGGTGGCTACTTCGCCGGCTTCGAGCCCCCCAAGGCCGCCGAATTCAGCTTCCTGCTCGGCTTCGTGACCCTGGCGGCGGCGACGCTGTACAAGGGTTGGGAGTCCGGCGGGGCGATGATTGCCGTGTTTGGGTGGCCGCATGTGCTGCTGGGCATTGTGGTCGCCACGGTCTTTGCAGCCCTGGCGGTGCGTTTCCTCGTCACCTACCTCGGCCGCCACGGCCTGGCCGCCTTCGCCTGGTACCGTTTCGGCATGGCGGCGCTGCTAAGCGCACTTTACTTGCGCTGAGGAGGTTGCGCCGCGGCTACATGATGTCTTGACCGCGCCGGACGGCGACCTTTACTCGGGCACTTCCGATCAGGTCGCCGGCGCATTCCGATCGCCGCGACGTCTTCGAACCGCTCTTCCCATGGCCAATCCGAAACGCAAACAATCCAAGCGCCGCAGCGCCAACCGCCGGGCTGCCAACGCTTTCCAGGCCCCCCAGATCGCCCGGGATCCGGCGGACGGCGGCGCCGTTCGGCCGCACCGTGTCAACCCCAAGACCGGCATGTATCGCGGCCGCCAGGTGTTGACGGTGGAAGTTTGATTCCGCCCGGATTTTCCGGGTCCGTTTCCCAACCCCTGCTCCCTCGCGATGGCAGACGCGCCTTCCGCCGGTCGCATTGCCGTTGATGCCATGGGCGGCGATCTCGGCCCTGTCGAGGTCGTCGAGGCCGCCAAGCTGGCCCTGGCGGAGTATCCGGGCCTGAATCCGCTGACGCTGGTCGGCAACGAGGGGGTGCTGCAGCCGTTGCTCGACAAGGCCGGCCTCGCTGGCCATCCCCAGCTCCAGCTCGTCCACGCCTCGGAGGTGATCACGATGGACGACAAGCCGCTGCTGGCCATCCGGCGGAAGAAGGACGCCTCGATGACGCGGGCGATCGAGCTGGTGAAGAACGGCGAGGCCATCGCGGCGGTGAGCTGCGGCAACACCGGCAGCCTCGTCGCGTCCGGCATCCTCAAGCTCCGCACGCTCGAGGGCGTGGACCGCGTGGCCCTGGCGCCGATCCTGCCCCACGTGGGCGGCTACTTCGTGCTCATCGACGCCGGCGCCAACCCCGAGTCGCGCCCCGAGCACCTCGTCCACAACGCCGTCATCGGCGCCAACTACGCCCGGATCGAACTCGGGTGCGAGGAGCCGCGCGTCGGACTGCTGACCATCGGCACCGAGGAGGGCAAGGGCAACTCGGTGATCGCCGACACCCACGACGCGCTCAAGCGCATCAGCCCGCTCGTGAACTACGTCGGGCCGATCGAGGGCTTCCAGCTCTTCTCCAACCACGTCGACGTGGTGGTCTGCGACGGATTCGTGGGCAACATCTGCATCAAGAGCTGGGAGTCGCTCGCGAAGTTCATCTTCGGCGAGCTCCGCGACCAGCTGAAGTCCAACCCGATGCGGGCCGCGGGCGCCCTGCTCGCCCAGGGGGCGTTCGAGGCCCTGCGCCGCCGCATCAACCCCGAGCGTTACGGCGGTGCGCCCCTCCTCGGCCTCAAGGGCAACATCGTCAAGGCGCACGGCTCGAGCAACCGGCAGGCGTGGAAGAACGCCATCCGCCTCGCCAACGAGGCCATCCAGTCCGACCTCAACCACCGCATCGTGCTCGATATCGCGAAGGCGAACGAGATTCTCCACGCGCCGGCCGCCTGACCCGGCGCGCATCCCGCACTCCCCCTCCTTCATGGGCCAGTCCATCGCCATCCTCGGCACCGGTTCCCACGCCCCCGCAAAGATCCTTTCCAACCAAGACCTCGCGAAACTGGTCGACACCACCGACGAGTGGATCACCTCGCGCACCGGCATCCGGGAGCGGCGGATCGCCGGCGCCCATGAGCCCTCCTCCGAGCTGGCCGCCCGCGCCGCCGCCGCGGCCGTGGCCGACGCCCGGCTGACCCCGGCCGATATCGACCTGCTCGTGCTCGCCACCGTCACCGGCGACATGCCGATGCCGTCCACCGCCTGCCTCGTCCAACGCAAGCTCGGCCTGCCGGACGGCGCGATGTGCTTCGACGTCAATGCCGCCTGCGCCGGCTTCATCCACGCCCTGGAGGTCGCCCGCGCGTTGCTCGCCGCCGGCCGCCACCGCCACGCGCTCGTCGTCGGCGCGGAGAAGTTCTCCAGCTTTCTCGACTGGGAGGACCGCTCCACCTGCGTGCTCTTCGGCGACGGGGCCGGCGCGGTGGTCCTC
>DATJUU010000033.1:0-3847 GCA_035502155.1 Opitutaceae bacterium
GAGGCAGCGATTGGCTTCAAGACGGGTCCGGTACAACTCGAGCTGTCGCTGCGACAGCTGCCGCTGGCTCGGCGTGTCCCTGTGATCGCCACCGGCGCCGGCACGGACTATTTGTACGCTGAGCGGGTGGATGCCCGCCACCTTCGCTTCGGCTTTGTGCATCTGGGTGACCCCGATCTGCGCGGAGCCGCGGTCCCGTTCGATCCCGAGGTCTCTCATGTCCTAACCGCGGACTTGGGCTCCCTCTACCCGCCGGATCAACATCCCGCGCTGGCCGACTGGGAGCAGCCCTTGCGCGACGCCCTCCACCGGCGCGTCCACGTTACCCTCGACGGCATCTGCGTGCTGCACGGGGCCTCCGATTTTTACCCCAGCGATCCGTTGCACATCTACATCGGCCGCAGTCCGATCGCGGGTCTCACGACGCCACGCTTTCCCGGTACGATCTATCGGGTCATGCATTTGGATCTCCCTGCGCCAAGCGTCATCAGGCGGGAGGGATGGACCGGCCCGGTGCGCCTGCACCTGAGATTTCCGCCGTTCACCTACGTCATCAGCGAGCCTCTCCTATCGACGGGAAGCCGGGCAGCAGGCGATATGGTCTACGTCACCTACCTCGGCCCCGGCCGTGTTCGTTTTGGTCACGACTCGATGAACGGCGGAGGTGTCGAAACCCGCGTCGTATCTTTGGATCCCGATCGCGAACACACCCTGGATATCGATTTTGCGCCGCTGCGAACTCCGCCCGGCAAAGAGCCCGCGATGACAAGAGCCCTAAAACTCAAGTTCGATGGTCGGTGGCTGATTTGCATCAACCGACCCTCGCACCCAACGTTGCCTTATCAGGTTGTGTTTGGATTTAACGCCAACGAGATGGGCACAGCCAAGGACGCCTTCAGCGGATCCACCCTTCGCCCGGAAACGATTGCCCCGTTGCCGCCGCCCGAGCTTGCCACCGCGGGCATCGGTCCGATCGAGATTGCATTTCGGTTTCCGCCGTTCCTTCCCGGTGTCCACGAACCGCTCTTGGTGACTGGCCACGCCGGCGCCGGCGATTTCGTTTATATCATCTACGAATCAGGTCGCCACTTCCGATTGGGCGTCGATCATTGGGGAGTGGGTGGTCGAATCAGCGAACCCATCATCGACGATGGGCAAGTGCATACTGTTACGATCACGAGCGCCGCGCTCTTTCCTCCGCTCAATGATCCGGCGTGGAAAACGGTCCCCCGGGAAATGCTGGATCGGCTTCGGGATTCTATCCGGGTCGATTTGGACGGACAAACGGTGATTGACGCTCCCTACCGCGCCTATCCATGCGCTCAACCCGAAATCGTCGTGGGGAATAACCACATAGGCGGGTCAACCACCGGCCCGCGCTTTACCGGAGAGATTCTTTCCGTCGCGCGTCTGGGATTCCCGACGGCTGAACCCGAAGCCAATCGATATTTTGAATCGCCGTCCGACAGTGGACAGTAGCGGACACTTACGGCAAGATCCGTCCGCGAAAAAGGATGCCGTCTGCCCCGCGCCCGGTACGTCGCGCGAGGGCGTGCGCTGGCTCGAGTTCTACGAGTCGCAGATGCTGGCCAAGACCTACCTGAACATCGAGGCCAAGAACGGGCGCAAGCGGAGGTAGCGCGGGTCAGCCCCGGAAACCCCGCCGCGCTTCGGCGGGATCGTCGGCCGCCTCCGCCCGCGGCGCCGGCGGCCGGCCCGGGCGTCCGTCCGGTGACGGCGCCGCCGGCGCGGGCCCCTTCTCCAGATAGCGGATGAACCCGCCGAGCTGCCGCGCGATCGCCGTCAGGCGTTCGAGCAGTTCCGCCCGCCGCTGGTCCGGAAGGTGCCCGAGTTCCTTGGCCACATGAACCAGGGAGCGGACCCGGCCGGCCGCGCCCTTGGCGGCCATGAGACCCTCGGCCAGATGGCGCCCACCCTGCTCATACCCGGCGGCGATGTTGCCCATCACGTCCGCCGCCGACCGCTGGAGTTGATCGCTCAGGCCGTAATCCTTGGCCAGCGTCCCCTCGCGGGTCAGCCGATGAATCTCGACGACGAGCGCCTCGGCTGCCTGCCAGACTTCCATGTCCTCCAATTGTTTGCCTTGTGCCATGCACCGGACCCTGACCGTCCCGCCAGGCGAACGCAAGTCAAATTTCTAGTTTTGCGAAATTCGCCGCCGGCCGGCCGCCACCGGCCGCGCAGGCATCAGCGCCACTCGTGGCGCGGATATTTGCGCGCCAGCTCGGCCTTCACCTTCGGATACATGTCGCGCCAAAATGCCGTGAGGTCCTCGGTCACCTGGATCGGGCGCTGGTTGGGCGCCAACACCTCGATGCGGACCGGCACCCGCCCCCGGCCGAGCGCGAACCGGCCGCTCACGCCATAAAGCTCCTGGATGCGCGCGGCGAGCACCGGCGGACCGTCAGCGGCGTAGGTGAGCCGCGACCGCCGCCCGTTGGCCATCACCAGCCGCTCGGGTAGCTCCCGTTCGAGCGCGGCCCGCTGGGCCGGTGTCAGCCAGCTCTCCAGCACCGGCATCACCGGCTTGTCCTTCAGCTCACGCGCCCCGAATGATCCGAGGCAGATCTGCTCGATCAGCGTCGTCCGGTCCGGCGCCGTGATCGGCGCCACGCCCAGCTCCGGGAACCATTTCGCCAGGCAGTTGACGCGGGTGATCCACTGCTCCACCGCTTCGTTCCACGCCGGCAGGACGATCCGCCCCGTCAGCACCTCCCGCGCGAGCAGTGCCGCCGCCTCCCCCGCCGGCGGCGCCTCGCCCGTGGGCTTGGCCTCCAGCACCAGATCGCGAAAACGCCGCTCCCGGCGGGCGGTCACGCGCCGCGCGCTCTCGTCGTAGACGACGCCGGTGACATCGCGGTAGTCGTCCGGAAACAGCTCCGGCAGCCACGCCTCCTCGATGGCGGTGGCGAGACCCAGCACCACCGTGGCCTCGCCGCGCGCCTCGATCTCGGTCACCTCCGCCGCGACGAACAGCGGCGCGTTCTGGACGCCGCTCTCCCGCGCCAGCTGGCCGCGGCGCCCGTGGATCAACTCGCAGCGCAGCGTCCCGGCGTCCAGCCGCCGCGCCAGGTGGTCGGAGAATCCGGCCAGCACGCATTTGCGCACCGCCGCGCCGTCCACGCGCCGCTCGGCGACGTCGAGCCCCTCGCCGCGGGCGATTTCCAGGAACAGCTCGAACAAGGGCCCGACCTGGCGGGCCGCCTGCGCGTGCAGCCCGAGACGCCGGCAGGCGTCGAGCGAGTAGTTCGCCCGATCGGCATACCGCCAGGCGCGCATCAGCAGGAAGAAGTCCGACTCGTGCTCGCCGCCGAGCACCTCCTCGCGCCGCTCCGCCACCTCCCGGCCGCCGCCGCGCAGCAGGAAATTCCGCCCCTGGGTCAGCGCCGCCATCAGTGCCACCGGCCGCACGCAGCCGAATGGCTCCGCCGCGAGGAACATCCGGGCGTAGCGCGGATGCACCGGGAAGCGCAGCATCCGCCGGCCGAGGTCGGTGACTCGCCGGGCGCCGTCCGGCGCGATGGCCCCCAAGTCCGCCAGAAGCGCCTCCGCCCGCGCCAGCGACTTCGGGTCCGGGGGCTCGAGCCACGGGAAGGCCGCGACGTCGTCGATGCCGGCCGCCTTGAGCGTCAGCACCACCTCCGCCAGGTCGAGCCGCCTGACCTCCGGCAGCTCCTGGGCCGGACGCCGGGCGTGCTCGCGCTCGGTCCACAGCCGCACGCACACGCCGGGCGCCGTGCGCCCGGCCCTCCCGGCGCGCTGGTCGGCGGAGGCGGCGCTGATCTTCTCGATCAGCAGGGTGTTGATCCCGCGCTGGGGATCGTAG
>DATJUU010000034.1:0-24518 GCA_035502155.1 Opitutaceae bacterium
GCATCCTGGCTTCTGAATCAAATCCTCGCCTCCCGTCATGAGCTACAAACTCTTCATCCCCGGCCCGGTGGCCGTTTCGGAAAAGACGCTGCGCGCGATGGCCCAGCCGATGATCGGCCACCGCAGCTCGGATTTCGTGGCCCTGTACCAGTCCCTGCAGCCGGGTCTGCAGGCGCTCTTCTACACGCAGGACCCGGTCTACCTGAGCACCACCAGCGCCTGGGGGATGATGGAGGCGGCCGTCCGCAACGTCGTCGCGAAGAAGGTGCTCACCTGCATGAACGGCGCCTTCGCCGACAAGTGGTACGACGTAGCCACCCGCTGCGGCAAGCCGGCCGGCGCGCTCAAGTTCGAGTGGGGCCAGCCGGTCGATCCCGAGGCGCTCCGCCGCGAGCTGGCCACCGGCCAGTATGACGCCGTCACCGTCATCCACAATGAGACCTCCTGCGGCTGCATGACCGACATCGCAGCGGTCATGGCGGTGGTGCGCCAGTTTCCCGGGGTGATTTCGGTGGTCGACACCGTCAGCTCGTTCAGCGCGCTGGCGATCAAGAAGGACGAGCTCGGCATCGACATCATGATCACCGGCACCCAGAAGGCGCTCGCGCTGCCGCCGGGCCTTTCGCTCTGCTCGGTCTCAAAGCGCGCGCTCGACCGCGCCAAGGGGATCCCCGGCCGCGGCTACTACCTCGACTTCCTCGAATTTCAGACCAACCACGAGAAGGGCATGACCCCGAGCACGCCGAGCATCCCGCACATCTTCGGCCTCAAGTCCAAGCTCGAGGACATCCAGGCCGAGGGCGTGGAGCGCCGCTACGCCCGCCACGCCCGGCTGAACCGCGCCGTGCGCGAGTGGGGCTTCGCCAAGGGCTTCCGGCTGTTTCCCCAGGAGGGCTACGGCTCGGTCACGCTCAACTGCTTCGCCAACACGCTCAACGTCGACCTGCCGGCCCTGCTCAAGGTGCTGAAGAGCAAGCACGGGCTCGTGATCGACGGCGGCTACGGCAAGCTCAAGGGGAAGACCTTCCGCATCGCCAACATGGGTGACGA
Source organism: Opitutaceae bacterium (assembly GCA_035502155.1). GTDB lineage: Bacteria > Verrucomicrobiota > Verrucomicrobiia > Opitutales > Opitutaceae > Fen-1467. Next base: position 1,051 of record DATJUU010000034.1, read on the forward strand.
GACCGACGAGACGATCGCCGTTCTCCTCAAGGCCCTCGACAGCTCGCTGGCCGAAACCCCGAAACTGGCGGCGACCTGAGCCGCCATCCGGCCCGGCCGCGCCCGGCCGCCGCAGACCCCCTTGGCCCCGGCCTTTCCGGGCCGCCGCCCTCGCGCGCGTGCGCGTGCACGCGCGTACGCGCGCGCGGCTCGACCAGAAAAGTAAGGCTTGAAATCGGCGCCACAGCGGCTACCGGTCACGCCCCGATGAAGCGCCTCATCATCGCCGAGAAGCCGAGCGTGGCCGCCGACCTGGCCCGCGCGCTCGGCCGCGTGCCCAAGAAGGGCGAGCACTTCGAAAACGACGAATTCGTGATCTCATCCGCCGTCGGGCACCTGGTCGAGCTCGAGATGCCCGAGGACATCGACAAGAAAAAGTACGGCTTCTGGCGCCTCGAGACCCTGCCGATCATCCCGAAGAAATTCGGCCTCAAGCCGATCGAGGAATCGAAGTCCCGTTTCAGCCAGCTGAAAAAACTGCTCGCCCGCAAGGACGTCGGCGAGGTGGTCAACGCCTGTGACGCCGGGCGCGAGGGGGAGCTGATCTTCACCTACCTCTACCAGCTGACGAAGTGCGCCCTGCCGGTGAAGCGCGCCTGGATGCAGACCATGACCAGCGAGGGCATCCGCGAGGCGTTCGCCCACCTGCGGGACGGGGCGCAAATGCGCCCGCTGGCCGACGCGGCCCGCTGCCGCAGCGAGAGCGACTGGCTGGTCGGGATCAACGGCACGCGGGCGCTGACCAAGCGCATGTACGGCTCGCGGGCCGGCCACGTCGCCTCCGTCGGCCGCGTGCAGACCCCCACCCTGGCGATCCTGTTCAACCGGGAGCTGGAGATCCGCAACTTCGTCCCGCGCGCCTTCTGGCGCGTCACGGCCACCTTCCAGGTAACCCGCGGCACCTACGAGGGCGTCTACCAGCGCCCCGACTTCAAGCGCGCCGAGGGCGACGACCAGGACCGGATCGACCGGATCTGGGACCAGACGCGGGCGGAGGCGGTGGTGGCCGCCTGCCAGGGCCGGCCCCCGGCCGACGTCACCGAGGAGCGCAAGTCCTCGATCCAGACCGCGCCCCGGCTGTACGACCTCACCACCCTGCAGCGCGAGGCGAACAACCGCTTCGGCCTGCCGGCGCGCCGCACCCTCCAGATCGCGCAGGCGCTGTACGAACGGCACAAGATGATCACCTACCCGCGCACCGACTCGCGCGCGCTGCCGGAGGATTACGTGCCGACCGTCAAGCAGACGCTGGCCAACCTCCACGGCGACCTCGCGCCGCACGCCCAGAAGGTGCTGGCCGCCGACTGGGTGCGGTTGAACAAGCGCATCTTCAACAACGCGCAGATTTCCGACCATTTTGCCATCATCCCCACCACCCACGAGGCGAAGCACCTCGACGAGATGGAGGCGAAGATCTTCGACATGATCGCCCGGCGCTTCGTCGCCGCGTTCTTCCCCGCGGCGGAATTCGACGTCACCACCCGCGTGAGCACCGCGGCCGGGCACGCCTTCAAGACCGAGGGCAAGGTGCTGACCGTGCCGGGCTGGCTCGCCGTCTACGGCAAGACGACGGTCGATGACGGACCCGACGCCCGCGCGCTCCCGGCGCTCGACCCGGCCGACGGCTCGCCCCCCCGGGCGGTCACGGTCGGGGCGGAGCTGCACGCCGAGACGACCCGGCCGCCGCCCCGCTACACCGAGGCCACGCTGCTCTCCGCGATGGAAGGTGCGGGCAAACTGGTCGACGACGAGGAGCTGGCCGAGGCGATGAAGGAGCGCGGCCTGGGCACGCCGGCCACGCGGGCGGACACGATCGACGGCCTCATCAACCAGAAGTACCTCGAGCGCCAGCAGCGCGAGCTGGTGCCGACGGCCAAGGCCGAGGGCCTCCTCCTGTTTCTGGCCGCGGTCAAGGCCGAGGGCCTGACCAAGCCGGACATGACGGCCGAGTGGGAATACAAGCTGCGCCAGATGGAGCACGGGAAGTTCTCCCGCGCCGAGTTCATGCGCGAGATCGCGAGCGAGACGCGCGGGCTGGTCGAGCGGGTTAAGACCTTCGAGGAGGACGAGACGGCGGCCCGGCTGACGGACATCCCCGCGCCAACCGACGGCAAACCCCTGCGCGAGACCCTCCGGGGCTTCAAGTCGCAGGACGGCGAGTTCATCGTCTACAAGATCATCTCCGGCCGGAAAATGGAGGAGGCCGAGGTGCGCGAGCTTGTGAGCAAGGGCGTGATCGGGCCGCTGGACGGCTTTGTCTCCGCCAAGTCACACCAGCGGTTCGCCGCCGCCCTCCGGCTGGTCAAGGACACCGAGACCGGCAAGTGGAAGACCGAGCTGGACTTCGGGGACAAGGTCGACCCCGCCACGCTCACACCATTCTGGACCGACCCGCGCAGCGGCGCGGAGCTCTGCGAGGCGGGCAACAACTACGTCCTGCGCGAGCGCGCCGGGGACGGCTGGAAACAGACCTTCCGGGTCGGGCGCCTGATGTGCCGCAAGCCCATCCCGCCGGAGCAGGCCATCAAGCTCGTGGCCGAGGGCAAGACCGACCTGATCCAGGGCTTCATTTCCCGCAAGGGCCGGCCCTTCGACGCCTTCCTCAAACGCGAGGACGGCCGCATCGTGTGGGAGTTCCCGCCGCGCGCCCCCAAGCTGGACAAGGACGGCAAGCCCATTCCGCGCAAGACCCGGCTGCCGCCCGACCTGACCGGCGCCGTCGTGGTGGGCGCCAGCGGCCTGCTGGGCGGCGAGATCCTGCAGACCGGCGACTCCTACCACGTCCGCAAGCCGGCGGGCACCGGGCGCGTGGTCTTCACGCTCAAACGCCATCTCTGCCAGAAGGAGGTGCCGGTTGAGGAGGTGCGCCGGCTGCTTGAGACCGGAAAGACCGACCTGATCGACGGGTTCGTCTCCAAGCGCGGCAACCATTTCAAGGCCTACCTCGTGCTGGCCAAAAACCGGGCCAAGGCGGAATTCGAGTTCCCCCCCCGCTGAACCCCCGGGTCCGCCGCGCGGCGGGCGGTAACTCCCCCGGTCCGGGCGCGTCTATTGAGCCTGATGCCCAGTCCCCGACTCAAGACCTATTCGATCATCGCCCTCGCCCTGGCGACGTGCGCCGGCGCCGCCCTGGCGTGGAACCTCTACCTGCAGGTGATCAAGCTGCGGGCCGCGGCCCTGGACGACCCGGCGAAAGCGGACCTGCAAAAGCGCCTTTGGGACCTTGAGAAGCGCAACAAGGACCTCGAGGCGCAGCTCGCCCGCCGGCGCACGAACCAAGGGAGCGACGCCGCCGATGCCACTGCGGATTCCGCCGCCGCGTCCGCCGAAGCCGGTCGCGCCGGCGGGCGGTTCAACCGCCGCGGCGGCTTCGCCAACCTCTCGACCCTGCTCGACAACCCGGAGTTCAACAAGCTCTGGACCCAGCAACAGAAGGACCGGGTCAAGCTCGCCTATTCCGACCTCTTCAAGCAGCTCAAGCTGAGCCCCGACCAGGCGGACAAACTCAACAACCTTCTGGTCGAGCGGCAGGAATCGATCCTCGACGTCCTCGCCGCCGCCCGGGAGCAGGGGGTCGGCGGCCGCGATCAGATCGGCGCGCTCATCCAGCAGGCCAACGCCTCGGTGGACAGCCAGATCCAGTCGCTGCTCGGGCCCGACGGCTACGCGCAGTACAACAACTATCTCCAGACGGCCCCGCAGCGGAACCAGGTGAACGAGCTGCAGACCCGCCTGGCGGCGGCGGGGGTGCCGCAGCTGCAGGATTACCAGACCCAGCAGCTGGCCCAGATCCTGGCCCAGAACTCCGCGCCGGCCGGCGGCGGCAACGGCGGCGGGCCGCGCGGCGGGGGCGGCGGCTTCGGGGGGATGGGCGGGATCATGGGCGGCTTGTTCGGCAACAATGTCACCGGTCCCACGATCACCCCGACCGCGGTGACCCAGGCTGGCACCGTGCTCACCGGGGACCAGCTGCAGTCCCTGCAGCAGATGCAGCAGGAGCAGGCCGCCCAGCAGCAGCTCCAGAGCCTGCTGCGCCAGACCTTCATGAACGGGGGCCAAGGGGGCGGTCAGGGCGGCGGCACGCCCGCCGCTTCCACCGGGGCCGCGCCGCGCGCGACGCCGCGGACCGGAGGCGGTTAGGCCGCCGGCGTCACGGCGGGGGCGCGTCCGAGCGCCGGCCACCGGCAGAATACGCTTGTCCGTGGTTTGCGCGACGGGGTAGCGTCCGTTTCCGTATCGCTCAACCCGCCCTCCCATGATCGTCACCACGGCCCAACTCTTCAAACATGCCTACGGCCGCTACGCCGTCGGCGCCTACAACATCAACAACGCCGAGCAGGCGATGGGGTTGTTCCGCGGCTGCATTCAGTCGCAGGCCCCCTTCATCATCCAGATCTCCAAGGGCGCGCGCAAATACACCGACAAGCGCATGCTCGAGGCCATCATCCGGGCCGCGGACCAGATCTTCCCCGAGGCCATCTACGCCGTGCACCTCGATCACGGCGACGAGGAGACCTGCTACGACTGCATCAACTCCGGCTTCTACAGCTCCGTCATGATCGACGCCTCGCACGAGCCGTTCGACAAGAACGTCGAGATCACGAAGCGCGTGGTGGCGGCCGCCCACAAGAAGGGCATCTCCGTCGAGGCCGAGCTCGGCATGCTCGGCGGCGTCGAGGAGGACATCAAGGTCGAGGAAGGCAACGCCTGCCTGACCAAGCCCGACGAGGCGCAGAAGTTCGTCAAGCTCACCGGCTGCGACTCGCTCGCCGCCGCCATCGGGACCAGCCACGGCGCCTACAAGTTCAAGGGCCGCCAGTCCCTCCATTTCGAGGTCATCGAGGGGATCAAGAAACTCATCCCCGGCTTCCCGCTCGTGATGCACGGCTCGTCCAGCGTGCCGCAGGATGAGGTGCAGCGCATCAATGCCGCCGGCGGCAAACTGGGCACCGCGGTGGGCGTGGATGTCGACGAATACCTGCCCGCCGCCAAGCTCGGCGTCACCAAGATCAACATCGACACGGATGGCCGCCTGGTCTGGACCCGGGTGCACCGCGAATTCTTCCGCGACAAGCCGGCCGAGTTCGATTTCCGGCCCCCGGGGAAGATCTTCATGGACGAGTACGCGAAGTTCATCGCCAGCCGCAACGACAAGCTCGGCTCGTCCGGACAGATTCCCGACCTGCGCAAGAGCCTGGGCAAATAGCGCCCCGGCACCCACCCCGTCAGCCCGGCCGCCGCGCCGGGCTTTTTTGTTGGCGGCGCGCCGCCAGCGGCGACGATAACTCCGTGCCGCCATCGTTCGAGGTTCAGCTCCGGAGCTATGCCGAGGTCATCGTCCGCGTCGGCCTGAATCTCCGCCCCGGCCAGCGCCTGCTGATCGCCGATCCCTACGAGCTGCAGGGCGTCGCCCGCGGTGCCGCCGGGCTCGTTGCCGCGGTCGGGGCGGCGGCGCGGGCGCACGGGGCCGCCGCCGTGCGCGTGATCTGGGGCGACGAGGCGCGGCTGCGCCGGGCCGCCCGCGACGGACCCGGGTGGTTCTTCCGCGCGCGGCTGCGCCGCCAAACGTCCCGAATGCTGCGCCACGTGGACCGCGGCGACGCGCTCCTCTTTCTGCAAAGCAGCCATCCCGGATTGCTGGCCGATGTGCCCGCCGCCGGCGTCGCCCGCCTCCGGCAGCGCACCGCCGCGCTCTTCGGCGTCGTGGCCGCGCAGCTGACCGCCGGGGCGACCAACTGGACCCTGGCCGCGGCGCCCACGCCGGCGTGGGCCGACGCCGTCTATCCGGACCTGGCCACCGGCGGGCGCCTGCCGGCCCTGTGGGCCGCACTCTTTGAGGCCTGCCGCATCACGGGGCCCGATCCGCTCGGCGCCTGGGACGAGCAGCTCGCCGGCCTTGCGCGCCGCCGCGACGAACTGAACGCCCGGCGCCCCGCGACCGTGCGCTTCCGCGCTCCCGGCACCGACCTGACCGTGGCCCTGCCGCGGGAGCACGTCTGGAGCACCGCCCGGCTGGCCACCCGCGAGGGACGGCCCTTCCTCGCGAACCTGCCCACCGAGGAGGTCTTCACCCTGCCGCACAAGGATTCCGCGGAAGGGACCGTGCGCGTCGCGCGGCCCGTGGCCTGCGGCGGGGCGGTCGTCGACGGCATCGAGCTGGAATTCCACCGCGGCGGCGTCACGCGCGCCCGGGCGCGCACCGGCGAGGAACTCCTGCACCGCCTGCTCGCGATCGATGCCGGCGCCGCGCGGCTCGGCGAAGTCGCCCTCGTCCCGGAGGCGACGTCCATCGCCCGGACCGGCCGGCTGTTCCACCATCCGCTGCTCGACGAAAACGCCTGCAGCCACATCGCCCTCGGCGAGGCCTACGGGTTCACGCTGCGCATGCCCGACGCCACGGCGTTCAACCGCAGCCTGATCCATGTGGATCTGCCGCTCGATCCGGCCTGCGAGGTCGAGTTTGCCTGAGACGGCGTGCCCCGCTGCAATGGTCCTGACATGATCAAGCCGGCCTCACTCGCTGCGCTGGGAATCGCATTGATCGTGCCGGGTGCCGGCCGCAGCCAGCCTGCGTCCACCCCGAACCCTGACGTCCAGATCAACCGCGGCGGGTATCGCGGCTGGCCCGACGCCGTGTTTCTGCGCAACGGCGAGGTCGAGGCCGTCATCGTTCCCGCGATCGGACGGGTAATGCAGTTCCGCTTCGTCGGTGAAGCGGACGGGCCGTTCTGGGAGAATCCAACTGTCGATGGCCGGCGCGCCAGCCAGGACCCCAATGGGTGGGTCAATTACGGCGGTGACAAGGTCTGGCCCGCGCCGCAGGCGGCCTGGCCCCTGATCGCGGGCCGCGGCTGGCCGCCGCCCGCGGGATTCGACGGCCGGCCGGCGCAAGCCGAAATCAGCGACGGCGCCGTCACGCTAGTGTTTCCACCCGATCCGGCTTACGGGCTGCAGGTGCGCCGGCGCATCACGCTCCGGCACGCGGCGCCGGTGATGGCGATCACCACCACGTTCGAAAAAAATTCGGGCCCTCCGGTGGAGGCCGGCGTGTGGACCATCACCCAACTGCGCGACCCCGAGGCGGTCCGGGCGCCGGCTCCCGAAAGCCCGACCGCCGATGGCGTGCCCGTCCTTCTTGGCGGCTACGCCGCGCCGCCCATGAAAACGGAATCTCCCTGGCTGGTGGTCACGCGCGATCCGGCGGCCAACCACAAGATCGGGTTGCGCACCGCCACGTTGCTTTGGATCGGAGCGACCTCGACCCTGAGCCTCGATAGAGATGTGGTTCCGGGTGCCGCCTATCCCGACCACGGGAGCTCCGCCGAGATCTACACCAACGCCGATCCCCTCGCCTACGTTGAACTCGAGCTGCTTGGTCCGTTGACGACGATAAAGGCCGGCGAACGGATCGAGCAGACGGTCACCTACACCCTCGGGCGTCGCGGTGGCAGCCCGACCCCGCGGCGCGCCGATCCCTAGCTGCGGCGGTCACGGCAGCCAGGGAAACTTGCGGGCCGCGGGCGGGCGCTTCTCGCGCTGGGCGCGGTGGAACTCCTTCGCCTCCTCGGTCATGTAGTAGAGGAGCGTGGCGTTGCCGGCGAGTTCCTGCAGGCCCGCCTGGCCGTCGACGTCGGCGTTGAAGGCGGACTTTAGGCAGCGGATGGCCAGCGGGCTGTGCCCGAGGATCTCGCGCGCCCATTTGAGGCCCTCGGCCTCGAGCTGCGCCACCGGCACGACAGCGTTGACCAGGCCCATGGCCAGCGCCTGGGGTGCGTCGTACCGCCGGCACAGGTACCAGATCTCGCGCGCCTTCTTCTGCCCGACGACGCGGGCCAGGTAACTGGCGCCGAAGCCGCCGTCGAAACTCCCCATCTTCGGCCCCACCTGGCCAAAGACGGCGTTGTCGGCCGCGATCGTGAGGTCGCAGACGAGGTGCAGCACGTGGCCGCCGCCGATCGCGTAGCCCGCCACGAGGGCGATCACCACCTTGGGCATGGAGCGGATGAGCCGCTGCAGTTCGAGCACGTTCAGCCGCGGCACCCCCGCCTCGTCCACGTACCCGGCCGGGCCGCGGACCTCCTGGTCGCCACCGGAGCAGAACGCGTACTTGCCGTCGCTGTGCGGCCCCGCGCCGGTCAGCAGGACGACGCCGATGGCCTGGTCGTCGCGCGCGTCGGCGAACGCCTCGTGCATCTCGGCGACCGTCCGCGGCCGGAAGGCGTTGCGCTTTTGCGGCCGGTTGATCGTGATCTTCGCGATGCCGTCGCTCTTCTGGTAGACGATGTCCTGGTAGGTTTTGACAGTGCGCCAGACGGTCTTCATGGCAGGGATCGTGCTGCATTTTGCCGCGATGTCGAATGGATCGCACCCCCCGCGTCCGGGCGACGGTCGCGACAAAATCGGCTTGGAGGCCGTGCGGATCCCGCTGAACATCATCGGGACATGAATCCAGCCGGGACTCCGTCGGCCAGCCGCATGGCCCAAATGGCGCTGAGCGTGGGCGCCCTCGGCGTGGTGTTCGGCGACATCGGCACCAGCCCGCTGTACACCATGCGCGAGTGCCTCGCGCACATGCCGCCCGTGGGCCGGGCGGAGGGGACTCTCGGCATCCTCTCCCTGATGTTCTGGACGCTGACGGTGATCGTGACGATCAAGTACCTGCTGGTAGTCATGCGCGCCGACAACCGCGGCGAGGGCGGCATTTTCGCCCTGATGGCCCTCAGCCGGGCGGGATTCGACAAAAACGCGCCCGGGGGCATCGGCCTCGTCACGCTCACCATTCTCTTCGGCGCGGCCCTGCTCTACGGCGACGGGGTCATCACGCCCGCGGTCACGGTGCTGGGCGCGGCGGAGGGCTTCACGAGCCTGAGCAGCGCCTTCACCCCCTACGTGGTGGCGATGGCCTGCGTGATCCTGGCGCTGCTCTTCTGGTTTCAATACCAGGGCACCAAGGCGATCGGCGGCGTCTTCGGACCCATCATGCTGGTCTGGTTCCTGGTGCTGGCCGGTTTGGGCCTCTGGCATGTCGTCCAGGCGCCGGCGGTGCTGGCCGCGCTCAATCCGCTCCACGGCCTGCGCCTGCTGGCGCTGCATCCGCATTTCGTCATCCCGCTGCTGGGCGTGATCGTCCTGACCATCACCGGCGTCGAGGCGCTTTATGCCGACATGGGCCATTTCGGCCGCGCGGCCATCGCCCGCGCCTGGCTGGCCGTCGCCTTCCCCAGCCTCGTGCTGAACTATTTCGGCGAGGGCGCCTACGCCCTCGCCCATCCGGGCGACGCCACCAATCCGTTCTTCGCCCTCGCGCCCGACGGCCTGCCGCGCCTGCTGCTCATCGTGCTCTCGATCGTGGCGGCGGTCATCGCCAGCCAGGCGCTGATCTCCGGGACCTATTCGCTCACGCGGCAGGCGATCCAGCTGGGCTATTTTCCGCGTCTGACGGTCCGGCATACCAACCCCGACCAGCGCGGCCAGATTTACCTCCCGCTGGTCAACACCGCCCTGGCTCTCGGCTCGATCGTCATGGTCCTCGGGTTCCGCTCCAGCTCCAACCTGGTCGGAGCCTACGGCATCGCCGTCACCGGGACGATGGTGGCCACGTCGTTCGCGCTCTACCTCGTCATGGTGCGCAATTGGCACTGGCCCCGCTGGACGGCGGCGCCGCTGTGCGCGGCCTTCTTCGCCATCGATTTCGCCTTCTTCTACGCGAACCTCTACAAGTTCACGACCGGCGGCTGGCTGCCGCTGGCGATTGCGATGGGCATCCTGGTCGTCATGTACACCTGGAAGGTCGGCCGCACCGAGATCCAGGAGAAGGTCTACAGCGGGGCGATCAACGAGCTGCAGCTCGCGGAGATCGCCAAGAGCAAGCTGATCGTGCGCGTGCCCGGCAGCGCGGTCTTCATGGCGGCCTCGCCCCGCGGCGTGCCGCTCGCCCTGCTGCACCACCTCAAGTCGAACAAGTGCCTGCAGCAGACCACCGTCCTGCTCACCATCAGCTTCGAGGAGATCCCGACCGTGCCGCCGGAGGAGCGCCTGATCCTGACCAATGAGGGCGAGGGCATCTGGCGGGCGGTGGGCTACTACGGCTACATGGAGCCGCCCGACGTCGGCGCCCTCTGCGAGGAGCTGCGCACCCGCGGCGTGCCGCTCAAGCCGCAGGAGGTGACCTTCTACTTCAACCGCGAGATGATCGTCACCGGCGGCTCCGCCCGGATGTGGGAGTGGCAGAAATCCTTCTACGCCTTCCTCAGCCGCAACGCCCGGCCGGTGAAGGATTATTACCGGGTCCTTCCCACCCAGGTCATCGAGATCGGTCTGCCGGTGCAGCTCTGAGCCCGCGCCGGCGGCCGGCGGCGGATTTGCTCGACTCGCCCCGCCCCCGCTGCTGGCATGGAAAGACCCCTTGAGCCGCATGAACATGCTGGGGCATCGCTTCTTCCGGTACTTCCCGCCGGAACACGCCGAACGACTGGCGCGGACCGCCCACCGCGTGACTTTCCCGCCCCGGAAGATGATCTTCGACGAGCAGGATCCCTCCGACGCCATCTACCTCGTGCTCTCCGGCCGGGTTGAGATCCTGAAACACTCCTCCGGCGAGCACTACCACACCCTCGCGTACGCGAGCGAGAATGACTACTTCGGCGAACTCGGGGTGCTCGACGGCAGCGGCCGCAGCGCCCGCGCCGTCACCCAGACCGAGGTCGAGGCCGCCGTGCTCCCGCGGCGGATCTTCCTCGACGTGCTCAGCCGCTGCCCGTGGAACACCACGATGGGGCTGTTCATGAACGTGATCGAGAACCTGCGCACGACCGACGAGCGCTTCGTGCAGGAGGTCATCCGCAAGGAGAAGATCACGCTCATCGGCGAGATGGCCAACAGCATCCTCCACGACTTCAAGAGCCCCGTGACCTCCATCCAACTGGCGCTCGCCGCGGTCAGCAAGCGCCACACGGATCCGGTCACGATGTCGTCGTGCGATGTCATCACCCGCCAGCTCCGGCGCATGGGCTCGATGGTGGAGGAGGTGCTCGAATACGCCCGCGGCGAGACGCACCTGGACCGGCGCCCCGTCCACCTCGGCGAACTCTTCGCCAGCCTGCTGGCGCTCAACGCCGACACCCTGCGCCAGGCGGGCATCACGGTGCATGTCCGCGCCGCCAATCTCGTCGCGGTGCTCGACCACGACCGGATGATCCGGGTGCTGCAGAACCTGCTCACCAACGCGGTCGAGGCGCTGGCCGGGCACAAGAACGGGGTCGTCACGCTGGCGGCGCGCCGCCGGCTGGGCGCCTGCGAGATCACGGTGCGGGACAACGGCCCGGGCATCCCCAAGGTGATCTGGGGCACGCTGTTTCAGCCGTTCAACACCTTCGGCAAGAAGGGCGGCACCGGGCTCGGCCTCGCCATCGCCAAGGGCATCGTCGACGCCCACGGCGGCGAGATCACGTTCGAGTCGAAGAAGGGGGCGGGCACCACCTTCCACCTCCGCCTGCCGCTGCCGGCATGAGCGCGACCGGCGGCTGGCGCCTGCGGGTGATGACGCCCGCCGATTACGACGCGGTCATCGCCCTGTGGCGGGGCTGCGAGGGCATCGGGCTGACGGAATCCGACACGCGGCCCGCCATCGCCGCCTACCTCGCCCGCAATCCGGACATGAGTTTCGTCGCCGAGGCCGGCGGGCGCCTCGTGGGCGCGGTGCTGGGCGGGCATGACGGGCGCCGGGGTTATCTGCACCACCTGGCGGTGGAACCGGCGTGGCGCCGCCGCGGCCTGGGCCGGGAGCTGACCGACGCCGTCCTCGCCCGCCTCCACGCGGAGGGGATGCTCAAGTGCAATCTCTTCCTCTACGGTCACAATGAGACCGGGCGCGCCTTCTGGACCCGGCAGGGCTGGAAGGCGCGCGGCGATCTCGTGTTGATGCAGAAGCCGCTCGCCTAGGACGCGCGGCCGGCCGCCGCCGCCGCCAGCAGGAGGCGCCGCTGCGCCGCGTCGCGCTTGCGGTCGGTGCGCACCTCGAGGACGCGCACACCCGCCGCCGGCAGCCGGGCGACCAGCGCCGCGAAATGGTCCCAGTCGCGCACGCGCACATGCTCCGCGCCGTAGGCCGCGCACAGCCGGCCAAAATCCACCTCCTGCGGGGTGGCGAAGAACTCCTCGAAGGGCGGGTCGAATTTCGCCACCGGCAGCATCTCGAAGATGCCGCCCCCGTGGTTGTTGATCAGCACGATCGTCAGGCTTCCGCGCAGCTTCGGACGCAGCAGGAATCCGTTGGTGTCGTGCAGCAGCGCCAGGTCGCCGCAAAGCAGGACGGACGGGCGGTTGCCGTGGGCCACGCCGAGCGCCGTGGAGAGGGTGCCGTCGATGCCGTTCGCGCCGCGGTTGAAGAACGGCCGCACCCGGCCGTCGCCCGCGGGCCAGAAGAACTCCACGTCCCGCACCGGCATGCTGCTGGCGATGAACAGCGGCGTGGCCGGCGGCAGGCGCCGGGCCAGCAGCCAGCTCGCCTTGCCCTCGAAGGGTTCCTTCTGCGCGGCAAAGCGGCGGCCCAGCTCGCGGCCGGCCGCCCGGTCGGCCCGGACCCAGGCGCGGAGGTAGGCCGGCGGCTGCCGACGGGGCGCGCGGACGGTCAGCGTCTCCGCGGCGGCGCGGACGAACTGGGTGCGGCCGTGCAGCGCATCATGGTTCCGATCGTCGGGATGCACGAGCCAGGTGCGCGCGTCGGCCGCCGCGAGCCACTGGCGCAGCACCTTGCTCGTGGGCCACTCGCCCAGGCAGAGCACCACCTCCGGCCGCAGGCGGGCCGCGAGCTTTGGCGAGCGCAGCACGGCGTCGTAGTGCGCCACCAGCCCCGGGATCCGGTCGGCGCGGCCCCGCAGCGGATTGAGGCCGTCCGCCAGCACCGGCCAGCCCAGCTTCTCCGCGATCCGCTCTGCCGCCGTCGCGTAGGCCGCGGGGTCCGCCGGCTGCGCCGGGCCGGCCACGATCAGGCCGCGGCGCGTGGCCGGTGGCGAAAACACCGCGCGGGGCCGGACGGCCGCGGGCGGCACCACCTGGGCGAAAAAAGCGCGCTCCTCCAGGGTCCGTCGGAGCTTTCCCGTCAGGCCGTCGGGCACGGGCGGCAGCGGATCGCGGAACGGCACGTTAAGGTGCACCGGGCCCGCGACCGGGTTTTGCGTGCGCTCGAAGGCGTGAACCACCGCCTGGCGCAGGTAGCGCAGCCGTTCGAGCGCGGCCTCGGGCACGGCCAGCTCATGATAATAGTTCACATGGCCGCCGTAGAGTTTCTGCTGGTCGATCGCCTGCCCCGCGGCGCATGCGCGCAGCTCCGGCGGCCGGTCGGCGGTGAACACCAGCAGCGGCACGCCGCTTTCCTGCGCCTCGATGACCGCCGGGAAAAAATTCGCCGCCGCCGTTCCGGAAGTGCAGACGAGCGCGACCGGGCGCCCGTGCTGCCGCGCCAGCCCGAGGGCGAAGAAGCCCGCCGAACGCTCGTCGAGCACGGGCACCGCCTCGAGTTTGGGATGCCGGGCAAAGGCGATGGTCAGCGGCGTCGAGCGCGACCCGGGCGCGATCACGACGTGACGCAGCCCCAGCCGGACCAGGGTGCCGGCGATCACGCTGCCCCACAGGGTGTTCGTGTTGCGAAAATCGAGTTCGGGGGCAGCCATGGGCGGCGGGCAACGGGGACTGTGCCTCAGGCGCGGGCCGAGAGCAAGGCGTCGAGCAGCGCCCGGAATTTCAGTTCGGTCTCGGCCAATTCCTTTTCCGGGTCGGAGCCGGCCACGATGCCGCCGCCGGCGTAGACCCGGGCCCGCGCGCCCTCGACCAGCGCGGAGCGGATGCCGACGAAGAACTCCCCGCCCCCCGCAGCGTCGGTCCATCCCAGCGGGCCGGCGTAAAGGCCACGCGGGAACGCCTCGAGTTCGCGAATGCGGGCGCAGGCGGCCGCGCGCGGCGAGCCGCCCACCGCCGGCGTCGGGTGCAGGCGCGCGAGCACGTCGAGCAGGCGCACGCCCGGCGGCAGCGCGGCGCGCACCGGCGTCTGCAGATGCTGCACGTTGGCGAGGCGCAGGAGCGCCGGCCGGGCCGGATGCTCGGGCTGCAGGCCGAGCGGGGCCAGCCGCCGGAGGATCGACGCCAGCACCATCCCCTGCTCGCGCAGGTCCTTCTCGCTCCGCAGCAGCGCGCCGCCGAGCGCCGCGTCCTCGCTGGCGGTGGCGCCGCGCCGGGCCGACCCGGCGAGCGCCTCGGTCAGCAGCGTGCCGGCCTCCACCCGCAGCAGCCGCTCGGGGCTGGCCCCGATGAAGCTCCGCCCGCGGCCGTCGGAGAACGAGAAGGCGTAGCATTCGGGAAAGCGCGCGCGCAGGCCGTTGAGCACCTGCAGCGGATGCAGGGGCGAGGCGGCGGCGAGCTCCAGGCAGCGGGCCAGCACGACCTTCTCGAATTCGCCCGCCGCGATCATGGCCAGCGCCCGCCGCACGGCGCCGCGGTAGGCGTCCGGCCCGCCCGTCTCCGACACGCTGACGGTCTCGGGCGGCGGCACGGCGGGTCGCTCCGAGAAATCCGGGGCCGAATAGTCGAACGCGCGGAACTTGGCGTGGGCGCGCCACACGCGGTCGGCCAGCGCGTCGAGGTCGCCGGCCGGCTCGACGAGCAGGTTGGCCACGGCCGTCGTGCGCTCCGGCGTCCGCGCCACCTGCCAGCGCGGCACGAACAGCCGCGCGGCGGGAAAGGGCTCGCCGGGCTCGACCTCGTCGAAGAATGCAAAGCCGCCCAGAAAATGCGGCCCGGCGAACGGCCGCTCCGCCGCGCCCACCGCGATCGTGCGGTCGAGGACGTCGTCGATGAACCGTTGGCCCGCCGCGAACCGGTCGGGGCCGTGGGCGGTGAACGCCACCGCGGCCTCGGCGCCGGCCAGCGCCCAGCCCTGCGCCGGTCGCTCGGCGTAGAAATGCGGCTCGCCGGGCTCGAAGATCGACTCCAGCACGGCGAGCGGGTCGAGCGGCTCGACCTCGAGCGAGATGCTGACCAGCCGCGGCCGGCCGTCCGCCACGGCGGCCTCCCGGCACCCGCCGAGGAACGCCCGGAGCGCCTCGGGCGAGGCGTGCGAGGCGGGATCGAGCGGCAGGATGGTCATGCGACAGCGATGAGCCGTAAGCAGTAAGCGTTAAGCTTCAAGCTCGGCGCGAACCCGGCGATGCTCCGGCGGAAGCCCGGGCTGCAACCTCAGGACTTGGGTTTCCGCGCCGGCTTCTGCGGGTCCGCCCCGGAGTCGGGACGCGGGAAGAGGACGAGGCCGGACTGCACCTTGTCCCCGGGCAGGCGGCTGCCCCACGTGAGCTCGTCGCTCCACTGGAGGGCGCGGGTGTGGCCGAGCGCGGCGTAAACCTTCTCCGTGGTGGCGGGCATGACGGGCGCGAGCAGCGTGACGCCGAGGCGCAGCGCCTCGGCCATGGTGGCGAGGGCGGTCCGCAGCCGCGCCGCGTCGGCGGGGGCGGCGGACTTGGCCAGCTGCCAGGGGGCGCGCTTCTCGATGTAGGCGTTGATCGCCTTGATGAACGTGAAGGTGCGGTCGAGCGCGAGGTGGAACTGGAAGCCCTCGTCGAGCGCCAGGCTCTCGTCGCGCGTGCGCGTCCACAGCGCCTGCAGCTCGCGCTCCGGGTCCTCGGTGACCTCGGCCGCCGGGATGGCGCCGCCGGCGTAGCGGCCGGTCATGTTGAGGGTGCGGTTGACCAGGTTGCCGAGGTCGTTGGCCAGGTCGCTGCTGTAGCGGCTGAGGAAGAGCTCGAGCGAGAACTCGCTATCCTGGCCGACGTTCATCTCGCGGATGAGGAAATAGCGGAAGGCGTCGACGCCGAAGCGGTCGACGAGGTCGAGCGGGTTGACCACCTCGCCGGTGCTCTTGGACATCTTCTGTCCGCCCTTGAGCAGCCACCAGCCGTGGACGAGCAGGGCCTTGGGCGGCTCGAGCCCGGCGGCGTGCAGCATGATCGGCCAGTAGACCGCGTGCGCCGGCGTGAGGATGTCCTTGCCGATGACGTGGAAGTCGGCCGGCCAGAAGGCGGGGTCGGGCCTGCCGTCGTGCCACACGGCGCTGACGTAGTTGACCAGGGCGTCGAACCAGACGTAGGTGACGTAGCCGGGGTCGAAGGGCAGCGGGATGCCCCACTCCAGCCGCTCCTTCGGGCGGGAAATGCACAGGTCGTTGAGCGGCTCCTTGAGGAACTCGAGCACCTGCTTCTGGCGGAACCGGGGGAAGACGAAGTTCTCGTGCTTCTGCAGGTAATCGACGAGCCACTCCTGGTAGGCACGCAGCTTGAAGAAATAGTTCGGCTCCACGATCTCGGTGACCTCGCCGTAGATCTCGGGCCACGAGCCGTCGGGCAGGCGGTCCTTCGCCTGGAGAAACTGTTCCGCGCGCGCGCTGTAGAAGCCGCGGTATTCGCCGCGGTAGATCTCGCCCTTGTCGAACAGGCGCTGGAGGAGCTCCTGGACCACCTGGACGTGGCGGGGCTCGGTGGTGCGGATGAAGTCGTCGTGCGCGACGTTCAGCCGGGCGGCGAGCGCGCGGAACTTGGCCGAAATCTCGTCGACGAACTGGCGCGGCGGCACCCCGCGCTCGCGCGCGCTCATCTGCACCTTCTGCCCGTGCTCGTCGGTGCCGGTGAGGAAGAACACCGGGTCGCCGCGCAGCCGCCGGAACCGCGCGATCACATCCACCAGCACCTTCTCGTAGGCGTGGCCGAGATGCGGCGGCCCGTTGACGTAGTCAATGGCGGTCGTGATGTAGAAGGTCTTCATCGCAAAGGGGGTCCACCGTAGCGGCGGGAGGGCAAATGTCGAAGGTTTTGACGCCGGGCCGGGTCCGCGCAGTATCGGGACGTCCGCTTCCCCGCATGCCCCCGGCCACCCGCCATCTCAGCCTCGCGCTCGTCCTCCTGCTGGTCTTCATCGCCGCTGCGCTGGCGGCGCAGTTCTGGCTCGAACGCGAGACCCGCCACCTGCAGACCGAGGGCATTGCCGCCAAACGGGCGCAGTTCCTGAAGGCGCTCGAGGTCCTGCCGCGCCCTCCGGCGGAGTGGGACGCGGGCTACGAGCGCACGCTGGGGGCGATCCTGGGGGCGACCGTGACGTTGCGGCCGGCCAACCCGGCGGAGGCGGCGGCCGCCCGCGCGGCCGGCCAGCTCGCCTTTGACCAGGCGCTGCCCGGCAATCCGGCCCTCGCCGCCCACGTGACCTTCGCCCCGCCGCCGACGGGGCGCCTGTTCATCCTGCACCAGTGGATGATCGTCGCGGTCCTGCTGCTGGCGCTGCTTTTCCTGCTGATCGCCGTGCTCCTTTCCCTGCCCCGGCGCGGCGGCGTCGACGGCAGCGCGGCGCCGTTCATCCAGACGGCCCGCCGCGACATGCGGGATCTCGAGCAGCTGGCCCGGATCTCCGTCGAGCGCGGCGAGGCCCTGGCCCGCGAATCCGGCGCGCGGCACCGCGCCGAGGAGGACCTGGAACTGAGCCGCACGCTGCTCGGCCAGTCGCGCGACGAGCGCGTGCGCCTGGGCCGCGAGCTGCACGACAACCTCTGCCAGACGCTGTACGCGGTCAGCCTCACCCTCGAAGGCGTGCGCGGCCGGCTGGCGCCGGGCGCCGCCGGCAATCCGGCCGAGCGGATCGACCAGTGCGTCGCGGAGCTGCGCCGGCTGAACCACGAGGTGCGCGTCTATCTCAAGGGACTCGAGCCGGACACGATGCAGCGCCAGCGGCTGGTCGAGGCCCTGGACGCGATGCTCGACGCGCAGGTCCGCCCCGAGTCGATCCGCCTGGTGCGGGACATCGACGAGGAGGCGACCGCGCTGATCCCGCCCGACCAGGCCGCCGAGGTGGTCAACCTGCTGCGCGAGGCGGTGAGCAACAGCCTCAAGCACAGCCGCGCCCGCACGCTCTCGGTCCACGCCCGGCGCGGCGACGGCTGCGTGGTGTTCGCCGTGCATGACGACGGCCTCGGCTTCGATCCCGCGGCGGCCGTCGGCCAGGGCCACGGCCTGGCCAACATGCAGGCGCGCGCCGAGGCGCTGGGCGGTTCGGTCCAGGTCGTGTCCGGCGGCGGAAAAGGAACTCGCGTTCTCCTGACCCTGCCGGTTACCTCCGCCGCATGAGCCCGCCCGCGGAATCCCCGGTCCGCCTGGTGATCATCGATGACAGTCCGCTGATCCGCGCCGGGCTGCGGACCGTGCTCGAGGGCTACAGCGACGTGCGCATCGTGGGCGAGGCCGGCAATGGCGCGGACGGCGTGGCGGCCGTGGCGAAACACCGGCCGGACGTCGTGCTGCTCGACCTGCGCCTGCCGGACCGGCCGGGCCTGGCCGTGTGCCGGGACATTCTCCAGCGGGTGCCGGGCACGCGGGTCCTGATTCTCACCTCGTCGACCGACGAGCGCCACGTGCACGAGGCGGTCGCGATCGGGGCGCAGGGTTATCTGCTGAAGGAGACCGACGGCGCCTCGCTGGTGGCCGCGGTGAAGCGGGCGGCGGCCGGCCATTCGGTGCTGGATCCGTCGCTGGCGGACCAGCTCCTCAATCTGATGAAGCGCCCGCCCGGGGCGGCGCCGGCGGACCGGCTCGCCCTGCTCTCGCCGCAGGAACGCCGGGTGCTGGCGCTGCTGGCCGACGGCCTGACCAACAAGGGCATCGGCGACCAGCTCGGTCTGACCGAGAAGACGGTGAAGAATTATCTGAGCAACATTTTCGACAAGCTCCAGATCGCCCGGCGCGCCCAAGCGGCGGCTTTCTACGTCAAAGCGCACCGGGCGGGCGGAGACTAGGGCCGATCGGCCCGGACGGACGGAGAGTCGGATTGACTGCCGGCCGCCTCTGTTGGGCGGCAGCGGCAGGGGCTATCATGGTCGGCACTGTCAGGTGCCGGCGCGGGCCGCCAGCCGCCCTCCCCGAAGCCGGACAGCCGTTCGAAACCACCAAGGCTGGCGTCCGGTTCATCCCGGAACGCAACGCCCGCTCCCATGGTTTCCACAGCCTTTTCCCGCCGCCGCCCGCCGACCGCCGGCATGACCCTGGTCGAGATCGGCCTCGCGATGGCCATCCTGGCCATGGTCCTCGGCGGCGTTCTCGCCGCCCTGATCCAGTCGCGCCGCCTGACCGAGGGCAGTGTGTCGCAGAACTCCGCGATGACGATCGTCCAGGGCTACGTGGAGCAGATCAAGAACATGGATCTGAAGGATGTCGTCAACTCCGGGACGGACCCGGCCAGCGGCGGCGTGCCCAGTCTCAGCTCCCCGTTCTACATCCCGACGCGCTACAAGGATCCCCCGGCCTCCGGGTCCGACGACGGGGCGGACGGTCTGCTGACGTCGACCGGCGTGCCCCCGGCCCTCAGCCAGCTCACGCCCGGGGTCACGCCTGCCGTCAATCCCGCGACTGGCACCGGAGTCATCAAGGACAATCTCAAGGACTTCTCCGACCTCAGTGGAGCGAGCGGCGCGGCCACGACCTGGAGCAACGCGTGGCCGGGCCGGCTGAACGATCCGGATTCGAGCCAGGTCACGGCTCCGACGCTGACGCCGTATCCGGGCGACCTCCACCTCAACATGTGGGTCTGGGTGCAGGACCTCACCGCGTCGACGCCGAATGCCACCTTGGTCTACGGCATCACCGTCATTTACACCTGGCAGTACCGGGACGGCGCCAGGACGCGCTACATCATGGGCACGGTCCGCACCATCCGCTCCGCAGTCCCCACCTTCTGAAAATGCAAAACCCATCGTTCGGATCCTCCCGCTCCGCCCGCGCCTTCACCATGACCGAGCTCATGGTGGGACTGGGCATCATGGGGCTCACCATGACCGCTGTGGTTGCCTTCACCTTCCAGGCCATGAACGTGTTCGCCTACGACAGCGGCCGCCTGCTGGTGAACCACGACATTCGCAAGTTCACCGGCGACATGGTCACTGACGCGGTCTACGCGAACTACTTCCAGATCTTCCAGGACTTCAGCACGCGCGGGGTGGCCAAGGCCGACGGCCAGACGGGCGATTTCCTGCTCCTGGTCACGACCCAGGTGAACACCTCCGGCGGCACGGTGGTCTCCAAACTGGTCGGCTACTATCGCGACGCCACGACCTCCACGGCCGGCCCGGTGCGCAAGTTCAGCGCGACCGTGAATCCCGCGGCGATCATCGGCTCGCCGACCAACACCACCCTCAACCCCCCGGTGTACACGATGTCGGACCTGCTGGATGTGTATGCGCCCACCTCCGGCTCGGGCAGCAATGGCATCGTCATCCAGCTGGCCCAGGGTCTGTCCAGCGGGAACATGTTCTACAACTTCAAGGACCACAGCATCATGATCCGCAGCCAGATCAATGAGCAGGGCAGCATGCTCCGGCGTGCGGTGAACACCTACAACTTCACCGTCTCGCCGCGCGGCTGACTCCCCTTTTCCCGCCATGAATCCGAATCCTCCTCTCCGACCGCGGTCCCGCACCCGCGGCTCCGCGTTCATCACCGTGATGCTCTATTCGTTCCTGCTGCTGTCGCTGGTGGCGACCATCCTCCAGTGGTCGCTGAGCGAGCGGCGGATGAACTCGCGGGCGGCGTACTTCCTCGAGGCGCGCAACGCGGCCGAGGCCCTGGCCGAATACGGCTTCTCGCAGATCCGGTCCCAATTCGCCAGCCATGCCGTCGTGCCTTCCTTTGACCCGCAGGGGTCGTCGCCGCTGACGCTGCCGCCCTCCCACACGCCCCTGCAGGCCGGCGATTTCTTCTACGGCAGCAACGTCGATACGAACCCCTACTCCGCCGGCACGCACCCGACGGGGCTGGAGCTCATCGGCGGCACGGCCCAGAGCGTCCCGCCCAGCGGGGCGCTTTTTCTCGTCGACGCCAACGACCCGAACAACACCAACGACACGCTCAAGGGCGAGTGGGTCTACCGCCGCGACATCCAGGTGCTCGCGCGCGCCACGGTCGTGCCGCCAAACGGCGACCGGCCGGTCACCGCCTACATCACCGAAAAGGTGTCGGTGCGCGGCGCCCCGCTGTTCGCCAACGCCATTTTCTACAGCAACAACGACCTCGAGATCTTCCCCGGACCCCAGATGGACATCTACGGGCCGGTGCACTGCAACGGCAACATGTTCGTCAGCAACCAGAGCAACTCCACCGGCCTGCTGTTCCACGGCCCCGTTTCCTGCTCGGGCAACATCTACCACGCCTGGGCCAGCGAGGCGCACGCCGGCGACGGTTCCGGCAGCGAAGCGCTCGGCACCAACCCGGTGAGCTTCGTGACCAGCGCCGGGACCATGCTGGCGCTGAAGGATTCCAGCAACGTCTGGCGCGACAGCACCCTGGGTGCCGACAGCACCCTCTTCTCCAGCGGCCTCTACATCAACACGACGACGGCGGCGCTCACCCAGCTCCAGGCCAAGCTTTCCGCCAACTTCCGTGCCACCGCCTCCCAGCTCTGGGGCGGCAATCTGCAGACCGCGGCCATG
This sequence comes from Opitutaceae bacterium, assembly GCA_035502155.1. Lineage (GTDB taxonomy): Bacteria > Verrucomicrobiota > Verrucomicrobiia > Opitutales > Opitutaceae > Fen-1467. The sequence continues at coordinate 22,592 of DATJUU010000034.1, forward strand.
GGCGTCGCGGCGTACAATCCGGTGGGCACGGGTTCCCAGGTCGGAGTCGACGGTTCCGGCAACCCCATCTATGCGAATGTCGGGTCGGTCAATGCGACCACCAACCAGGTGATTGATCCCACCGCCGCCGACCCGCTCGGCTACGGCGCCCATTCCATGATCGACCCGCCCAACACCGCGCTGACTTCGAGTGACCCCTACTACTCCGGAAAGAGCGAGGTGGAAAACCAGAAGTTCTCCATGAAGGCCGGGTTGTACGTCCAAGTCGTCGTCACGCCCGGGACCAGCGGCACGCCGGACACCGCGACGGTCAAGCTTTACGGCTGGCCGGGATCGGCGCCGAGCGGGACCCCCGCCAGCAATATCGGACCCAACACCGGCATCCTCCTGGGAACGGTGCCCTCGGGCCTGGTCACGTTCGTCCCCTACAAGGCCACGCAGCGCACGGTGAGCGGCGGGTCCGGCAGCTACACCGTGACCACGACCACCTACAGCGCCACCACCAGTATCAGCGCGAGCACCACCACCTCGAGCAACCCGGGCGCGCTGCAGGTGGTCAACCAGGGCCTCTTTGACCGGCGCCAGATGGCCGGCATCAACCTCGTCCAGGTCGACATGGCGGCCCTGCGCGCCGCGGTCAATGACACCCTCAACGTCTCGACCGCCGACGGCAAGGCCATCGTCGACGCCTCGGGCAATGTCTGGGGCGCCAGTTCCTCCGGAACCAGCGGCACCGGCTACGATCCGACCGTCTCCGGCTCCAACGGCTGGAACGGAGCCGTTTATGTGGAAGTCAAGACTTCCAACGCGAGCACGACGCAAACGAGCGTGGCCATGGCAAATGGCCAGGTCGATTCCGGCAACGGCCTGCTGCCGACGCTCAACAGCTCGGCGGGTCTGACCGTGGCCACCAACGCCCCGATGTACGTGCTGGGCCCGTTCAACGCCGATGGATCCAACGCCACGACCACCGGCGTCAGCGGATCCGGGACGACACCGGACGACGGCCGCACTGATGCCGTGGGCACCGCGACCAGCGCCGAGGTGCCGGCGGCACTCGCGGCAGACGCCATCACTGTCCTTTCCCCCGGCTACTTTGGCACCCCTGGCACGAACGGCGCCTCCGCGCCTTCCAGCAACACGAGTTCCACCAATGCCGGGGTGAGCTGGTCCACCGCCAAGCCGGACGCCACCGACCACACCGAGGTCGCCGCGGCGTTCATCACCGGGCTGGTGCGCACCTCGAGCAGCGCCAACAGCGGCGGCGCGCACAACCTGCCGCGCTTCATCGAGGATTGGAGCGGCAAGACGGTCGCGATTCGCGGCTCCCTGGTGTCCATGTTCCAAAGCAAGGTTGCCACCGGCACGTTCTCGACCGCCTACTACGGCGCGCCGACCCGCAATTGGGGATTCGACAAGATCTTTCAGAACGGGCACTTCCCGCCCATGACGCCGAAGGTCATGTCCTACCGGCGCACCGACTTCACCGATTTGAGCGCGGGCGACTACACCTCGGCACGAACTTCACTCTGGCCTTCCTTGCCGTGACGCGGGCTACCGGCCGCTTGATCGGGTAACGGGCTGAAACTCCGGCGGGTGTCCGGACCCGCGTCCGAAAAGGGCGAACAGCCTTGGCCGGCGCCAGTTGCCTGGTCGGAGTCGGAGACCGCCCGACGCCGGTAGGGGCGAAAGCCCATAGCGTTGCAGAGGCGATTTTCCACCCATCCGCCTCTGTTGCAAGAGACGGCGACATGCTAATTTAGCGCGATGATCTGCCGTTTATTGGCGATTAACCGCACCGATGCCCCGATGCCCGCCGCAATGTCTCGGCGCTCCCGCTTGCGGCATGGCATGACCCTTATCGAGGTTTCCATCGCGCTGTCGATTCTCGCGCTGACGCTCGGCGGAGTCCTGGCGGCGCTGATCC
>DATJUU010000035.1:0-2599 GCA_035502155.1 Opitutaceae bacterium
GCCGGCGCAGGACGTGGCAGACGTTGCTGCCGCCGAAGCCGCTGCTGTTGTTCAGCACCACGCGCAGGCGGGCGTCAAGCGAGGTGCGCGGCAGGTTGAGCGGCGCGCAGTCCGGGTCGGGCTCCTCGAGGTGGGCGGCACCGGGGATGAAGCCCCCGTCGATCGCGAGCGCGCAGAACGCGGCCTCCATCAGGCCCGAGAGCGAGAGGCCGTGCCCGGTGAGCGCCTTGGTGCTGCTGACCGGCGGGTGCGCCGCCCCGGTGAACACCGCCCGCAGGGCCAGCGCCTCGGAGCGGTCCCCCTGCAGGGTCGAGGTAGCGTGGGCGTTGACGTAGTCGACCTCGGCCGGCGCGACGCCGGCGTCGGCCAGGGCCCGTTCCATGGCGACGCGCAGCCCCGTGCCCTCGGGGTGGGCGATGGCCACGCTGTGGCCGTCGCCGGCCTGGCCCCAGCCGGTGAGCTCGGCGTAGACGTGCGCGCCGCGGCGGCGGGCCAGCGCCGCCTCCTCGACGATCATCGCGACGGCGCCGCCGGTGCCGACGAAGCCGTCGCGCCGCCGGTCGAACGGGCGCGAGGCGGTGGCGGGATCGGGATTGACGGAGAGGGCGCGCAGGGAGGCGAAGGGCAGGATGCTCTCGGTGGTCATGTCCTCGGCGCCGATGACCACCATGCGGGACTGGCGGCCGAGGCGGATTTCGTCCATGGCGTAGCCCAGGGCGTGGCTGGAGGAGGTGCAGGCGGAGACGAAGCCGCAGACGGCGCCGCGGATATGGTGGTGGGCGGCGAGGTTGAAATTGAGCGTGCCGGCGATGGAGCTGACGATGGCCATCGGATTGCCGCGCTCGCCCCGGGTGGCCTCCATCTGTTGCAGGAAGTGTCCGAGCAGGAACGGCGAGCCGGCGGAGGCGCAGAACAGGCCGGTGTCCGGGGCGGCCAGGTCGGCGTCGGCCAGGTCGGCGTCGGCCAGCGCCTGCTGCAGCGCGCATTCCGCATAGACGCCGTGCGGGGCCAGGCCGCGCAGCATCTCCGGCGGGATGGAAAACGCCGCCGGCCACCGCCAGTCGCGCCAGACGGGCGACGGGAATTCGAAACCCTTGATCGTGCCCGCCACCTTGACCGGCAGGCCGGGGTTGCGCAGGAACTCGTAGCGCTCGAACCCGTGCCGCAATTCCCGCAGGCTGCGCCGGACGGCCGCCTTGTCGTTGCCAATGCTGATGATGAAACCCAGGCCGGTGATGACGGGGCGCTTGGGCATGCTGCTGGGCCGGTCAGCGCGCGGTCCGGGCGTTGACCTTGCGTCGGATGAAGTGCCGCAGATCGTCGAGGGTGCGCACCTGGAGGATCTCCTCATTGGAGATGGAGATGCCGAACAGGTCCTCGGCAAAGAAGATGATCTCGGTGATGGCCAGCGAATCGAAGCCCAGTCCGTCCATCAGCACGGTGTCGCCCGGATAGCTGGCCAGCGGCGGCGCCGGCTTGCGCGGGATGAAGTCCTCCAGGATCGCGAAGATCACCGCATCGAGGTCCTCGGGCCTGCCGTCTGCCTGGAACCGGCGGTACGCGTCCCGCGTCGGCAGCGGCAGGTGGCGGAGCTTCTCCTCGGGGTCGGGGAGCGCGGTGGGGGCGGGCGGAGTTGAAGCCATGGTGCGGGCGGTCGGGGCAACTGGGGCGGCAGCTTGGGTCCGGCGCGCGGTGGTGGCAAAACCAAATTCGGAATCTCAGTCCTTGACGGCCGTGTACTCGCTGAAAAGCCCCAGCATCCGCTGGCGGGCCGCCTGCGTGAAGCCCGCGGCCCGCAGTTCCTGCAGCACGGCCTCCGGGCGCACGCAGGTGTCCATTGTCTCCCAGAAATAGAGCATCATCGCGCCGGTGTCGGGGCTGCGGGTGAACAGGCGGGCGAGGCAGGGGAAGACCCGCTGGAAATAGAGGCGGAAGAGGAACGCGCCGATGCGGTTCCCGGGCTTGGTCACCTCGAGGATCAACACCTTGCCGCCGGGCCGCAGGACGCGGCGAAATTCCTCGAAAGTGGTCCGCAGGTCGCTGACGTGCCGGAGGGCGTAGCCCATGGTGAGGAAGTCGAAGGATCCGTCGGGGAATGGCAGCGCCTCGGCGCGGCCGGTGACGAACCGGGCCGGCAGGCGCCGGCGCGCCACCGCCAGCATGCCCTCGCTCGGGTCGACCCCGGTGATGGTCGCCGCGGAGCCCAGAATTCGGGCGGCGGCGAGGGTCATCAAGCCCGTGCCGCAGGCGACGTCCAGCAGCTGCATGCCGGGCCGGAGGCCGTGCCGCTGCTGGGCCCACCGACGGTAGAAGGCGCCCGAGCGCAGGAAGCCCCAGTCGACCACCGCATCGTAGTGCGGCGCCCCGGCGTCGAACAGCTGCTGCACGAAGGCGGGTTTGTCCTCCGGCCGGGCATAGTGGGCGGCAATCACCGGATGGGGGTTCATCGCTGGGATCCGCCGCGGAGGGCGAATGAAAACAACAATCCCGACTCGCGCGGGCGCGCCAAGGAGAAAATCCCGCGCGGCCGGTGCCCGTCCGGGCGGGGTGCGCCATCAGAGGGGCATCACGGTGCCGGCTGGACTGACAGCTGCGCGGC
>DATJUU010000036.1:0-45184 GCA_035502155.1 Opitutaceae bacterium
TACATCAGCAGCTGGTGCTGGACCATGTGGGCGCTGAGCAGGAAGCGCTCCCCGAGCTGGTCGAAGGGCGAGCCGACGGTGAGGTAGAAGATGACCAGCGCGGCGTAGAACTTGATCGCCGGCCACACCGGGTACGGCAAGCCGGGTGCGAGGCGGGCCCGCAGCGGACCGGTGAGGATGGCGTAAAGCCAACCCAGGAAGATCAGGCCGCCGATGAGGAACGGCTCATTGTGCCAGTGGCGCCAGTCGATCATGGCGGGAGGGTCAGTCTGGGTTTGGCGGCGCGGCCGGCGTCCCGGCCGCGCGCCGGCGGGCAATCTCGCGGTTCTGGCGGGCCACGTCCAGCTGCGGATCGAGGCGCAGCGCCGCATCGTAGGACGCGATCGCCTCCGCGTAGCGGCCGGCGTGGAGGTAGGCGTTGCCGAGATTGTAGTAAGCTGAAACGTGTTTGGGGTCGAGGCGCAGGGCCGCGCGGTAGGCGTCCATCGCGTCGGTGAGGCGGTCGAGATGCAGGCAGGCGTTGCCGCGCCCCATGTGCGCCGCCACCAAGTCGGGCTTCAGCCGCAGCGCCGCGTCGAACCGGGCCAGGGCCTCCGCCGGGTGTCGGGCGCGCAGGAGCACGTTGCCGAGGTTGACCTGTGCGTCGGCAGAGGCCGGGCTCAGCCGCAGGGTTTCGTTGAATTCGCGGATCGCCTCGGCGTCGCGGCCGAGGTTCGCGAAGATGGTGCCGAGGTTGTAGTGGGCATCGGCGTTGTCCGGCCGGATCTGCAACGCCGCCTGGAACTGCTCCACGGCACCCGCGTAATCGCCGGCCGCGCCCAGGGCGATGGCGAGATCGTTGTGGGACCGGAAATTGCCGGGCAGCGCGGCGATGTTCTCGCGCCAGAAGGTGATCTCGTCGTGGTAGGCCGCATTGCGCCGGGCGGTCAGCCCGCCGAAGGCGACCGCCAGGGCGAGCAGGGCCGGCAGGCTCCGGCGCCCGGCGAGCCGGTGGAGGGCGAGCACCCCCGCCGTCACGACCGCGATCAGCGGCAGATACATCCGGTGCTCGGCCATCGTTTGCGTGGTCAGCGGCACCACGCTGGAGCTCGGCGCGAGGATCACGAGGAACCACGCGCCCGCGAAACCCAGGACCGGGCGGCGCCACAGCGCCAGCAGCGTCGCCGCGGCGAGGCCCGCCAGGAGCGACGCCTGCGGCAGCACGGCCCGCAGGCTGGTCACGATCGCATCGCCGTAGTCGGCCACGAGGGGGTGGGGCCAGACGGCGAGTCCAAGGTAGTGCACGATCGCGCGGCACTGGGTCAGCAGGTAGTGCCACGGGGTGACACCGAGCCCGAAGCCGACCGTGCCGCCGCGCTCCGCGCCCCGCCAGACGAGCCAGATCAGCGGCAGCCAGGTGGCCGCCAGCACGAGGTGCCAGCGCCCGTGGCGGCGCCACGCCGCGCCGAGGGTGCCGCTGACGAAGGTCCGGTCGTAGAGCCACACGATCACGGGCGCCGTCACCATCACCTCCTTGGTCAGCATGCCGAGGAGGCACGCGGCCACCATGGCCCGCCGCCAGCGGGCCGCCGCGGGCGCCGGGGCGTCGGCGGCCCGCGCGAAGGCGTAGAGCGTAAGGAGATAGAACAGGCCCATCAGCGACTCGTTGCGCTGGATGGCGAAGGTCACGGATTCGGTCACCAGCGGGTGCAGCGCCCAGAGCAGGGCGGCGCCGGCGGCGAGCGGCAGCGCGACGCCGGCAGGGCCGGAACCCGCGGCCGGCCGGGCCAGCGTGCGCCGCAGCAGACCGAACAGCACGAGCGCGGCCACGAGGTGGATGCCGAGGTTGGCCAAGTGGTACCCGCGCGGATCCAGACCGCCGAGGGCGTGGTTCAGCGCCAGCGTCAGGTTGACCAGCGGCCGCCCGCCCGCGCCGGCGTTCTTGAGCGGCGGCGAGAGGACGGCGCGCCAGTCGGTCAGGTGCCGGATCGTCTCGTTGCGCACGATCCCCGGCTGGTCGTCGAACACGAAGCCGTTGGCCAGGCTGGTGGCGTAGGCGGCGACGACGGCGACCGCCAGGGCGGCGCCCGTCAGGCGGACGCTCCAAGCGGGGGCGGCTGCGGATCGCGGGGAGGTCATTCGCCGGGGCGCGGGGCCGGCCGACCCTAGATCGTCCGGGCGCGGACCGGAAGCGCTTTCTCGGGCGCGGCGGCCGCCGCGCCTAGGGCTGGAAGGAGAGCGGGATGCTGTCCTTCACCGCGAAGAGGTGGAGCAGGGCCCACATCGTGCCGCCGGCGAGCACCAGGCCGATGAAGAACAGGATCGTGCAGAGCACGCGGTCCCACCGCAGGTGCATGAAGAAAAAGATGACGAACAGGAACTTCACCGCCGACAGCAGCACCAGCCCGGTGACCAGCAGCGGCCTGGCGAAGGGCAGGAAGATGAGCAGGAGCTCCACGCCAGTGATCACCGCGAGGATCATGGCGATCTGGACGTAGATGTGGAACCGGCTCTGGGCGGAACCGTGTCCGGGCGCGTCGGCGGGCAGGGCGAGATCCATGGCGGGGCGGCGGATTAGTGGGGCGTGGCGGAGGCGAAGACGTATTCCAGCAGGTAGACCGCGGTGAAGATCACGATCCAGACGATGTCGACGAAGTGCCAGTAGAGGCCCATCGACTCGACGTCGTTGGCGTTCGCGGCGCTGAAGTCCACGGCCCCGGCCGGGCGCGCCAGCCAGGCCAGCGCCGCGACCGCCGCCACCTCGCCGCCGAGCGGCAGGCCGGTGTGGTGGAGGAAGGCGGCGAACGGCTGGCCGTCGACGAAGAGGCTGATCAGGCCGGGGACGATGAAGACGAAGAGCAGTCCCGCCGCGGCCGCGAACACCAGGACGTGCACGACGGTGCGCAGCAGCGCCGGCCCGCTGAGTCCGCTGGCCGGCTTGAACGAGCGGATGTACATCAGGCCGAGCCAGAGCACGCCGATGGCCACGTGGGTGCCGTGCGTGCCGGTGAGGGTGAAGAACGTCGACCCGAAGATGCTGTTCGTGATCGTCACGTGCTTCACCTCGACGAAAGTGGTGAACTCCGACACCTGGCAGCCGAGGAAGATGCAGCCGCAGACGATCGTCGCCAGCAGCGAGCTGCGCATGCTCCGGAGGTTGCCGCGCTGGATGGCGTTCACCGCCAGGGCCATCATCAGCGACGACATCAGCAGGATGAAGGTCGAGAACGAGGTGAGCTCGATGTTGAAGACCTGCGTGGGGTTCGGGTTGTCGGGCGGCGGATGCAGGCGGTAGATCAGGTGCGTCGAGATCAGCGTCCCGAAGAACATGCAGTCCGAGGCGAGAAACGCCCAGAGCAGGAGCTTCTTGTTCGGGATCCCCGTCGTGGTCGAGGGATCGTGATGGTGGTCGAGCGTGGTGGCGGCGGGCTGGCTCATGGCGGGGGCGCGGCGGGCCTAGTGGGCGGCGTGACCGGGGGCGCTGGCGGCGCCCTCCGGATGGACGTGATAACCGCCCGGTCCCTCGAGCGCCCAGAGGTAGACGCAGACGAAGAGGATCGCGACCCCGGTCACGGATCCGGCCAGGCTGTAGTTGGCGAAGCTGAGGCCGGCGACCAGCAGGCCCGCGGCGGCGAAGAGCGGATACCAGGACTGGTCGGGCATGTGGATGCCGCCGTGGTCGGGGTCCGCGTGGGCGGGCGCCGCAGGCTCCGCGCCGTGTTCCTGGCCGTGGTATTTCTCGTACCACCAGGCGTCGCGCGCGCGGACGGTGGGGATGGCGGCGAAATTGTACTCCGGCGGCGGCGAGGGGATGCTCCACTCGAGGGTGCGGCCGTCCCAGGGGTCGGCCCCGGCCGGCTCGCCCTTGAACGCGCTCCAGATCATCCCGCCGAGGTAGACCAGCAGCCCGAGGCCCAGCAGGTAGGCGCCGAGCGTGGCGATCAGGTTGCCCTGGTTCCAGCCCATGTCGGAATCGTACGTCCAGGTGCGGCGCGGCATGCCGTCGAGCCCGAGGAAATGCATGGGGAAGAACGTGACGTTGAAGCCGACGAAGATGACCCAGAAGGAGATCCGGCCGAGCAGCTCGTCGACCTTGCGGCCGGTGAACTTGGGGAACCAGTAGTGGATCGCGGCCAGCAGCGCGAAGACCGAGCCGCCGATGAGCACGTAGTGGAAGTGGGCGACGACGAAGTAGCTGTTGTGCTGCTGGTAGTCGGCGGGCGCCGCGGCGTGCATGATGCCGGAAAAGCCGCCCATCATGAACATCCAGATGAAGCCGAGGGCGAAGAGCATGGGCGTGCGCATCCGCAGGTGACCGCCCCAGAGCGTGCCGATCCAGTTGAAGATCTTGACGCCGGTGGGCACGGCGATCGCCATGGTGGCGAGCGCGAAGGCCGAGGTGGCCACCGTGCCCATGCCGGTGGTGAACATGTGGTGGCTCCACACGCCGAAGCCGATAAAGCCGATGGCCGCGCCGGAGAAGACCACGATCGGGTAGCCGAACAGCGGCTTGCGCGCGAAGGTGGGCAGGATCTCCGAGATGTAGCCCATCGGCGGCAGGATCAGGATGTAGACCTCGGGGTGGCCGAAGATCCAGAACAGGTGCATCCAGAGCACGGGCTGGCCGCCGTTGGAGACCTCGAAGAAATTGGTGCCGAAGTGGCGGTCGAAGATCACCTCGGCCAGCGCGATCGCGATCGAAGGCATCGCGAGGATGAGCAGGAAGCTGGTGACGAGCGTCATCCAGGAGAACACCGGCAGGCGCATCATCGTCATGCCGGGCGCGCGCAGGTTGATGATCGTGACGATGAAATTGAGCGACGCGACGATCGAGGACACGCCGAGGACCTGCAGGCCGACGGTCCAGAGGTCGGCCGAGATGTCCGGCGTGAAGACCTTGCTGGTCAGCGGGGCGTAGCCGAACCAGCCGGCGGCGGGCGCGCCCGCCTTGAGGAACCAGCCGACATTGAGGATGATCGCGCCGGAGACGAACACCCACAGGCTGAAGGCGTTCAGCCGCGGGAAGGCCACGTCGCGCGCGCCGATCTGCAGCGGGACGAGCAGGTTGAAGAACGCGGCGTTGAGCGGCATGACGGCGAGGAAGATCATCGTCGTGCCGTGCATCGTGAAGAGCTCGTTGTAGAAGTGCGCCGTGACGAGGTGGTTGTTCGGCACGATCAGCTGCGTGCGGATGAGCAGGGCCTCGATCCCGCCGAGGATGAAGAAGAAGGTGGCGAAGGCGCCGTACATCAGGCCGATCTTCTTGTGGTCGACCGTGGTCAGCCAGCTCAGCAGCCCGGTGTGGATCCGCGGGCGGCGGAAGAGGAGGAAGGGGCGCGCGGCCGACGGCGCCTCCCGGCCGATGAATTCGGATCGTGTCAGTGCTTCTGCCATGGAGAAGGGGGAGTCGGCGGGCGCCGGGCCGTCACTTCAGGCTCTGGAGATACGCCACGATGGCGTTGATCTCGCCGTCGTTGAGCTGGATGAGCCGCTGGCCGGTGGCGGGATCGACGAAGCCGCCGTTGTACATCTTGTTGCCCGGCTTGTAGTGGTTGGGATTCGAAATCCAGTCGTGCATCCGCTGCGGCGTGTTCTCCAGCACGCCGGCCGCGATCGTGGTCCGCGCCCCCACGTGGGTGAGGTCGGGGCCGGTGATGCCCACGCCCTCATGTCCGCGGATCGTGTGGCAGGCGATGCAGGTCTTCTCCTGGAACAGGTGGCGGCCCTCCGCGATGAGCCGCGGGTCCTCGTCGGCGGGGTCGGGGACCTGCTTTTCCTGCCACGCCGCGAAGGGATCGGCGTCGAACCCCGGCGAACCGGACAGCGCGGCGCCGGCCGGCCCGTGCCAGCTCGCCAGCGTCACCTTCGGCTGGCGCTGCGCGGCCGCGACCGCGGCGGGCGTGACCACCCGCGCCGGCTCCTCCTGATGGGCGACCCAGGCCGCGAAATCCGCCGCCGGCAGCGCGATCACCCGGAAGCGCATCAACGCGTGGGAATCGCCGCAGAATTCGGCGCACTGGCCGTAAAAGTAGCCGGGGTGGTCGGCCTCGAGCCAGAGGTGGTTGGGCCGGTTCGGGATCATGTCCACCTTCCCCGCCAGCTTCGGCACCCAGAAGCTGTGCACCACGTCCAGGGTGCGCAGGTCCACGTGCACCGGCCGGCCGGCCGGGATGACCAGCTCGTTGGCCGTGACCAGCGGGCCCACCCCGTTGATCTGCTCCTTGGGATACTCGAACCGGAACCACCACTGCGAGCCCGTGGCGGTCACCTCGTAGGCGTCCTTTGCCTCCGCCGCCGGCACGTCGTAGGTGAACCAGATGGCCTTGAGCGTCGGCACCGCGATGATCACCAGGCACAGCACCGACGCGCTGACCAGGCTCACCTCGACGAAGAAGTTGCCGTGACCCTGCGGCGGCGGCGCGGCGTGCTCGTCGGCCTCCGTCCGGGCCCGGAAGCGCAGCGTGGCATAAGCCAGCACCGAGCCGACCGTGACGAAAATGAACGCCGTGACGCCGAGCGTGACGTAGAACAGGTTGAGCTGCGCCCGCGCCACCGGGCCGCTGACATCGAACGTCGACTGGGGTCCGTCGAGCCAGCACCCCCCCAGCAGCGCGAGCCCCGCCAGGGGCGGCAGCACACGGACCAAACGGAGGAATCTGGGCAGGGCGAACAGGCGTCGCATGCGGGAGGAGGAGAAAAGGGCGCGTTGACCAGCTGGAAAGGAGGCGAACGTTGCCGCTTTCGCCGGCTTTTCAACTCATAGCGCGAACTTCTTCGTCCGCAAATGGATCGGGCATATAAACCGCGGATAACCGCGCTTAATTTGCCGGCGTAGCAGGATTAGGCGCGGCTTAAGAGGACGCCGGATTTTCGCCCTCGCCGCCCGGCGGGACTATCGTCCCCGGCCATGAAGACTCCGTACTCGGTTCTCCTCGCCTCGAGCGTTCTCCTGCTGGCCGGCTGCGGCAAGGGCAGCGACCAGACCGCGGCCGGCGCGGCCCCGGCCCCCGCCGTGGCCAGCGGCCCGCAGACGCTCACGCTCTCGGCCAACGACACGATGAAATACAGCCTCACCCGCCTCGAGGTCCCGGCCGGCCAGGAGGTGACGCTCACGTTCACCAATGCCGGCGCGATGCCCAAGGCCCAGATGGCCCACAACTGGATCCTGCTCAAGGCCGGCAGCGACGCGACGGCGTTCGCCAACGCGGGGGTGACCCACAAGGCGGACGATTACTTCCCGACCGAGCTCGCCGACGAGGTCATCGCCCACACCAAGCTGCTGGGCCCGAAGCAGAGCGACACCATCACCTTCAAGGCGCCGACGGCGCCGGGCGAGTACACCTACCTCTGCACCTTCCCGGGGCACTTTGTCTCCGGCATGCACGGCGTGCTCGTCGTGCACTGAGGTGCATCACGACGGTTTGGAGTTTTGAGTTGAGGGTTCTGGGTTGAGATTCGAACCCAAAACGCAAAACCCGGAATTCAAAACCCAGGGCCGCGGCGGCCTCAACCGGGCGCGGCCGGCCACCACTGGTAGAGGAAGCAGTACACCAGCACGCCGGTGACGCTGACGTAGTACCAGAGGGGAAACGTCCAGCGCGCCCAGGCGCGGTGCCGGTCGATGCGCCCGCGCAGCGCCAGCGTGAGCGTGACCAGGATCAATGGCACGATCACCACCGCCAGCAGGACGTGGGAGATCAGCAGGGCGAAATAGACGGGGCGGATGAAGCCGTGGCCGCCGAACCGGGTGGGGGCGGTCTGGAGGTGGTACGTCAGGTAGCACGCAAGGAAGACCACCGAGACCCCGAAGGCCGCGAGCATCACCGCGCGGTGCGCGGCCACCTGCTTGCGCTTGATCAGCACAAAGCCCGCCGTGAGGAGGATCGTGGCCGTGCCGTTGAGGCCGGCGTCGACTGCCGGAAGATCGTGCAGCGTCATCAGGAGTTGACCGCCGAATCCATGGATTCGCACGGATCGAAGGCCAAGGCAATCATCCGCGGATCCCGGGTCAATCCGTGGTCAGAAGAACACGACGCGATCAATGACCAGCGCGGCCAACAGCAGCGGCAGGTAGGCGATCGAGGCGAGGAACAGGCTACGGGCCGCGGCTTCGCGTCCGTCCCGGCGCAGGAAGCGGACCGCGCGCGCCAGGAACCAGGCCCCGAGGGCGAGCGCCGCCGCGCCGTAGGGGATCGTGGCCGTGCCGCGGACGACCGGCACGAGCGTGACGCCCACCAGCAGCGCGGTGCTGGCGAGCGCCCAGGCCGCGACGCGCCCGCCGTCCCGGTCGCGCACCGCCAGCATCGGGAAATGCACCGCGGCATAGTCCTCGCGGTACATCCAGGCGATCGCGAGGAAGTGCGGGAGCTGCCAGAAGAACAGCACTGCGAACAACACGAGCCCCAGCCCCGAAAACCGCCCGGTGGCTCCGGTCCAGCCGATCAGCGGCGGCAGCGCGCCGGCGACCGCGCCCAGCTCCGTCGACCAGCGCGACCAGCGCTTGGCCGGGGTGTAAACTGCCAGATAGCAGACGATCGTCGCCAGTCCGCACAGCGCCGCGGGGCCGTTGACGGTGGCGAAGAGCACGGCGAGCCCGCCGAGGCACAGGCTCCAGCCGACGACAAAGGCGGAGCCGGTCGTGACCTTGCCGGTGGGAATGGGGCGGTCGCGGGTGCGGCGCATCCGGGCGTCGGTGTCGGCCTCCATCCACTGGTTGAGCGCGGCCGCGCCGCCCGCGGCGAGGACCGTGCCCACGAACACGCCGGCGAACGGGATCGGGTTCCACGGCGCGCGGGCCGCGAGATAGCCGACCACCGCCGTGAGCACGGACAGCAGGCTCAGCCGCGGCTTGGTGAGCTCGAGATAGTCGCCGAACCCGGCGTGCGGCGCGGTCTCCGCGAGGAGGGCGGCCGGGGCGGTGTCGTAGGAAGGCGAGGGGGCGGGATTCATGCGTGCGCCGGCAGGCGGTTGACGGTGGCTCCGGCCGGCTGCGACGCGGGCGCGGGCCGGAACCGGGCGGCCAGCACCTCGCGATGCGCCAGCCAGGTGAGCAGGAAGGTCGTTGCCAGCGTCAGCGCCCCGACGAGCACGTGGGCGGTGGTGACGTAGGGATTGCGGCCGGTCCAGACGATCGAGGCCCCGAGCAGGATCTGCCCGGCCAGCAGGACCACCATCGTCGCGGCGAGGCTCCTGAGCCCGGCGCCGGCGGCCGGCTCCCGCGCCACCGCCACGGCGAACCATGGCAGGGCGACCGCGAGCACGAGCGCCATCGCCCGGTGGGCGAAGTTGATCGCGACGTGGAAATCCCAATGGGCCGGCACGAGGCCGCCCTCCGGCGTCAGCGGAAAGGTCGGTATGGCGAGTCCGGAAAAGGTGTGCCGCATCACGGCGGCGACCGCCAGCTGCGCCAGCAGCAGCCCGCAGCAGACGAGTCCGGCCCGGCGGGGGCCCGCGCCGATGCCGCCCGGCGTTCGCGCGCCCTCAATCCACGGCCGGGAGAGCGCCGCGGCGATCGCGAACAGGGTGCAGACGAAGAGTTGCGCCAGGCAGGCGTGGAGCATGGCGAACAACTGGCCCAGGCTGGTATCGACCGCTGTGACCTCCACCGGGTTGAGCAGCACGCGCAGCCCGCCGACCACGGCCTGCAGCAGCACGAGCGCGACCGCGCCCCCGCCCAGCCACCGCAGCCACCCGCGCCCCTCGCTCCGCCAGAGCCAGGCGGCGAGGACGAGCGTGATCACGCTCATCAGACCCGCGCTCAGCCGATGCGAGTGCTCCGCAAACTCGGCGAGGTTGTGCAGCCAGCCGGCGGGATTGAGCGAACCGTCCGACAGCGGCCAGTCCGGGAACACCATCCCCGCGCCGATGCTGGTGGTGAACGCGCCGAGCATCACCAGCACGAACACCCAGCCGGCGCCAACCGCGGCGAACCAGGCCAGCGCGGGCTGGTAGGCGGAGGTGCGCGACGGATGCAGGATCCCGGACATGGCGGCGAGACCGGGGAACGGAACCACAGGAGCCGCCGATGGCAAATTTTTTGACAAAATTGCCCGGGAGGCTCTGCGTTGGACATGATGACGAACGAGCGCACTCGGCCGGCGATCTGGCGCCGGTGGATCGGGCTTTCAATTCTGGCCCTGCTGGCGGCCGGCGGCGGTTGCTCCCGCGCGGCCGGCGGCGCCGCGGCGGCGACCGCGGAAAAGCGCTACCCACTGCACGGCGAGGTCCTGGCCGTCAACGCCCAGGCGAAAACCCTCACCGTCGCCCATGAGGCGATCCCCGGCTTCATGCCCGCCATGACGATGGAGTACACGGCCGCCGCCGGCGACCTCGCCATCGCCCGGGTCGGCGAGCGGATCAAGGCGCAGCTGGTCGAGGACCACGGCCGCTACCGCCTGGAGGACATCTGGCCCGACGACCGCGTCGCGACCGCCACGATCGCCGAGGCCGCCAACGAACTGCGTCAGGACACCGACGCCCGCGGCCGCGGCGCCTACCGCGAGATCGGCGAGTCCATGCCGGACTTCGCCCTCTACGACCAGGACGGCCGGGTCGTCCAGGCCGCGCGGTTTCGCGGGCGCCAGATCATGCTCAACTTCATCTACACCCGCTGCCCGATCGCCACCATGTGCCCGGCGGCGACACTGCGCATGATGGAGGTGCAGAAACAGGCCCGCGCCGCCGGTGTGAAGAACCTCCAGCTCATCTCCATCTCGCTCGACCCGACCTACGACACCCCCGGGGTGCTGCAGGAGTACGCGAAGGCCCGCGGCATCGACACCGGCAACTTCGCCTTTCTCACCGGCCCCGAACGGGCGATCCGCGACCTGCTGACCCAGTTCGGCGTGATCGCGGAATTCAAGGACGGCCTGCTGAAGCACTCGCTGGCCACGCTGCTGATCAACGAGCAGGGCCGCATCGTGCACCGCGCTGACGGGAGCGAGTGGACGGTCGACGAGTTCGTGGAGCGGATGCACAAGGGGTGAACGCCGCAGTCCAGCCGCCGGGGTCCGCCGCGGGCGGGGTCGCGCCGGACACGCGCGCGCCGCTCGGCCGCCGCGCCTGGCGCCAGATCGCGTTGCTGACTCTTGGCGCGGTGGCGCTGTTTGTCGCGGTGCGCCGGCTGCCGACGGGCACGAACCTCGCCCATGTCGACTTCCAGGTGCCGGGTGGCAACGTCATCCAGTTCTGCGACCCGGCCAATCCCGCCTTCATCCCCGTGGTGGCGGTCAAGTCGCCGGTCACGATGCAACTGACCGCGGGTCTCCCGCCAACCGCCGGCCGGGAGGTGCCCATGACGCTCGAGCTCCGGACGTTCACCGGCCAACCGATCGCGCCGGAGGACCTGGTCGAGTCCCACACCAAGCTGCTCCACCTCATGGTCATCGACCCCAGCCTGCGCGACTATGAGCACATCCATCCGGTGCCGGGGCGCCGGCCCGGCGAGTGGAATTTTGCCGTGACCCCGCGGCGCGGCGGCCTGTACCGCGTGTTCGCCGATTTCACGCCGGCGGCCACCGGGCGGGGCCTCTACGCCTCGGCCGAATTCACCGTGCCGGGCACGCCCGACGCCCCGCCCGCGGCCGACGACTGGACCGTCGTGGCCGACGGCCTGCGCTACACGCTGGCGCCGGACGCCCCGCTGCGCGCCCGCGACGTGGTCAACCTCACCCTCACGGTCGAGGCGACGGACGGCCGCGCCCCGGTGCCGCTCGAGCCGGTGATGGGCGCCTACGCGCATCTCGTCGCCTTCGACCAGGCGCGCACCGGCTTCGCGCACATCCATCCCCAGCAGGTCGACCTCCGCCAGCATCCGGATCCCTACCGGCCGCAGCTCACCTTCAAGGTGCAGATCCCGCAGGCGGGGCGCTACGTCATCTGGAGCCAGGTGCGCGTGGCCGGCCGCGACCGGTTTGCGCCCTTCTGGTTTGAAGTGACCCGGTGAGGCGCAGCGGGCGGGGAGAGGCCCGGCCGTCCGCGGGGTGTTTATGACATTGCCGTCCGGGGGCGCGCCGGCATAACTTGGGTCTCCCCAAGCGGATTCCTGTCAGCATAACCCCGAAGGAGTCGTATGAAGATTGCCTCGCTGATTGTGACGGTCCTGGGCGCCCTCGCCCTGTTGTTTGCCATCCTGGAAAGATTCTGTGGCGTGCACCTCGGGACGGTCGGTCCCACCGGCTACCTGCGCGGCGCCGACGCGCTCTTTCTGTTCGCCTTGGCGCTGATGGCGTACTGCAAGTGCTGCTGCGCCAAGCCGCCGGCGCAGCCGTAGTCCTCCCGCCGCCGTTCCGGCGCCTCGTGAGGCGCCGTTGCATGGTCGTCGCCCGTTGCCGCCGGTCCCCGGCGGCGCGGGCCGGTCGTTGACGGACCCGCCGGCCGGCGCAAGGTGGGGGACTCCGATGCCCGACGCCGCCGTGTTCCGTCCCGACCTTGCCGAGCCCGGCCTGCAGGCCGACCAGCGGCGGCTCGACCGCGGCTGGCTGCGGATCGGCCTTGGCCTGCTGGTCGTGGGCCAGACGATGGCGCTGGGCCTGGCGGTCAACCTCACGCCGCCCGACGGAGCTGCGTACTGGTTTCTCCACGGCGGGCTGATCCTGTCGGCCGCCGCGGCGCTGATCTTCCTCGGCGGCGATCTGGTCGGCGGCGCGGTGGCATCGCTGCGCCAGCGGCGGATCAGCATCGACCTGCTGTTCCTGCTCACGCTCGGCGGCGCTTTCGGGGGCTCGCTGGTGGCGACCTTCACGCACACCGGCGCGGTTTACTACGAGGTCGTGGCCATCCTCATCGTGGTGCACACCGCCGGCCGGATGCTGGGGGCGCGCAGCCGCCTCGCCGCGTTGCGCGCGGTCGACCGGACGCGTGAACGCTTCGAGGTCTGCGAGATCCGGGGTCCGGACGGCGGGCGCCTGCGACGGCCCGTGGGCGAGGTCGGGCTGGGCGACACCGTGCTCGTCGCGCCGGGGGCGCCGATCTGCGTGGACGGCACCGTCACGGCCGGTCGGGGCTACGTGCAGGAGACATCGATGACCGGCGAATGGCGGCCGGTGTCGCGCGGCCCGGGCGACCGCGTGCTGGCGGGAACCTTTTCGATCGACGGCACCTTCGAGCTGCGGCCCGTGCCGGGTCCCCGGCGGCTCGACGCGGTGCTCGCGGCGGTGGCGGAGGCGCACCTTGCGCCGAGCGCGCTGCAACGCCAGGCCGACCGGTTGGTCGAGTGGTTTCTTCCCACCGTGGCCACGGTCAGCCTGGCGACGTTCGGATTCTGGATTCTGCGGGCGCCGTGGAATCAGGCGCTGTTCAACGCCATGGCCGTGCTCTTGGTGGCCTGCCCGTGTGCGATGGGCCTTGCCACGCCCGTTGCGGTCTGGGGCGGGCTGGCCCGGCTGGCCGGCTTCGGCCTGGTGACGCGCACCGGCGACTTTCTCGACGCGCTCGCCCGCTGCGATTTCGTCTGCCTGGACAAGACCGGGACCCTGTCCACCGAGTCGCTGGCGGTGCGGGCGTGGCGCACCGAGCCTGCCTTTGCCGGCCGCGAGTCGTGGCTCCGCGCCGCCGTCGCGGCGGCGGAGGAGGGCTTGGCGCACCCCGTGGCCGCGGTGTTGCGTCGCGGGGACGCCGCGCCGGGCAGCCGGCCGGTGGCGGTCCGGGAGCGCCGCCTCGAGCCGGGACTGGGGATTGTCGCGCAAGTGGCCGGCGAGGCCGGCGCCATGGTGGAGTTGCGCGTCGGCGAGCGGCGGCTGATCGAGCCGGCGGCGGAGGCGGCCGGCGAGTCGGAGGCGCGCGCGGTGTGGGTCGGCGTGGACGGGCGGCGCGCGGCGGTCGTCGAGTTGGGCGAAACCTGGCGCGAGGGGCTGGGCGAGGCGCTGGCGGAGCTGCGGGCCCTGGACGTGGAGTTCGAGGTCTTGACCGGCGACGCGAGCTTCGCGGCCGGCCGCGGCCCGGAGCCGCAGCTGGCCGTGCGCGCGGGTCTGACGCCGGAGGCCAAGCTGGCGCGGGTGCGCGAGCTGGCCGCGGCCGGCCGGTGCGTGGCGTTCGTCGGCGACGGCATCAACGACGCGGCGGCGATGAGCGCGGCGGCGGCATCGGTGGCGATGGCGGGCGGCGCCGAGCTGGCGCGCGCCGCCGCCATGGCGGTCTTCGCGGGGCGCGACCTGCGGTTCCTGCCGCGCGCGATCCGCGTGGCCCGCGCGGCGCGCCGCAGCGTGCGCGTGAACCTGCTCTTCGCCGCCGCCTACAACACGGCGGGCATGGCGCTGGCGGCGGCGGGGCTGCTCCACCCGGTGGCCGCGGCGCTGCTCATGGTCGGCTCCAGCGCGTTCGTCTCGGCCAACGCGCTGCGCAGCGTGGGGCGCGCGGAGGCGGACGCCGGCGGCCCGGCCGGGGCGCTCAGAACTTCAGGTGTTTGACCGTGACTCCCTTGTTGATGAGCTGCTTCAGGGAGTCGATGCCGATGCGGACGTGCATGGCGGCGTAATCCGCATCGACCCGCTTGTCGCTCTTCGCGGTCTTGATGCCCTCGGGCGTCATCGGCTGGTCGGAGACCAGCAGGAGCGCGCCGGTGGGGATCTCGTTGAAGAATCCGGTCATGAAGATCGTCGCCGTCTCCATGTCGATGGCGAGGCAGCGGATCTTCTTGAGGTATTTCTTGAACGTATCGTCGTGCTCCCACACGCGCCGGTTGGTGGTGTAGACCGTGCCGGTCCAGTAGTCGCGGTGGTGGTCGCGGACGGTGGTGGAGATCGCCTTTTGCAGGGCGAAGGCGGGGAGGGCGGGCACCTCGGGCGGAAAGTAGTCGTTGCTCGTGCCCTCGCCGCGGATCGCGGCGATGGGCAGGATCAGGTCGCCGATCGTGGCGCGGTGCTTGATGCCGCCGCACTTGCCCAGGAAGAGCACGGCTTTCGGGTGCAGCGCGCTGAGCAGGTCCATGATCGTGGCGGCGGTGGCGCTGCCCATGCCGAAATCGATCATCGTGATGCGGCCGGCGGTGGCGCTGGGCATGGGTTTGTCACGGCCCTGGACGGGCACCCCGTGCCACTGCGCGAACAGCTGCACGTAGTTCTGGAAGTTGGTCAGGAGGATGTGGTCGCCGAACTTCTTGAGCGGCACGCCGGTGTACCGGGGCAGCCAGTTTTCGACGATTTCACGGCGGGATTTCATGGCGGGCAGTTTGCCGACGAATCGCCGGAAATGCACCACAAAGTTGCGGCCCCCGTGCCGCGGGGCGCGGGGCGGCTCAGGCGCTGGCCAGCGCGTTGGCCGTGTTGCGCAGGCCGCCGGTGTATTTCTCGGACTGCTCGTCGGCGTGGTAGCTCGAGCGCACGAGCGGGCCGCTCTGCACGACGCCGAAGCCGGCGGCGAGGCCGTACTGCTTCCAGTGCTCGAACTCCTCGGGCGGCACCCAGCGGTCGACCGGCAGATGCCGGGCGGTCGGCTGGAGATACTGGCCGATCGTGAGGATGTCCACGCGGTCGCCGACGAGGTCGCGGATCGTCTGCTCGATCTCCTCGCGCCGCTCGCCGAGGCCGAGCATGAACCCGGTCTTGGTGGTGAAGCCGCGCGCCTTGGCGTGGCGCAGCACCGCGCGGCTGCGGTCGTAGCGGGCCTGGACCCGCACCGGCTTCTGCAGGCGCTCCACGGTCTCGACATTGTGGTTGAAGATGTCGGGCTTGGCCGCGAGCACCGTGTCGACGTCCTCCGTCCGACCCTTGAAGTCGGGCACCAGCACCTCGATCGCGGTCCCGGGGTTGCGGTGGCGCACCGCGCGGATGGTGGCGGCCCAGACGCCCGCGCCGCCGTCGGCCAGCTCGTCGCGGGCGACGCTCGTGATGACGACGTGGCGCAGGCCCATGCGGGCGACCGCGTCGGCCACGCGCGCCGGCTCGCCGAGATCGAGTTCGGTCGGTCGGCCGGTCTGGATCGCGCAGAAATTGCAGGAGCGCGTGCAGATGTTGCCAAGGATCATCACCGTGGCGGTGCCGCGGGCCCAGCACTCGCCGAGGTTGGGGCACTGGGCGCTCTGGCAGACGGTGTGCAGACCGTTGGCCTCGACGAGCTGCCGCACGGCGGAGTAGCCGGGGCCGCCCGGGAGCTTGGCGCGGAGCCAGGAGGGTTTGCGGGCTATTTCCATCGAAGACGGTGGGTGTTCTCTACCACCACTTATGAACACTTAGGGTCACTGATGGAAAGCCGGAATCGAGGATCGGGTGTATTCATGAGTGGCGATCAGTGGACATCAGTGGTGTCCACGAACTTCCGCCATTCGGCCCAGAACTCGGCGGCGACGACGGCCTTCACCTCCGCGAGGTCGCATTCGCGGCCCAGTTCCTGACGCAGCGAGGTCACCGCCGCGTCGCTGATGCCGCACGGCACGATGCCGGCGAAGGGCGCGAGGTCGTTGTTCACGTTGAGGGCGAAGCCGTGGAAGGCCACCCAGCGCTTCACCGCCACGCCGATGGCCGCGATCTTGCGCCGGCCGAGCCAGATCCCGGTCTGCCCGGGCCGGCGCCCGGCGGCGAGGCCGAGGCAGCCGAGGGCGTTGATCAGCACCTGCTCGAGGAAGCGGAGGTAGGCGTGCAGATCCTTGCGCGCGGCCAGGCTCACGACCGGGTAGCCGACGACCTGCCCCGGGCCGTGGTAGGTGATGTCCCCGCCGCGATTGGTCTCCACGACCTCGATGCCGCGGCGCGCGACCTCCTCTTTGTTCCACAACAAATGCCGCGCCGCCCCGGGGCGCACGCCGAGCGTGTAGACCGGCTCGTGCTCGGTGAACACGAGCGTGTCGCCGATCCCGCCGGCCAGACGCTGCGCGACCAGATGCTCCTGCCAGTGGCGGGCGGAGACGTAATGGGTGCGGCCCCAGTCGACGGTCGCCCGGTCCCCGGTGGGCGGCGGGGCGGGGGGCAGGGCGGCGGCGGCGGGCGGGGACATGCGCCGTCGACTATCGCCGACGGACCGGCTCCACGCAACTCTTGCGGCGGCCGGCGGGCGCCCCACGCTGGCGGCGTGAAGGCCCGTCTGTTGGTCACTTTGCAGTTTGGGCTGATCGGCGTGCTTTTCTTCCCGCAGGCAACGGAGCACGGCCGGCTTGGCCTCGCGATCGGCGTGATGGCGGCGGGAGCGGGCTGGTTGGCCTGGACCCTGGCCGTCAACCCGCCACCCAACATCCACATCCGTCCGGTGCTCAAGACCGGCGGGCGCCTCGTGACGACCGGGCCGTACCGGCTGGTGCGGCACCCGATGTATCTTGGCGTGCTCCTGGTCTGCGCCGGTCCCGCGGTCTTCGGGTTCAGCGTTCTGAAGGTCGCGGCCTGGCTGGCCCTGGGTGCCGTCCTCGCGGCCAAGGGGCGGATCGAGGAGCGCGCGCTTGCGGCGCGGTTCCCGGACTACGACGCCTACCGCGGCGGCCGGCGCTTTTTGCTCCCCGGCCTTTGGTAGCAGCCGCGGATCCAAGTCCCCCGCACGCTCACCGCACCATCCGGAAGGCGGCCGCGCCGGCGACGATGGTGAGCGCGAGGACCACCGCCACCTCGCGGCGCAGGCGCGGGGAGCCGAGGGCGAGGGCGAACCCGCCCTTGAGCAGGGAGTTGGCCACCGCGGCGAGGATGACCGACTGGGCGGCCAGCTGTGCGCCGACGCTGGCATCGTTGCGGCTGTTGGCCATGGAAAGCGAAATCGCGTCCAGGTCGGTCAGGCCGGACAGGAAACTCAGCGGCAGCAGGCCGCCGCGCAGGCCGAGGCTGGTGGCCGCCTTCACCAGGAACGCCACCACGGCGTAGATGATGGCGAATTTCACCGCGATCCCGAGGCTGAGCGGATTGTGCAGGTGCGGCGTGTCCACGCTGTCCTCCCCCGGCCGCCGGAAGAGCAGCACCCAGAGGGCGAAACCGACGCCAGGCACGGCCATGACGGCGAAGGGCGCGATCAGCGCGACCGCCAGATCGCGGTTGATCAGGCCGACGAGCACAGTCACACGCGGCAGCATCACGGTGCAGGCCACGACCACCGCGAGGGCGTAGTTCGCCGACAATCCCGGCTCGTCCCGGCTGCGCCGGCTGAAGGCGAGGGTGGTGGCGGTGCTGGAGGCGAGGCCGCCGACGAGCCCGGTGATCGCGATGCCGGCCTTGGTGCCGAGCAGGCGCATCAGGATGTAGCCGACGAACCCCAGGCCGGAGATCAGCACCACCATCAGCCAGGTGGCGTTGGGGTTGAAGGCGTCGAACGGCCCGTAGGCCCGGTTCGGCACCAGAGGCAGCACCACGCCGGTGATGGCGATGAACTGGAGCGTGGCGCGGATGTCGTCGACCGTGAAGGTGCGGGTCCAGGCGTGGATCGGCTGCTTCAGGCCGATGAGCACGGCGGTCGTCGCCGCGATCAGGATGGCGGCCTGGGTCTGACCCCACCAGACCAGCGCGCCGAGGAGGCAGGTGAGCAGCGACGCCGTGAAGGTCGTGCTGCCCGGGTGGCCGCCGGCCGGGCCCCGGAAATGGAGCACGGTCAGATGCAGGGCCACGGCGGCGAGGAGCACGGGCAGCACCGCGACCGCCGCCTGGTCGGCGAGGAACGCGCCCGTGCAGCCGAGGATGGCGAGGAACGTATAGGTGCGCACCCCGCCGAAATCCACCGCGCGCTCCGGGGCGTCCCGCTGGTCGCTCCACTGGCGGATCATCCCCACCAGCGCGCCGAGACAGGCGCTGATCATGATCGATAGGCCGAGCGTGGACACGGCGTCCCCATCTTCCGTTTTCCGGCCGGCGAGGCAAGGCCACACCCGGAAGCCGGCGATTCATCCGCGCGGCTAATGGCGCCTTTAACCGGCGCTGCGACCCGCCGCCGCGCTCCGGCCGCGGGACGAAGTTCCCCCTTGCCCACCGCCCGGCCGCGTGCGACACCTTCGGCGACTTCATGAGCGAGATTCCGCGCGAGATCACCCACGACCAGGCCGCCGTGCGCCGGCAGAAGCTGCAGGATCTGCGCGCCGCCGGGTTCGATCCTTTCCGGCAGGATTTCGCCCCCACCCATTTCTCCGCCGAGGCGCTCAAGCTCCATGTCGACGGCCAGGACAACGCCGTGACGGTGAAGGTCGCCGGCCGCCTCGTCGTCCTGCGCGACATGGGCAAGAGCCAGTTCGTCAAGCTCCTCGACCAGCAGGGCCAGATCCAGCTCTACGTGAAGAAGGACGTCGTCGGCGACGACGCCTACGCCGCCTTCCGCCGGCTCGACCTGGGCGACATCCTCGGGGCCGAGGGCACGCTCTTCAAGACCAAGACCGGCGAGGTCACGGTGCGCGTGACGCACTTCGTGCTCCTTGCCAAGGCGCTGCGGCCGCTGCCGGAAAAGTGGCACGGCCTCACCGACCCCGAGCAGGTCTACCGCCAGCGCTACCTCGACCTGATCGTCAACCCGGAGTCGCGCGCGCGGCTGCTCCTGCGCAGCCGGATCGTGGCGCACATCCGCCGCTTCCTCGAGGCGCGGCAGTTCATCGAGGTCGAGACGCCGGTGCTCGAGGCCACCGCGGGCGGCGCGGCGGCGCGGCCGTTCACCACCCACCACAACGCGCTCGGGGTCGACTTCTACCTGCGCATCGCCACCGAGCTGCGCCTCAAGCGCCTGCTCGTCGGCGGATTCGACCGGGTGTTCGAGATCGGTCGCATCTTCCGCAACGAGGGCGTGTCGCGGAAACACAACCCCGAGTTCACCATGCTCGAGGTCTACCAGGCCTACTCCGACCACCGCGGCATGATGGAGCTCATCCGCGCGCTGCTCCAGTCGCTCTGCCGCGAGGTGCTCGGCACCACCGAGGTCAGGCACGCGCCGAGCGGCCAGGTCATCAACCTCGCCGGCGAGTGGCGCGAGGCCGAGTACAAGGACCTGATCCGGGAGGCGACCGGCGACAAGGACTGGTTCACCCGCTCGAAGGCCGAGCATGCCGCGGCCGCGGACAAGCTGGGCCTGTACGTCGACCCGAAGTGGGAGGACTTCGAGATCACCAACGAGATCTTCGCCAAGAAGATCGAGCCGACGCTCATTCAGCCGACTTTCGTGCTCCACCTGCCGAAGGAGCTCTGCCCGCTGGCGAAGCTCAACCGCGACGATCCGACGACACTTGACGTCTTCGAGCTCACGATCGGCGGCATGGAGATCGCGCCGGCCTACTCGGAGCAGAACGACCCCTTCGTCCAGCGCGAGATGTTCGAGCACCAGGCGGGCGGGGAAAAGCAGAACATCGACGAGGATTTCCTCACCGCGCTCGAGCACGGCATGCCGCCGGCCGGCGGCATGGGCGTGGGCATCGACCGGCTCTGCATCCTCCTCACCGGCGCCGAGAGCATCCGCGACGTGATCCTGTTCCCGCAGTTGCGTCCGGGGACCGCCGGTGCCCCGCCGGCGGACGAGAAGACCTGAGTTGCCTCAGCGCCGCAGACCGAACACCGCCACGCCGGCCTGGGCGCCGACAAAGACGCGGCCGCCGGCGATCGTCGGCACGGCGAACTTGATGCCGGAGCCGAATTGGTCGCGGTGGTCCGGCGCCTGGTCGCTGTTGTAGAGTTCGCGGGCCAGGTCCCGGGCGTCGTAGGCGCGCAGCACCGCGGGCTCGCGCAGTTCGATCGCCCAGAGGATGGCGTCGGCGCCGCCGTTCGCCGAAATGCTCGGGGTGGCGCCGGGGTAGCCGAACTTGTTCGGGGTCTGCGACGTCGGCGTCGCCGGCAGGCGTGCGTCTTGGATCCGGTAGGCGCGGATGCTGTCGGCCATCGCGCCGTAGTACACTGTGCCGTCGAAGTACGCCGGCATGCCGTATTCCTGCCCGGCCAGCGCGCCGGTCAGTTCCTGGTAGACGTCGTTGCGGTCGGGATGAAAGCCGCCGAGGCGGTCGCAGTCGACGACGTAGATCGCCTGATCTTTGCCCGCGGCGATGGCGAGCCGGCGCACGCGGCCCGCGGCATCCGTCAGGTCCGGCAGGCGCAGCACGCCGCCGGACGCCAGGTCCCAGTCGACACTCGATTCCCAGACCACGTTCTTCATCGCGAAATAGTCCGCGACGGCGAGGCCGCCGCCGGCGGTGGTGAGCTTGAGAAACGTGTTGCCGAAATCCTGGTGCCGCGGGAAGCCGCGCCCATCGAGTTCGGTGTCGAAGGTGCCGTTGCCCACCGCGACGTAGAAGGTGCCGTCGGCGTCGGCGGCCGGCGCGGCGCCGGAGCCCCAGAGACCGCCTTCGGTGCCGTCCGGCGTGAGGTTCAGCACTGCCGCCTGCCGGAGCGTGCGGGCGTCGTAGGCGATCAACCAGGCGTTGAACGGCGGATGATCGCAGTGCGAGGCCCAAGTGGTGTAGATGATGCCACGCAGCAGGAGCAGGCCGGAGCGCTCCTTGTACATCGCCGGATCGAAGCGCAACCGGCCGCCGGAGCTGTTTTCGCCGCTGCCGGGGCA
Source organism: Opitutaceae bacterium (assembly GCA_035502155.1). Taxonomy (GTDB): domain Bacteria; phylum Verrucomicrobiota; class Verrucomicrobiia; order Opitutales; family Opitutaceae; genus Fen-1467. The sequence continues at coordinate 21,403 of DATJUU010000036.1, forward strand.
GTCGGCCTCGATCGTCGCCGGACTGGCTGGCTGCTCGGCGCCCGTGTCGACGTCCAGGGCGTACAGGCGCTGGAAATAGTGCCCCGCGGCGTCCTTCGACATCGCGACCGCGTAGATGGTCCCGTGGGGGCCGGCGGTGGGATCGATCACCGGCGTGGCGGTGACGCCGATCTCGGGCTCGATCTGCCCGCAACCGCGGTCATCGCTCGGCGTCTCGCCCGCGCCGAGCAGCGAGGTACGCCACAGGACCGCGCCGGTGTCGGCGTCGAACGCATAGACGCTGTCGTGTTCGGTCGCGACGTAGAGCACGTTGTGGACGCCGCCGGCGATCGCGCGGTGCGACAGGTACAGCGGCTGGGCGTACACCAGGCCGTCGGTGGGGAAGAACCCGACCTTGCCGAAGGTCGCCACGTTGACGTTGGCCGGCGTGAGCACGGTTTCGCGCAGGTTCTGCCCGGTCCGCGCCAGGTCGTTGTGGTAGGTGAGGACCTGCACCGGGGAGCCGGCGGGGTCGGTCCGCCCGGCGGCCGCCGCGCCGGCGCCGGCGAGCAGCAGCAGGCCGACGGTCAGGTGGGGCGGGAGCAGGGCGGGACGGGGGCGGCGGGTTCCGCGCCGGACCGCGCGGGCGTCGGATGGTGGCATGGCGGGAGACTGGACTGATCGGCGGGCGGGATTGTTCCCGGCGACCGGCGGCATTCGATTCGACACTTGCGGTCACCCAGCCGATGGGGCTTAAGAGGACGGTTTTTTCGATGAACGCGAGCGGAGTCCTCCTTTTGCCGGCGGTGTAGACGCAATGCCCTGGTATCTGTATCTCGCGTTGAAGCAGCTGTTCCCGACGCGGCGGCGCCTTGCCTTCTTCACCGCCGCCTCCATCGCCGGCGTCATGCTCGGCGTGGCGGTGCTGCTGGTCGTGCTCAGCGTGATGAACGGCTTCGGCGACGAGATCCGCCAGAAGATCGTCGAGACCTACGGCGACGTGCACGTCGACAACGGCGGCATCATGGTCGACCAGGCGGAGGTCATGCGGCGGATCGAGGCGCTGCCGGGCGTCGCCGCCACCGCGCCGTATGCGCAGGGCATGGTCATGCTGCAGGCGGGCAACCGGCCGTCGTTCCCCTACATCATCGGCATCGACCCCCGCCGCGAGGCGGACGTCGTGCCGCTGGACCGGTTCCTCGTCATCGGGCGGCTGGCGGACCTCGACGACGATTCGGTCTTCCTCAGCTCCGAGCTGGCCGCCTCGCTCGGCGCGCGCGTCGGCGAGAAGGTCGACGTCTATTCGCCGCTGCTGCTCGAGCGCCTGAAGCGGAACGAGATCCTGCTGCCGCGCACGGTGCGCGTCGCCGGCATCTTCGAGACCGGCTGGAACCAGGTCGACAGCAACACGGTGTTCTGCTCGCTGCGGCTGATGCAGGACCTGTACGGGCTGGGCAACGGCGTGCACGGCGTGACCGTCCGGCTCAAGCCCGGCCGCGACGCGGACGAGGCGGCGGCGATGATCAGCGCCCGGCTCGGCGGCGACTACCGCGCGGTGTCGTGGCTCGCGAGCAACCGCGACTTCCTCTTCGTGCTCCAGCTGGAGAAGAACATGCTGATGTTCATCATCCTCTTCATCATCCTGGTGGCATCCTTCTCGATCGCGAGCTCGCTGCTCACCTCGGTGGTGCGCAAGACCAAGGAGATCGGCGTGCTGGCCGCGCTCGGCGCCCGCCCGCGGCAGGTGGCGGCGTGCTTCTGCTTCCAGGGCTTTTTCATCGGCGTCACCGGCACGGCCCTCGGGATCGGCCTGGCGGTGCTCGCGCTCGCCTTCCGCAACGAGGTCGTCCACGCCTTCGCCCGCCTCACCCACAGCGAGGCGGCGCTGCTGCGCTTCTACCAGTTCTCCAACCTGCCGGCCAGCTACTCGGCGCGCGACTTCGCCATCATCATCACCAGCGCGGTGGTGATCGCGACGCTGGCGGGCCTGCTGCCGGCGTGGCGCGCCGCGCGGCTCAAACCCGTGGAGGCCCTGCGCAGCGAGTGAGCGCGCGGCGGAACCCCGAACCCCGAACCCCGAACGCCCAACCCGTCGCCGCGTGACCTCACCCGCACCAGATTCGACCGGAGCCCCGGACGTGGAGCGTTCCGCGGCGCCGGTGCTGCAGGCCAAGGCGCTGTGCAAGGACTACCGCAGCGGGGACCGCGTGATCGCCGTCCTCCGCGACGCGGCCCTCGCGGTCGCCCCGGGCGAGAGCGTCAGCATCCGCGGCGAGTCCGGCTCCGGCAAGACGACGCTGCTCAACCTGCTCGCGGGGCTCGACGCCCCCGACGGCGGCGAAATCCGCTGGGCCGGCGCGGGCGTGACCGGGGTCAGCCCCGGCTCGCTGGCGGTGCTGCGCGCCCGGTTCGTGGGCATGGTGTTCCAGGCGTACTACCTGATTCCCGAACTCGACGCCGGCGCCAACGTGCTGCTGGCCCGGCGCATCGTCGGCCCGGCGGACGCGGCGCAGCGCGCGCGGGCCCGGCAGCTGCTGGAGCGGGTGGGCCTGGCGGACCGCGCGCACCACCTGCCCACGCAGCTTTCCGGGGGCGAATGCCAGCGGGTGGCCATCGCCCGGGCGTTGATGAACCAGCCGCGGGTCATTTTGGCCGACGAACCCACCGGCAACCTCGACGAACGCACGGGCGACGGCGTGATCGACCAGCTCCTCGGCGCCTGCCGCGAGCAGTCCGCCGCCCTCGTGCTCGTGACCCACAACCCGGCGCACGCCCTCCGGTGCGACCGCCGCCTGCTGCTGCACGAGGGCGTGCTCACCGCGGTCTAGGCGGCGGCGCGCTGAGTTTTGGGTTTTGTGTTTTGGGTTTTGAGTTGAGAGAAGAGACGCGGAACCACCCAGGGTCCGATGTCCCAAGCCAAAACCCAAAACTCCGAACCCCCAACCGGCGCGAAAGCGCGCGTCCGCTGCGGCGTCGTCGGCGTCGGCTCGCTCGGCCAGCACCACGCCCGCATCTACGCCTCCCTGCCGGGCGCCGAGCTGGCCGGCATCTACGAGGTCGACGGCGCGCGCGCCCAGGCCATCTGCGCGCAATACGGCTGCCGGCGGTTCGCCTCGCTGGCGGAGCTCGGGGCGGGCTGCGACGCCGTCTCGGTCGTGGTGCCGACCGACCGCCACGCGGCGGTGGCGCTGCCCCTGCTGGCGCAGGGCTGCCACCTCCTGATCGAGAAGCCGCTTTGCGCCTCGCTCGACGAGGCGGCCCAGGTGCTGGCCGCGGCCCGGGAGCACCACTGCCTCGTGCAGGTCGGCCACGTCGAGCATTTCAACCCGGTGATGAGCTTCCTGGAGAAGGCGGTGACGCACCCGGGCTACATCACCGCGGAGCGCCTCGCCCCCTACCAGACCCGCGGCACGGAGGTCGGCGTCGTGCTCGACCTGATGATCCACGACATCGGCATCGTGCTGGCGCTGGTGAAGGCGCCGCTGCGGCGGATCGACAGCGTGGGCATCGCCGTGCTCTCGAAGACGGAGGACATCGCCAACGCCCGGCTGGAGTTCGAGAACGGCTGCGTGGCCAACCTGAGCGCCAGCCGCCTCAGCCTGAAGAAAAACCGCGAGATCCGCATCTTCCAGGACAACGCCTACCTGTCGCTCGACTTCATGAACCAGAAGGGCCACCTGGTGAAGAAGAGCGACCTCATCGCCTACGGGCTCAAGCTGAAGGTCGGCCTGGCGAAGCCGGGCGACGCCAGCTCGATCCCGGTGCACGAGATCCCGATCGAGAAGGGCGAGCCGCTCGCGATCGAGCTCGGCCACTTCGTCGACAGCGTGGCGCGCGCCCGCCAGCCGAAGGTGGGGGCGGGGCTCGGCAAGTCCGCGCTCGAGGTGGCGATCGCGGTGACCGAGCAGATCCGGACGAAGAACGGTCCGGCCTGACCGGCGGGACCGACTCCAGCGACCCGATGAGCGCGGATCCCCAGTCGCCGGTCTCCCTGCCGCCGCCGGCGGGCGCGGGCGTGGACCTGCTGATCGTGGCGGGCGAACACTCCGGGGACGAACACGCGGCCCGCATGGTGCGCGCGCTGCTGGCCCGGCGCCCGGAGCTGCGGATCTGCGCCCTGGGCGGGCCGGAGCTCGCCGGCGCCGGCGCGCAGCTGCTGCACGATCTCACCGCCTCGTCGGTCGTGGGCCTGTTTGAGGTGCTGAAGAATCTCGGCTATTTTCGCGCCCTCTTCGGCGCGACGCTCGCCTGGATCGAAACCCACCGGCCGCGTGCCGTGTGCTTCGTCGATTACCCGGGCTTCAACCTCCGGCTGGCGCGCGCGCTGCACGCCCGCGGCCTCACGCGGCAGGGCGGGGGGCAGATCCGCGCGCTCTACTACATCAGCCCGCAGATCTGGGCTTGGAAGGCGGGGCGCCGCTTCGAGATGGCGCGGCACCTCGATGCCATGGCCGTGATCTTTCCGTTCGAGGTGCGGAGCTACGCCGACACGACCGTGCCGGTGGAGTTTGTCGGCCACCCGTTCGTGGCCGACGACTACCGGCCGCCCGTGCGCCTGGACGCGGCCGGCCCGGTGCTGCTGCTGCCGGGCAGCCGGCCGCAGGCGGTGGCCCGGATCTTCCCGGCGCTGCTCGGCGGTTACACGCGCTTCCTCGCGAGCCACCCGGAGCGGCGGGCGGTCGTGCTCCACCCGAGCGACGCCATCGAGGGCGCCCTGGCGGGGCTGCTGCGCGGGCGGAAATGGGCGGCGCTGGCGGACCGGGTCAGCCTGCGCCGCACGGGCGACGGCGTCGCGGCGGCCGCCGTGCTGACCAGCTCGGGCACGATGTCGATGCACTGCGCCCTGGCGGGGATTCCAGGCGCCATCGCCTACCGCGCCAACCCGCTGACCTACCTGGTGGGCCGGCGCCTCGTGCGCGTGCCCTATCTCGGCATCGCCAACCTGCTGCTGCCGGAGCCGATGTATCCGGAGTACCTGCAGGGCGCCGCGACCGCGGCCAACCTCGCCAGTGAGCTCGCCGCCGCGATCGACGACCCCGCGCGCCGCGCCCGCAGCGCGGCCCAGGCGGCCGAGTTGCGCGCCCTCCTGCACCAGCCCGCCAGCGGCACGGCCGCCGACTGGCTGGAGCGCCAGCTCGGCGCCGGCGGAGCGGGCGCGGCTTGATCCGACGACGCCCGGCCCCGTCGTGGGGGAAAATCCCCACGAAACGGCGCCGCCGGTCCAACTCCGACGTTGTAACCGCGGGTTCAATCACGGTAATCTGAATCCATGCCCGGTGATGGTGGCACGCCCCGCCCCATGCGACGCAGGTATTTTCTCGCGCTGATCTTGCTGGCAGGCGCCGCCATCTCCGCTTTCGGCTGGTGGATCGTGGAACGCGAGGCCCGCCGGGCCGAGGCGCTGCGATTCGACAGCCTGTGCGATCGCGTCGCTTCGGCGTTGACCCGGCGGCTGGAGACGACGGAGGAGGCGATGGTGGGGGCGCGGGCGCTGATCTACGCCAGCGACCAGGTGGAGCAGCGCGAGTGGACGGAGTTCTTCCTCACCGTCAAGCCGTTCATCGCCCGCGACCTCGCGGTCTTCGCCTTCGCGGAGCGGGTCACGCCCGACCGCGCGGAGGCCTTCTGGGCGCGGGCCACCGCGGCGGGGCTGCCGGCGCGCGCGCGCGGGGCGGCCGCCGGGCGCGATGCGCAATACATCGTGACCATGGTCGCGCCGGCGGACGGCAACAGCGCGCTGCTGGGGCGCGATCTCGCCGCCGAGGACCGACGCTACCAAGCCGCGCGCGCGGCGATGCTGGCCGGGCAGGCCGAGCTGACGCCGCCGGTCAACCTGCTCATCGACCAGGGAACGACGCGCGGCATGGTCCTGTTCCTGCCGGTCTACAGCACGCACCTGAATGTCCCGGGCGCCGCGGCCGAGCGCGAGAGCGCCCTGCTGGGCTGGATCGTGGCCGGCCTGCGCCTTCAGCCCCTGATGGCGGGCATGACGGAGCTGGCCGGCGGGCAGCTCGACGTCGACCTGCTCGACCACTCGGGAGGCGGCTCGGTGTCCGTGGTCCATGACTCCGACAACGGGCGGGCGGCCGGCCCGGCGGCGGAGGGACCCGCCCCCGCGCCGTTCGTGCGGGAGGTGCCCCTCCGGCTTTACGGGCGGGAGCTGCGCCTGCGCTTGAGCGCCCGGCCGGCATTCGAGGCGGCGGGCGAACACCGGGTGCCCTGGGTGATGCTGGCAGGCGGCCTGATCGTCACGGGTCTCTGCGGCGGGCTCTATTGGTCGATCGGGAGCGCCCGGCTGCGTGCCCTCGCGCTCGCCGAGCGCATGACCCAGGACCTGCGCGCCACCGAGGCGGATCTGCGCCGCGAACGCCGGATGATGGACATCTTCATGCAGTCGGTGCCCGACGTGATCTACTTCAAGGACCTGCAGTCGCGCTTTCTCAAGGCCAGCCGGTCGCTGGCGGACCTTTTCGGCCGCGCCAGCCCCGACGAGCTGGTCGGCAAGACGGATTTCGACTTCTTCTCGGAGGAGCACGCCCGGCCCGCCTACGAGGACGAGCAGGCGATCATCCGCACGGGCGAGCCGCTGATCGGCCGGCCGGAAAGGGAGGTCTTTCCCGACGGCCGCGTGCAATGGTCGCTCACGACCAAGATGCCGATGCGGGACGCCGACGGCCGGATCATCGGCACCTTCGGCATCAGCAAGAACATCACCGCGCTCCGCCAGGCCGAGGCCGACCGGGCCGCCACCGAAGCGCAGTTGCAGCAGACCCTGGAGCGCGCCAACTGCATGCTCTGGCAGGCCCGGGTGGTGGAAAACGCCGCCGGCGCGCTGGACTGGCACCTCTTCATCCCGCGATCGAGCCTGTACCGCGAGCTGTTTGGCCAGGATCCCTCGGAACACCCCGGCCTGATGTGGAGCGAGCTGAGCACGCCGCAGATGGCGGAGATGAACGCGCGCAGCACCAATGCCCTGCACAGCGGCGCCGCGGGCTACGAGCAGGAGTTCAGCTGCGTCCGCACGGGCCGCACCTACTGGCTGCACGAGGAGGCGTCGATCACCCGGGTGAAGCCGGGCGAGTGGAACGTGGTCGGCGTCGTGACCGACATCACGAGTCAGCACGAGGCGGAGGAGGCGCGGAAGGCCAGCGAGGCGAAGTTGCACGCGGCCCAGGCGGAGCTGACCCAGAAGGAGGCGTTCCTGCGCTTCATCTTCGAGCACGCGCCCGTGGGCATCTCGTGGTTCCGGCCCGAGGATGCCGCCTCCCACGTGGTCAACCCGGAGCACGAGCGCATCACCGGCGTCAGCGCGGAGGAGGCGAAGCGGCCCGGGGCATTCGTCCCGGTGTCCCATCCGGACGATTACGCGCTGCAGCAGGCGCAGGTGCAGAGGCTGATGGCGGGGGAGATCCAGCAGTATTCCCTCGAGAAGCGCTACCTCCATCCGGGCGGCCGGATGGTGTGGGCGGCGATGAGCAGCCGGATCTTCAAGGACGCGGCCACCGGCCGGCAGCAGGTCGTGACCACGCTGCTCGACGTCACCGAGCTCAAGCAGGCCCAGGAGGAGCTGGTGCGGAAGGAGGCGCTGTACCGCTTCATCTTTGAACACACGCCGGTGGGCATCTCCTGGATGGAGGGCCGGCGCGCGGAGACCCGGATTGTCAACCCGGCCCACGAGCGCATCACCGGCGTGACCGCCGCGATGGCCGTCGACTCCGCCAACTACCTCGCGGTGTCGCACCCCTCGGACCGGGAGAAGCAACAGCAGCTGCAGGACCGGCTCTACCGCGGCGAGATCGAGCAGGCCACGATGGAGAAGCGGTACCTGCACAGCGACGGCGAGATTATCTGGGCCGTGTGGACGCTTTTACTCCACCGCGACCCGACCTCGGGCAAGATGCAGGAGGTGGCCACCATCGTCGACATCACCGACCAGAAGCGGGCGGCGGAGGAGCTTCGCGACGCCAAGGAGGCGGCGGAGCGCGCCAGCCAGGCGAAGAGCGCGTTCCTGGCGATGATGAGCCACGAGATCCGCACGCCGATGAACGGCGTCATCGGCATGACCAGCCTGCTGCTCGATTCGCCGCTCACGCGGGAGCAGCGGGATTACGCCGAGACCATCCGCGCCAGCGGCGAGACCCTGCTCACGATCATCAACGACGTGCTCGACTTCTCCAAGATCGAGTCGGGCCGGCTCGAGCTGGAGAACGAGGTCTTCCCGGTGCGCGATTGTGTCGAGGGCGCGCTTGACCTCCTCGCGACCAAGGCCGCGGAGAAGCGCATCGACCTGCTCTACGAGATCGCCGACGGCGTGCCCCAGACCGTGCGCGGCGATGCGACGCGCCTGCGCCAGATCCTCGTCAACCTGCTCGGCAATGCGATCAAGTTCACCGACCACGGCGAGGTGGCGCTGAGCGTGCGCCTGAAGCCGCCCGAGGGCGGTTTGCCGGAGGCGCGGCCGGGCAGCGGCGCGCCGATCGTCATCACCGGCCGGATGGGTTCGACGGCGCCGATGCCGCTGCCGGGCCTGCGCCCGGGCTCGACCCCGCCGATGACGGCGGCCGGCCGGCCGGCCTCGGGCCCGCCGCTCGTCCCGGCGCCCGGACGCCCGGGCTCGACCCCGCCGCTCATGGTGGCGGGCGCTCCGGGCTCCTATCCGCCCGTCGCCGGGGCCGAGCCGCGCCAGTACGTGGACCTGGTTTTCAGCGTGACCGACACCGGCATCGGCATCCCGCCGGCGGCGATCAACCGCCTCTTCCATTCCTTCACCCAGGTGGACACCTCCACCACGCGCCGCTTCGGCGGCACCGGGCTGGGCCTGGCGATCAGCCGGCGCCTGACGGAGCTGATGGGCGGCGAGATGTGGGTCCAGAGCGAAGTGGGCAAGGGATCGACATTCAGCTTCTCCATCCACGTCGAGTTCGTCCCCGCCCGCCCGCGGCCCTTCCTCGCCGGGCCCAAGCTGCACCTGAGCGACCGGCGCATGCTCATCGTCGACGACAACGCCACCAACCGGCGCATCCTCGCCACCGTCGTCGGCGGCTGGGGCATGGTGCCCCGCGCGGCGCACTCGCCGCAGGAGGCGCTGCAGTGGATCCGCGGCGGCGAGCACTTCGACGTCGGCATCCTCGACATGCAGATGCCGGAGATGGACGGCGTGATGCTCGCCCGGGAGGTGCGCCAGCTGCCCAACGGGGAAGCGCTGCCGCTCGTCCTGCTCTCCTCGATCGGGCAGCGCGAGGTCATCTCCGAGAAGCAGCTCTTCGCCGCGGCCCTCACCAAGCCGGTGAAACCCTCGCAGCTCTTCGACGTGCTCGCCAGTCTGTTCACGGAGCCGGCGACCTCCGTCATCGCTCCCTCCCGCCTCATGCCGCGCCCGCGCGGGGACCGGCCGGCGAACTCCGTCCGCCTGCTGCTGGCGGAGGACAACGTCGTCAACCAGAAGGTCGCGCTGCACATGCTGGCCGCCCTCGGCTACCGGGCGGACCTCGCGGCCAACGGCCTGGAAGTGCTCGAGGCCCTGCGCCGCCAGCACTACGACATCGTGCTCATGGACGTGCAGATGCCCGAGATGGACGGCCTGGAGGCCGCCCGCCAGATCGTCGCCAGCGAGCCCGACCGCCTGAAGCGGCCGTGGATCATCGCCATCACCGCCAACGCCATCCAGGGCGACCGCGAGATCTGCCTCGAGGCCGGGATGGATGACTACATCAGCAAGCCGGTGCGCAAGGACGAGATGGCCGACGCGCTCAAGCGCATCCCGGCCGAGCGGCTGGGCCACCTCGCGGGCTGAGCCGGCCCGGCCGCGGCGCTCACGGCGGCGGCGCGCCGTTCATCCGCGGGGCGAGCTGCCCCCACAGGGACTCGGCCTTGGCCGCCAGCAGCTGCCGGACCTGGTCGGTTTCCGCGCGGCGGAGGGCCAGGTTCTCGTCGGCGATCTTCGCCAGGTCGTCGAGATTGTAGAGGAAGACGTTGGGCAGGGCGGCGACGTCCGGCGCGATGTTGCGCGGCATGGCGAGATCGATGAAGAACAGCGGCTGGTTCGGGCGGCGCCGCATCGCGGCGGCGGCCATCGCGCGGGTGACGACCGGCTCGGGCGCCGCCGTGGAGCACACCGCCACGTCGAAATCGGCCAGCGCCTCCGGCACGCGATCGAACGGCAGGGCGGCGGCCTCCAGCGCCTGCGCGAGCTGGGTGGCGTGCTCGAAACTCCGGCTCGCGACCGTCGTGCGGCCCGCGCCGCGGCTCTTGAAGGCCTTGCCGGTCTTCTCCCCGATGTCGCCCGCGCCCAGCACCAGCACGCGGCACGGCCGCAGGTCGCCGAAGATCTTGAGCGCGAGGTCGACCGCGACGCTCGCCACGCTGATCTGGCCCTCGCCGATGGCGGTGTGGGTGCGGACGTGCTTGGCCGCCTGGAAGGATTTCTGGAACATCCGGTTGAGCACGGGCCCGGTCGTGCCCTGGGCCTGGGCCGCGGCGTAGGCGTCCTTCACCTGGCCCAGGATCTCGGTCTCGCCGACGACCTGGGAGTCGATGCCGGCGGCGACCTCGAGGAGGTGCTGGACCGCCGTTCGATCGTGGAGCTGGAGCCGGAAGCGGGCGAACGCGGCCGGGTCCATCTGGTGGCGTGCGCAGAACGAGGCCTCGAGGCGCGCCACCGCCGCCGGGTCGGCGGCCACGCCGTAGATCTCGACCCGGTTGCAGGTGTTGAGCACCGCGTACTCCTGCAGGCCGGCGACCGCCCGCAGGTCGGCGCGGAAGGCGTCCAGCTTCTCGCCGGCGAGCGCCAGCCGCTCGCGCAGCTCGAGCGGCGCCGTGTGATGGCTGGCGCCGAGGAGGAAAAGGGTGGGGGTGGGGTCGCTCACGTCTTCAGGCCGGGGACGGGCGCGGTGGGCGTGCCCGGGTGGCGGCTGGCGTTGATCGGCCCGAGCGAGAGCAGCGCGACGGCGAAGAGGACGACGCACACCCAGGCCAGCCGTTGGGAGACCAGCCGCCGGCTCAGGCGCAGCACGAGGGCCACGAAGTAGGCGAGCCAGAGGGCCGCGGTGAACAGCTTGGGCGTGTCCACGCTGGCCAGATCCTGAATCCAGTGGATGGAGCCGATCCCCAGCGACCAGGTCATGAGGAGCACGCCGACGACCAGCAACCGCACGCTGATCAGGTCGAGGTCGAGGATCGAGGGCAGGAAGGAGAAGAGGCCGTTCAGGTGCTTGTGCTTGAGACTGTAGGTCTGGAGCAGGTACATGGCCGAGGTCAGCGCCAGCAGGCCGAACACCCCGTAGCTGAACAGGGCCAGGGCGGCATGGAAGGCGATCCAAGCACGGCCGCCGAACGCGTCGACCGCATGCGGGGCGTCCCATGACGACTGCGTGAGCGAAACCAGCGTCAGCACGGCCGAGAGGCAGGAGGTGAAGTACCCGAGGAGGCTGAGCCGGAAAGTCGCGCCGACCACGAGGTAAAGGAAGATCGCGGACCAGGCAGTAAACTGGAAGATCTCGAACATGTTGCCCACCGGGCAGCTCTGCATGGCGCGGCCCCGCAGGAACAGCCCCAGCGTCTGGAATAGGAAGCCGGCGACGATGATCGCGTAAATCGCCCCTTGGGACTGCCGACGGTCCCGCAGCAGGGCCACAGTCCCCAGCACCAGCCCGGCGAGATAGAAGACGGCGGCCGTCCAGTACCAGGTGCGATCGTCAAATCCGAGGAAGCTCATGGAGCCTTGGACCTTACGCCACGGCCGGGCGCGGCGCAAGCCGGGGGGATTTTCAGGCGCGGGTCGGTCTGGGTTGTCATAGCAGGGCCCGCCGGCGTGGCGGCACGGGACCGCCGCGTCGCTCGGGATGACGCCGCAAGGCGCAGGTCGATTGAGCGACGTGTCCCGCGCTATCCGGACTCCGGTTTCCGTTCTTCGCCATCCAGCGCCGCCTCCAGCACCGCCCGGACGAAGGCCCCCACACCCGGCTCCTCGCTGGCCCGGGGGCCCGCGACATTCAGGGTGGCGAGGTGGTGCGTGGCCACGAAATCGTGCAGCTTCCGGTCCGGCTCCGGATCCGCGGGGGTGAGGTGCAGCCAGGGTTTGCCCATGCGCTTCGCGCACTCGGCCGTCAGGTTCGAGCCTCCGCCCAGGCCGGCCGCGAGCGAGAAGGTCACCGTGCCGTCGCTGTCGCGGACATTCCACTCGGTCCGCTGGGCGTAGTCATCGCTGGGGGTCTCGCGCAGCCGGTACCGGGCCGGCAGCGGGCCGTCCTCGGCGCGCCGGCCGCGCGGGCACCAGCCGCCATGGGGCAGGCCGCGGTCGAGCGCGAAGTCCAGCGCCGCCCGGTCCGCGCCCGTCTGCCCCCCGCTGACCAGCTTCGCGATCATGGGCGGCCCGGCGGCGCCCAGCGGGCCAGGAACGCGAGCACCTTCGCGGGGTCGTGGGCCACCGTGCCGTCGCCCTTCTCCAGCGCGCCGGTGTCCTGGGTCGCCAGCGGCCGGCCGTCGGCGTCGAGCACGACCAGCACCGGCAGGCCCAGCCGGATGGGATTCCCATACTGGTCGTTCACCGCCGCGTTGCGCGCCGGCCCGTGGCGTTTGTTCACGTCGACCATCACGAGCACGTAATCGGCCGCGAGGCGGCGGCGCACCGCGTCGTCGGTCGTGAAGGTCCGGTGCAGGGCGTGACACCACGGGCACCAGTTGGCGCCGAAATCGAGCAGGATGTGCTTGTGGCCGGCCTGGGCCTGCTGTTCCGCCGACCGGATCAGCGCGGCGCCGTCGGCCTGGATGTCATAGATGTCCGGACCCTGTTTCGGATACTCCGGCTCCGCGCGCAGGACGGCGGCGGCCAGCAGCAGAAGAAAGGCGAGTGGAAGGCGCATCGGCGGATAATCCATCGGCTTTCGGCCGAAAGACAAATGGGCGTCGGGGCGGATCGCCTTAATTCCGCTGCGCCACCCAGAAGCGGCATTCGTCGGAAAATTCGCGCACGGCCTCGGACTCGGCGGCAATCGCGCGGCGCATGGCGTCGAACCGGTGCGCCCAGCCCGCGGCGCCGAGGTCCTCGAGCACTTCGCCCCGCGTGGGCAGATGCATGAAGGTGTGCCCGCCGTGGCTGTCGCGAAAGTGGCGGTCGCCATACTCCACCAGACACGGGTCCTGCTCGCCCACCGCCCAACGCTGCGCTTCGGCCGCCCAATGCGGCTGTTCCCGGGGGTCGTCCTCGCGGTCGTGGGTGGTGAAGAGGAGGATGGCGCCGGGCCGGCAGGCCGCCCGGAGTTCGCGCAGGGCCCGGCGGCGCCGCCCGCGGCCGGGGATTTGCATCAGGCCGTTGAAGAGAAACATCGCCCCGGCGAATCCGCCGGGCGCGGCGTGGCGCACCGGGCCCAGGCGGGTGACGTCGGCGAGCACGAAATCGATGGCGGCGCGGTGCTGCGCGGCCAGACCGCGGGCCTGGTCGATCAGCTCGGCGGCAAAATCGACTCCGGTCAGGTGCCGGTAGCCGAGCTGCCACAGGCCAAGCGCGACCCGGCCCGCCCCGCAGCCGGCGTCGAGCAGCGACGCGGCGCGGTCCGGGAGCCAGCGTTCGATCAGCCGCCGCTCCGAGGCCCACAACCCGAGCCGGTCCGCCGCCCGGGTGTAGTGGATCACAACGTTGGGGTCGTTGAAATCGGCGCGCACCGTGGCGCCGGTGATCGCGGTGGCCGCGGTCCGGGATCGTGGGCGGGCGCGTTTCGTCCTTCCCATGGGCGGTGCGGGGGTCACGCCGGCCGGCGCCAGGTGGCGATGAACATGCCGTTGGCGTTCAGATCCTGCGGCCGGAGGTAGACAGAGGTCAGAGGAAAGTGGTCAGGAGTCGGAGGACCGCGATCGGGAATCTCTGATTGGATGTTACTGACCTCTGCCTTCTGACCTCTGGCTTCTGCAAACACCGAAACGGGCTCCACCTCCGGATGCCGCCGGCTGAACTCCGCCGCCACGGCCACGGTCTCGGAACGCGTCAGTGTGCAGACGGCGTAGACCAGCCGCCCGCCCGGCTTGAGCGCGGACGCGACATGGTCGAGCAGCTGCAGCTGGAGGGCGGCGAGTTCGCGCACGCCGGCGGGCGACGCACTCCAGCGTCCGTCCGGATGGCGCTGCCACGTGCCGACGCCGCTGCAGGGCGCGTCGACCAGAATGCCGTCGAAACGCGTCCGGGTCGGCGGGTGCGGACCGCCGTTCCAGAAGGCGGCGCGGTAGTTGAACACCCCGGCCCGGGCGGCGCGCTTTTTCAAGACCAGCAGGCGGCGGCGGGAGCGGTCACTCGCCCAGATGAGGCCGCGGTTGGCCATGAGGTCGGCGAGATGCAGCGTCTTGCCGCCCTCGCCCGCGCACGCGTCCCACCACGTCTCGCCGGGCCGCGGCGCGCAGGCGAAGCCGACGAGCTGCGAGGCGAGATCCTGGATCTCGAACTGCCCGTGCCGGAATTCGTCGGTGAGGAACAGGTCGCGTGTCCCGGTGTGGCGGAAGGCGGTCGCGGGCGTCGGGCCCGCCGCCGCCGGCAGCGCGGCGGGCGCGCAGCCGTCCAGCGCCCGCGGCAGGGTCGCGGCAAACCGGGCGCGGGCCCGGAGCCAGCGGGCCGGCTGGCGCTGCAATTGTCGGAGCCAGGCCGCGGCCTCCGGGCTGGCCGGCGCCCACGGCAGCTCCTCCCAGATCCAGGCCGGCACGGCGCGCGCCGCCAGCGTCTCGATCTTCACCGCCGCCGGATCGGCGTCGAAGCGCGCCTGCAGGTCGAGGGCGCCGGCCACCTGGCGCGGCAGGGGCGTGCGGGCGTCCTGCCACTGCCGCCAGCGGAAGAAGGCGGGCACCGCCCGGGCCAGGGCGTGGCGGTCGGCCTCCGGCAGGTCCCGCCGCGGCGCCAGCTCGCGGCGCAGCACGATCTCGACGGGGGCGTGCGGCGTCACGGCGGCCACGAGTTGCGCGGCGCGCTGCAGGTTGGCGGGGGAGAGGTCGGCGGCCACGGGCGGGCGGGGTCGGCGGTTCAACCGCGCCCGGCCCAGCGGCGCGACTCCTTGAGCTGCAGGCGCTTCACCTCGACCAGCGCGCCGGCCACCGCCGGGTGCGCCCGCAGCTGCTGGAACGGCTCCGCGGACACGCGCCAGCCGAGGCCGGCCGCCGCCTCGGCCACCGCGGCGACGCGATCCTCGAAGACGACGGCAAATTCGATGCGCGTGTCGCCGTAGTTGGCGTCGACCGCGGCGCGCAGCGCGCGCAGGAACGCCGGCGTCTCCGGATGGTCGGGCCGCAGCAGCCAGGTGATCTTGCGCACGACCGCCGGCACGGCGCCGTCGAGCGGGTAGCATTCGCGCACGTTGAGGCGCACGCCGTCGGTGCCGCCGAGCAGGGTGCCGAGGACGAGCACGGGCGTTTCGGGCACGAGGTGCTTGGCGTAGTCCGCGTACGCCTCCGAGAACATGTTCATCGGCAGCGACACGGTGCGGGTGGCGAGCGTGAACGCCGCCCACGGGCGCTGGTCGCGGCGGGAGAGCTTCTTGGTGATGCCGGTGGCAACGCCGCAGAGCCGGAATTCGCTGCGGTCGGGCAGCTCCATCAGCTGGTCGGGCGGCACCGTGTTGATGGCGTCGGCCAGCGCGGCGTAGGCGTTCATCGGGTGGCCGGAGACGTAGAACCCGAGCAGCTCTTTTTCGAACTGGAGCCGGTTGGCGCTCGTGAGCCGCCGCTCCGCCGGGCCGGCCGGCACCGCCTTGACGCCTCCGGCCGCGGCCCGGGCGGGGCTGCCGCCGCCGAGGTCGAGCATCGCGTGCTCCTCGGCCGGCCGGCCGTTGGCGGACGCGCCCGCCGGTCCGGTCGCGCGGCGCGTGTGCCGGAGCAGCTCGGCGAATTCGCGGGTGAGCACGTCGCGCGGGGGCGGGGGCGCCGCGGCGGCGTCCGCCAGGTCGAAGAGCATCGTCTCGGCCGGCTCGGCGGGCCGGGCCGCCTCGGGCAGTTCCGGCCGCAGCGCCGGGTACTTGCGCTGCAGCTCGCCCAGCGCGGACAGAGCCTCGTCGAGCTGGGCCCACAGCTCCTCGCGCCCGGCGCCGCTGAAATCGAACGCTCCGGTGGCGACCAGGTTCTCCACCACGCGCCGGTTGATTGCCCGGGTGTCGATGCGCAGCAGGAGGTCGGCGAAGTCCCGGTAGGGGCCGCCGGCCTCGCGCTCGCTGATGATCTTCTGCGCCGCGCCCTCGCCCACGCCCTTGATTCCCGCCAAACCGAATCGGATCTTGCCGGTGACTTCGTTTGCCGCGGGCAGCCCGCCTTCGCCAAGGCTTCGGCGGGCGGTGGTGGCCGCAGCCGCGGCCACCACCGGGGTAAAGCTCTCCCGGGACTCGTTCACGTCGGGGCCGAGGACGGGGATGCCCATCGCCAGCGCCTCGTCGATGAAGTGCGCCACCTTGTCGGCGTTGCCGAGCTCGGAGCTCAGCACCGCGGCCATGAACTGCACCGGATAATTCGCCTTGAGGAATCCCGTCTGGTAGCTGAGCACCGCGTAGGCCGCGGAGTGCGACTTGTTGAAGCCGTAGCCGGCGAACTTGTTCAGGATGTCGAAGATCGCGTTCGAGGTGTCCTCGTCGATGCCGTGCAGCCGCCTCGCGCCGGCGACGAACTTGTCGCGCTCCTGCGCCATCGCCACCGGGTCCTTCTTGCCCATCGCCCGGCGGAGCATGTCGGCGCCGCCGAGGGTGTAGCCGGCGATGACCTTGGCGGCCTCCATCACCTGCTCCTGGTAGACCATCACGCCGTAGGTCTCGTGGCAGATCTTCTCCAGCAGCGGGTGGGGGAACTTCACCGTGCTCGGGTCCAGCTTGCCGCGGACATAGGCGGGGATCCACTCCATCGGGCCCGGGCGGTAGAGCGCGATCAGGGCGATGATCTCGTCGATGGTCGCCAGCTGGAGCTGGCGGCAGAGGGCCTGCATCCCGGGCGACTCGAGCTGGAACACGCCGGTGGTGCGGCCGGTGTTGAGCAGCGCGAAGGTCTTCGCGTCGTCGAGCGGGATCGCCTCGATGTCGAACGCCGGGTTCGCGGTGCGCCGGACGTTCTCCGCCGCGTCGGCGATCACGGTGAGCGTCTTCAGTCCGAGGAAGTCCATCTTCAGCAGCCCGAGCTTGGCCACCGCGTTCATGTCGAACTGCACCGTGACGTCGCCCTCCTGCAGGGTGAGCGGGACGTACTCCTCCAGCGGCGTGTCGGAGATGAGGATGCCGGCGGCGTGCTTGCCGGTGTTGCGCACCATGCCCTCGAGGACGCGGCCCTGCTCGACGATCTCCTTGGCCACCGGGTTGGCGGCGAGCTCGGCGCGCAGCTCGGCCGACTTGGCGATGGCGTCGTCGAGCGTGATGTTGAGCTCGTCGGGGATCATCTTCGCCAGCCGGTCGGCCTCGGCGTAGGGCAGGTTGTGCACCCGCGCGACGTCGCGGATGACCATCTTGGCGCCGAGCGTGCCGTAGGTGATAATGTTGGCCACGCAGTCGTTGCCGTACTTCTGGCGGACGTAGTCGATCACCTCGCCGCGGCGCCGCATGCAGAAGTCGATGTCGAAGTCGGGCGGCGAGACGCGCTCGGGGTTGAGGAAGCGCTCGAAGAGCAGCTTGAAGCGCAGCGGGTCGAGGTCGGTGATGCCGAGGACGTAGGCGACGAGGCTCCCGGCGCCCGAGCCGCGCCCCGGCCCCACCGGGATGCCGTGCTCCTTCGCCCAGTGGATGAAGTCCCAGACGACGAGGAAGTAGTCGGTGTAGCCGGTCTGGTCGATGACGCCGAGCTCGTAGTCCAGCCGCTCGCACAATTCCGCGGTGCGCTGCTCGCCGGAGGCGGGCGGTTCTGGATTGGAGCCTGGAGCTTGGGCTTGGGGATTTGCCGCCCGGTAGGCGGCGTAGTCGATCCCGTAGCGGCGCCGCAGGCCGGCGATCGCGTTGTCGCGGAGATAGCCGGCGAGGTCGGTCTTGACCTCGGGCGGCAGCGGAAAGCGCGGGTAGCGCTCGGAACCCTTCGGGAACGGGATCGTCAGGTCGCACATTTCGGCGACGGCGAGCGTGTTGGTGACGGCGGCGGGGATTTCGGCGAAGCGCTGCTCCATCTCCAACCGCGACTTCAGGTAGAACTCCGGGCTGTCGAACCGCATCCGGTCGGTGTCGTCGAGCTTCGCGCCGGTCTGGATGCAGAGCAGGGCGTCATGCGGTCCGGCGTCCTCGGCGCGGACGTAATGGACGTCGTTGGTGCAGACGACGCGCAGGTCGAATTCCTTGGCCAGCTTGAGGAGGTCGGGGGCGATCTGGCGCTGCGGCGCGAGGCCGTGGTCCTGGAGCTCGATGAGGAAGTTCTCGCGGCCGAAGAGGTCGACGAACCGCCCGACGGCGCTGCGGGCCTCGTCGTACCGGCCCTGCATCAGGCGGTGCGGCACGAGGGCGGCGAGGCAGCCGCTGAAGGCGATGAGGCCGGAGGAGTACTTCGCCAGGGTCTCGAAGTCGGCGCGCGGCTTGTAGTAGAAGCCGCGGAGGTGGGCGTCCGACACGAGGTGGAGCAGGTTCTGGTAGCCCTGGTGATTGCGGGCGAGCAGGCCGAGGTGGAAGATGGACTTGCCCTCCTCGCTGCGGCCGGTGCGCTCCAGCCGCGAGCCCTCGGTCAGGTACATTTCGCAGCCGATCAGCGGCTTGATGCCGCGCTGTTTCGCCTCGTTGTAGAAGTCGATCGTGCCGAAAAGATTCCCGTGGTCGGTCATTGCCAGGGCCTTCATCCCGAGGGCGGCGGCCCGGTCCATCAGCCGGTCGATGCGGCACGCGCCGTCGAGCAGGCTGTAGTCCGTGTGGACGTGCAGATGGGCGAAATTCGGGTCGGCGCTGGCCACGGTTGGGTTAACCAAGACCGCGCGGCCAAATGTTCAAGGCCGAATGCGGCCGCCGCAGCCGGGCGCGCTCGCTATTCGGCTTGCCGAGGCGGCGCGCCATCCCCATCGCTGTCTGCCCCCATGGTCAATCGAGCGAGGCTCCTTTTGGTTGCGGTGACGGTGGCACTGGCCGCGCGGGCGCAGCCGGCCGCCCCGGCCTCCGCCGAGCTGGCCTCCGTCGAGAGCCTGCGGGCCGCGGGCGTCATCTGCCGGCGCGTCACGCTGCAGGCGCTGACGGCGAGCGTCGAGATCGACGTCACCGTGGACGCCAGCAAGGCACCGGGACGGTATGAGGGCGCGGAATGTGTCGTGCTGAAGGAGCCCGCTCCCGTGGAAAAGCTGCCGGCCGCCGACGCCGCGGCGTTGGCGGACGACCGCATGGTTGCGCGGCGCGCGCGGTCCGCCAAGACCAGCCCGGCGTTCCTCGTCCTGGGCCGCGAGTTCGCCCGGGCGTATCTGGCTTTTGAGTTTGCCGTGCCCGGGGATGATGGCCGGATCGTCACGCGCCGGTTGTTGCTCCCGGTGGGCGCCGTCGGCGAAAGGCGGGTGCCGGCGCCGGAGCCGTACGACCCGGCGAGCGACGGCCCGCTCCCGCGGTGAGGACTGGCCACCCGGCGCCTGTTCAGCCGGAGGGTGGCCAGGCGGCACCCTGCAGTTCCGGGGGCAGCTGCTTCGGGTCGGTCGGATAGAACAGGCTCATCTTGCCGCGCTCGGATGGCTCCAACTCCGCCTCCGGGGCGCCGACGATCAGCCAGAGCGTGTCGCGGTCGGTGTCGTTGAAGACCTGGCGCAACAGGGCCGGGCCGACGAGCGCGCCGCCGTGCGTGGGGATGGTCAGCGTCTGCCCGGCGACCCGCATCCGCCCGGTGCCCTCGACGACGAAATAGAATTCCTCGGCGCGGACGTGCCGGTGCAGCGTGTTCGCGCTGCCGGGCGGCAGGCGCCAGAGGCGCGCGCCGAGGAGTTCGCTGCCGGTGCGCTCGAGAAAATCCGCGTTGGGGATCTTCATCAGGTTGGACGGACGCCAATGGAGGTCCCCGGGCGTGATCAGGTGGAAGCCGTCGATCGGTTTCATGGAAGAAAGGGGGCCGCGGCCGGGGGCGGGCGCCGCCTATCCGCCCACCGCCTGCTCAATGCGGCGGTCGGGCACCAGCCACATCAGCGCCACAATGACGTAGAGGGCGTCGGCAATCCACGGCCGGACGAACGCCGCCGGCAGGGCCAGCAGATAGAGCACCGGCGAAATCCTGCCCTTGAGATCGCGGCCGACCGCTGCCGCCAGCGGCGATTCGGCGCCCTGCCGGGCGATGATGCGGCCCTGCAGGATGAAATAGGCGATCGCGGCCATCAGCAGGACCACGCCGTAAAGCGCCGTGGGCACGGCGGCGAAGTGGTTCTCGCCCATCCAGCCGGTGACGAAGGGCACAAGCGACAGCCAGAAGAGCAGATGGAGGTTGGCCCAGAGGATGCCGCCGCTGACCTTCGGCGCCAGGTGCAGCATGTGGTGGTGATTGTTCCAGTAGATCGCGAGGTAGACGAAGCTCAGCACGTAGCAGAGGAACACCGGCAACACCGGCGCCAGCGCCGCGAAATCCGCGGCCCGCGGCACTTTGAGATCGAGCACGAGGATCGTGATGAGGATGGCGAAGACGCCGTCGCTGAAGGCTTCGAGTCGGTTCCGGCCCATGGGGTCGCGCGAACCATACCCGGGATTCGGGTTTCAGCTAGTCGCAAAGTGCCGGAAGAAGCTTGTGTCCTCCGAAATGTCGGGCCGGCGCTGGTCGCCGCGCCAAAATCGAGAGGTCGGCGGTCGGAGGTCAGAGATCGGCCAAGTCACCCTCGACTCACGAATTCTGGCCTGACCTCTGACTTCTGACCTCCGACCTCTTGACACCGTCTGGCGTTGAGCCTCAGCCCCGCCAGCGGCCTACTTCGCCGGCAGCCACCCGAGGTCCCGCAGGAACTGGATCGTCCGCACCTTCGAGTCGGCGTCCACCGCCGGGTCGATGTGGTGCGGCCGGTCCTCGAACGAGTGGCCCACGTTTTCGTAGACGTGCAGCTCGCAGCGGTTGCCGGCGGCCAGCATCCGCTGCTGAAATTTCTCCGCGCCGGCCAGCGGCGTCTGTTGGTCCTCGCGGCCGATCAGGATGAGCGTCGGCGGCAGACCCGGGCGCACGTACTCCGCGGGCGAGATCGTCATCCTGTCGGCGCGGCCGTGGAGCAGGCGCGGAATCCAGTCGTCGTACTCCAGCGCCAGGGCCGGAAACCACAACAGCAGCGCGTTGGGCGCGCCACTCACCTTGGCTCCGGCGTCGGGATCGGGGAGGGTGGCGGTGCAGGCGGCGAGGTGACCGCCGGCCGACCAGCCGAGGGCGCCGATGCGCTGCGGGTCGACCCCCAGCTCCGCGGCGTGCGCACGGATCCAGCGGATGCCGTCGCGCGCGTCGGCGATGGCGTCGAGTGGAGTGACGGCGTCGCTATTCTCGCTGGAGAGCCGGTACTGCACGCCGACGCCGACGCACCCGGCGGCCGCGAGGCGCTGCGCGTCGCCATAGTTCCACTTGGGGTCGCCGATGCTCCAGCCGCCGCCGTGGAAGACGGCCACCGCCGGCCGCGGGCCCTTGAATTCAGGCGGCGGCCGGAAGACCGCCACCTTCAGCGCCACGGCGCCGACCTGCTTGTAGACGAATTCTTCCGGGGCGGTCTCGGCCGCCATGGAGGCAGCAGCCGCGGCCAGCAACAGCGTCAATGGGGCGGCGGCTCCGAGCTGGGTCATCGGAAATCCTCCGGCGGCGGCCCGCCTTTGCGCATGCAGATCAGAATCAAGATGCCGGTGAGCGCCGTCGTGTAGGGCAGCACGGTCCCCGGATATCTCGTTCGGTAGAGCACGGCGCTGCCGGCGCCCATGAGCAGACCATAGAAGAGGAGCACCACCCAGCCCTTCCAGTGAACGGGCGGGCCCCAGCCGAACCCGGACCTCTTCTCGCGAAACCAGATCTCTCGGTCGCTGCGCATGGTGGGTCGACGTGCCGGTGGGCGGAGTCAGGCTGCTCCTGAGGCGATTCCCGGCTGAAGGCGAGTAAAGCGGACGCCGGCGGCGGGGTCAACGTCGGCGGATCGTCCAAGTGGCTTCCGGACGCCAAGTTGGAAGCGCATGCTGTAGCCGGGGTCGGCCGGTTCGACAGGCTCACGGCAGGCGACCCCGGCCACAGGGGGTCGCGGCGCGCAATGCCGCAAAAAGGGTTGACGGAGCCGGGCGCGACTGGAGACTCAACCGTTTCTCCCCAGGACCATTCCGTCTGCCACATGTCTATTGAAATCAAGATCCGTAAGAACGAGCCGGTGGATCGTGCGCTGCGCCGCTTGAAGAAGAAACTCGACCGCGAGAACGTCATCAAGGAAGTCCGCGCCAAGCGTTACTACGAGAAGCCGTGCGAGCGCCGCCGCCGCAAGGCGAAGGTGGCGGCCTTTACCGCGATGCTCCGCGCGCGGTACGAGAGCTGACGGGGCCTGAATGGTGGCCCGGATTGGGCTGACGGTGGGACGGGATAAGTGCCGAAAAACACCCCGGCGCTGCGCACCGCCCTTCTGAGAGAGGGGACCCCGAGTTCGCGCGGGCGGGGTGGGTCTTGCGTCGCTTGCTGCGAAATGTTCTAACTCGCAGACGGCCGCGTCCAGTCGGCATCCATGAATCCCATCCTGGCCCTGTCCACCGCGTGGTGCTCGCACCGTCACTCCGACGGCCGCGCGATGCTGCAGGAGATGGCCGGCCTGGGCTTCCGCCACGTCGAACTCAGCCACGGCATCCGCATCGTGCTGGTGCCGGGTGTCCTCCGGGCGGTGGAGGAGGACGTGGTCCAGGTCAGTTCGACGCACAACTTCTGCCCGCTGCCCACCGGCATCACCCGCCCGGCGCCGAACCTCTTCGAGCCGTCGGTCCCGGCCGGCAGCGGCCACGAGCACGACCAGTGGCTGCGCCACACCAAGCGCACGCTGGATTTCGCCGCCCAAGTCAGGGCCCGCGCCGTGGTCCTGCACCTCGGCAGCGTGAGTTTCTTCTGGTCCAACCCCGGCCGCACCCTGCGTCACTTCATTCGCGCGCACCCCGGCGCCGACCTGCGCAAGGACGAGAACTACCAAAAGCTTCTGGCCCGGGGCACGGCCAAGTTGCGCGCGAAGATGCCGCGGTACTGGGAGCAGACGCGTCGCAGCGTCGAGGAGATCGTCCCCTACGCCGCGGAGCGGAACCTGCAGCTCGGGCTGGAGATCCGGGAGAAGTTCGAGGAGCTGCCGTTCGACCCGGATTTCGGCGAACTGCTGGCCCCGCCGGCGCTCGCCGGCCGCGCCGGCTACTGGCACGACACCGGCCATGCCGAGCTCAAGCTGCGCATGGGCGTCAGCACGCCGCAGCAGATGCTGGAGGCCAACGCGGACAAGCTGGTCGGCTTCCACCTGCACGACGTCGATGCCGACGGCCATGACCACCAGCCGATCGGGAAGGGGACTGTCGATTTCCAGCTCGTGCGGCGGTTCTGGCGGCCGCACCACCTGTTGGTGCTCGAGCTCAGCCCGCACGCGACGACCGAAGAGGTGCGCGAGTCAAAGGAGCGGATCGAGGATCTGCTGGCGTGAGCGGGACGCCCGAGGGCAGATCGGGGACTCGTTTTGTTCAGAAGCCAGGAAGCCATGAGGGAGAGACACTCCTGGTTTCATGGCTTCTGAATGAAAAAAGGATCGCCAACTCGGTGTCTGACTTCGAGTCGTGGATCGGGCCTCTTCAGAAGCCAGGAAGCCACGAGAATGCCCGAGGAGAATGCTCTCCTGGCTTCTGAATAAAAAGAGCTTCCGCGATCCGGCCGTCGCTCACGCCGGCCACACCCCAGCGATCGGCGTACCGCAGTA
>DATJUU010000037.1:0-10311 GCA_035502155.1 Opitutaceae bacterium
GCGGATCAGGATCTGCAGCCAGGAGATGCGCTCCTCGCGGTTCCAGTCCGGGTCGTTCGGCCGGTCGTCGCCGAGCGACTCGCTGGAGTCGCCGTCGTACCGCAGGGACGGCAGCAGCGCGGTGGCGAGCCAGAGCTCGGTGCGCCGGCCGATCGTGAGGTCGCGGAAAGCCGCGGGGAGGACGCCCACGATCGTCACCGGCACGCGGTTGACGACGATCTCGCGCCCGACCGCCGCGGCGGGCGAACCGAAGTTCTTGATCGCCCACGCCGCCGAGACCACGACCACGGGCGCGGGCTTGCCGGGGACGTCATCCGGCGGCCCGAGCAGCCGCCCGGCCGCCGGCGCGATCCCGAGCGCGGCGAAGAAGTCACCGTTCACCAGGCGCGCACTGAACCGCTCGGCGGTCTGCGACCCGATCCGGACGATGCAGCTGCCGCCGCCGGCATAGGCGGCCACCGAGTGGGGTGGTAGGAGTTCCTCGAGGCGCCGCACGGTGCCACGGCCCAGGCGGCTGGGCGCATCGGGGTCGGCATTGACGACGGCGTAGAGCTCCTGCGGCCGCGGCACGGGCAGCGGCCGGAGGTAGATGGCGTCGAGCAGGCCATGGATCACGGCCGCGGCGCCCAGTCCGAGGGCGAGAATGCCGATCACGGTCACCGCGAATCCCGGGCGCCGGCGGAGGTTCCGCCCGGCGTTTTTCAGGTCGCCGGCCAGCTCATCCCAGCGGGGGAAGCCCGCCTGGGCGCGCAGGTCCTCGCGCACCCGCAGGACGTTGCCGAACTCCCGCGCCGCCGCGTCCCGCGCCTCGGCGGGCGAGGCGCCGCGGCGGACCAGCTCGGCCTCGAGGTCCGCGACGTGCGCCGCCATTTCCTCCTCGAACTCGCGCGCGATCGCGCGACGGCGAAAAAGGTCCCGCAACCGGCAGAGGAAGGCGCGCATGGCGGTCATCCCCGGGCCGCGGCGGGGGTGCCCCCCACCACGCTGTTGACCGCGCCGCTGACCAATTGCCACGCGGCCATCTCCTCGGCCAGCCGGGTCCGGCCCTTTTTGGTGAGCTCGTAGAAGCGGGCCCGGCGGTTGTTATCGCTGGTGCCCCAGTCCGAGCGGATCAGCCCCTGCTGCTGCAGGCGGAGCAGGGCGGGGTAGAGCGTGCCCTGGTTGAGCACGAGGACATTGGCGGAGAGCTGCTCGATGCGGCGGGCGATGCCGAAGCCGTGCTGCGCGCCGAGCTGCTCGAGCGTCTTCAGCACGAGCAGGTCGAGGGTGCCCTGGAGGACGTCGGACCGGGGATTGCTCATGTTGGCAAACAACATGAGATTCCTGTTGTTTGTCAACAGGAGAGGGCGGATTTCCGGCGCCGGGAGCGGTCGACGCCAGAGGTTCGATTATCTTCCCACCACGGATGGGCACGGATTTTCTTTTTCCCCACGAATCCACACGAATTGGCACGAATGTCATTGATTGGGCGTCACCGGAAGGGATTCGTGAGAGTAAGTGTACATTCGTGGGAGAAAGAAGATGTCGAACGTCGTCCACCGCGGATTCCACGGATGGGCACGGATGCCTTTTGTTCTGAGGAGCAATCCGTGTGGATCCGTGTGATCTGTGGCTAAATAAGGTCCGCCGTCGGGCGGGAACGCTCAACGCCCCCCGCCCGACTCCCAACGTTCAAGTGGGAGCAGTCTTCGGCCAGCGGGCCGGGTCACCCGCGAATCACCTGGAGGCGTCCTCGGGAACTACTTTGGTTCGAACTTCGCCCTTCAGAGTCATTCGTCCCGTGACCGTGGTGCCAACGAGCAGGCTCCCCGGGGTCCCGCTGGTGGGCGTGAACCCCTCATGGCGGTGCGGCTTGGTCCTCGTCTCCATCTCGTAGGGCCGGCCCGCGGCCAGCTTGTCCGCCATCCAGATCCAACCGGCCAGAACCTGCTCCTGGGTCAGGTAGGAATCCCCGGAGGCGACGATGGCGTAGCTGTGATCGCTCAGCTGCTTCGTCTCGAACCGGACAAAGCCGCCGTTCTGGAACTGGCCGCCGATCCGAACGGTCGTCGTCACTTGGGCGTTGGGCTGGGCCAACGCGCTGCCGGCGAGCAAGAGTGTGCCAAGGGTCAGGATCCATCCGATGCGGTATGTCTTCATGGCGTGTTGAGTGTTGCCGACCGAAGTTGCGCCCGGTGGGCGGGTATACGTCCGTTTTTCCCCAGGATCAACCGCTGAATGCGCGGCAGGAGGGCGGGGAACGGCCAGAAAAGGCGTCAGGCCGTACATGTTGCCCATGAACTTGGGCGCCGGGCGCGCGGCCCGGCGCTCCGCCACCCAGGCCCGACGGACCGGCCGGTTATTTCTTCGGCTCGCGCCTGCCCGTGAACGTGCCGTCGCCGAACTGCCCCAGGTTCACGCTGCCCTTCATCGCGTCGCCGTCGACCGTGCCGGAGTAGGTCACCGTGTCATCGGTGCCGCCGACCTTGAAGCTGAACTTGATCGCGCTGCCCGTGATCGTCCCGGTCACCTCCGCCTCGCCCAGGGCGCCCTGGTAGTGTCCGGTCAGTTTTTCCCCGTCCTGTTTGAACGTGAACACGGGATTGCCGGTGCCGCCGGTGAAGGCGACCGTGAGGTTCCAGGTGCCGGAGACATCCGGCGGGGGCGGGGCGGCCTGGCCGGCGGCGAACTGCAGGCTGGCGGCCGCGAGAACGGCGAAGACGGCGGCGAGCAAGGAGGGCAATCTTTTCATGGCTGGGGGTTGGGGTGACGGTCGATCGGGGAAGGACGTGAGATCACGGCGGCGGGAGGCGGCCTATTTCCTCGGTGTCCTCCGGACGGCGAAATAGCGGAGCCAGACGGTGACCGCGACGGCGCCGGCGGCGGCGAGGCAGGCCACGGTGTCCCGGAGGTAGTGCATGCCCGATGAACGGATGGATTGGCGGAAGCCGCAATGCCGATTTCACCTCGCCGCGGCGGGCGACAAGGCGTAGTTGGAGACGGAGGCATTCGTGAAACTGTCTGTCGCCGTGCTCGTCCTGCTCGCCGGCTGCGCGACGCCCGGCTCCCTGCCGACGCCGAAGGTCGC
The DNA here is from genome assembly GCA_035502155.1 of Opitutaceae bacterium. Lineage (GTDB taxonomy): Bacteria > Verrucomicrobiota > Verrucomicrobiia > Opitutales > Opitutaceae > Fen-1467. The sequence goes on from DATJUU010000037.1 coordinate 3,068, forward strand.
CGGGCCGCCGGGCCCGGTGGACTTCGCGATCGGGCCCGCGATCTTTCACGGCGGCGATTCGATCCGCATCGACGAGGTCGAGGCCAGCTCGCCCGACCTCAAGACGGGTGACCGGGTGGTCGTCCGGGGCTGGTACGATTTGCAGAGCCGCGACTCGGCCGACCTGCGGCTGTACCTCACGAGCTTCCACCCGCCCCCGTACCGGCCCGTTGTGCCCGCGCCGCACCTGATCGTCCGGCGCGGCGTGGGACCGTTCCGGCTCGAGTGGGTGGTGCCCGGCGGCGGCGCGTTGCACGTGAGCTTCTACCCGAGCCATGGGGGGATTTCGTTCGGCGACGTCTATTTCGGGAGCGACGTGCAGATGGACTGGATCCGCGAGCTGTACGTGGAGTGAACGGCGCCCACGAGCCGGGACAAGGTCGGTCACAACCCCGGCGCCGAGAATCCAGGAAGATCCTCAGCCGGGCGCCTCGACGGTGAAAGACATGCCGCGGCAAGGATGAACTTCCCGAAACGCTGAAACCGTGGCATACCGGTGGTCGTCGAATTCTCCATGCCCCGGTCCAGCCATTGGGTGCTCGTCCTGGTCGTGCTCGCGCTGCTGGCCGGCTGCGCGACGCCCGGCCCGCCGCCGCCGAAGGTCGCCGGGCCGCCGGTGCCGGTGGATTTCGCGATCGGGCCCGCGTACTTTCCCGGCAACGATTCGATCCGCATCGACGAGGTCGAGGCCAGCTCGCCCGGCTTCAAGGTGGGCGACCGGGTGATCGTCCGCGGCTGGTACGACCTGAGCAGCCGCGACTCGGCGGAGCTGCGGTTGTTCATCCGGAGCTTCGGCAAGCCCCAGTACCTGACCGTGAAACCGGAGCAGTTCCTGATGGTCCGCCGGGGCGTGGGGCCATTCCAATTCGAATGGCTGGTGCCGCTCCCGGGCGCCCTGTATGTGGCCTTCTACCCGGAGGAGACCGGGGGTCCGTTCGGCGGCGTCTATTTCGGCACCCATTCGCAGATGGAACGGGCCGCCTGGATCGAGGGAAGGTGAGCGGGCCGGCGGCCGGATCCGTCCGGCTTCCGCCGTCACGCCGCGGGCTTGAATTTCACGCGGTAGCGGGCCGTCTGGATCCGGCGGGTGAGGTGTTCCTCGGGCGTGCGCGCCGGCTCGTACCGGATGGCGACATGGGTCGGCCGTTGCCGGACCACCAGCGGCCGGGCCAGCAGCCGGCCGACGGCCCAGCGCACGTCGCCGCCCTCGTCGACGTGGATCGTCGTCTCCCGGCCGTCCGCGTCGATGTGCAGCAGCGCGAAGATGCCCGGATAGGCGATCGGCAGCGCGTCGTGCATCGCGGCCAACGGGCAGAGCGTGAAGGAATCGTCGCGGCGCCAGGTGGCGGGCGGAAGGGCGGTGGCGGGCATGCGGGAGGCTCCTGGGGATGGCGGCGCCGGTGTCGGTTGAGAGAATGCGACAGGCCGGAGGCGGGCGGGTTCCGCGCCGCCCCCGCGGGCTTGACTCAGGCTGGCATCGAGCCTGCGCTGCAGGCATGAGTCCCCGGAATTTTCCCGCACTGGATCGCGGTGGGCGCGGGTCGCGATCTCGCCTGCTCTGGCTCGCCGCCACGATGGCCGCCGCGCTCGCCGGGCCGCTCGCCGCGCAAAGCCAGCTTTGCCTCGAGCACGACGGCAAACTCGAGGTGGTGCGCCGGGCCGACAAGGCCACCGCCCTGGTGCTCGAGAACGGCCGGTGGCAGCGCTACGAGGAGGGTCGTTTCGTGATGAAGCCGATGCCGGAGTATCTGCCGGTGCTGATCGCGGTGGAGAATCCGCACTTCGGCAAAGGGGCGCGGGCAGTGTCCGACAACGGACCCCTTTTCGACACGATCCTGGTGCAGGCGGGCCGGTTTGTCTTCACCGGTGAACTGGAGGCCCCCTGCGCGCTCGACAACGTGGTGCTGGTGCTCGCCCTCACCACGGAGCACGACGGCAATCAACTCCTGATGTGGGGCGTCGGCCATCTCGACGCCCATGAGCCCAAGCGAATCTCGATCGACGTGAAGACGCCGTTCAAACTCCGTGGTGTCCGTTTGCACGGCTATCATCTCTACGTCGACGGCCGCGAGGCCCTCAACTCGCACATGCGCGCGGGCAAGCGCGAACAGGCGATCCGGCAGATGGTGGAGAGCCGCGTCCAGGGAGTGCAGGATGCCGCAGCGAAGCCGCTCATGATCGCCGATCCCGTCTATCCGTCGGCGCTGAAATCAGGAACCAAGGGCCATGCGGTGGTCCGATGCCGGGTCGGCGTCCGCGGTGAGGTCTTTGAGCCGGAGGTTAGGGAAGCGACTGATCCGGCGTTCGGCACGGCCGCGCTCGAGGCGGTCAAAGAGTGGCGCTTCGTGCCGGCGGTGAAGGCCGGCGTGGCGGTCGAGTCCGAGGTCGAGGTGCCGTTCGACTTCTGAACGGCGGCCGTCGGAGCGCGCTCCAGAGGAGCATGGCCCGCCGTCGGCCGTTGGGGACGATCCGCCGGCGGAGGGAAATGTCCTCCTTCGCCGGGCCTACGGAGGACAGCCTTCGCCTCAACGACCTCGTGCCAGCATCGAGTACCGTAAGCTGGCGGGTGGCCTGCCAGCCGTCCTGTCCGCCGAAGCCTTGGCGAAGGCGGAGGCCCGGGACGATCGTCCTTCTCCGCTTACCGGTGGTAACGCCCACCTTCGCCCGAAGGGCTGTGGCATGCCGTCCGTAGCCTCGATTGCCGCCGGGTAAAATGCCCTGCTTCGCCCCATCGACTTCGCTCAGGGCTTCGCAGGGCAGCCTTCGCCTCCGCTCCGCTGCGGCGAAGGCTGGTACGGGCACCGGGAGTCGAACCCGGATCCTCGGCTTCGGAGGCCGGTACACTATCCATTGTGCTATGCCCGCACGAAGGGAGGGACATTCAAAATCGGGCGCCGGGACTGTCGAGAGCAAATGCGGCGTCAAGCCGTGAACAACCAAGGCGCCAAGGCGCCAAGAGGATGCCCGATGCCGGTTTGCTGTTCTTACGGGAGCGGACGGAGGGAACGGAGGCGGTCCAATTGAGCCGGAGCAAAAGAACTCTCTGTTCTCTCCGTTGCCTCCTGTGAAAACGGATCCGGTTACGGCGCCGCCACCGCGTCGATCGTCACCGAGGCCGGCGCCAGGCCGGGCGAGGTCGCGCTCACGGTGATCTCGCCCGCCGCCGCCGTCGCCCGCACGATCGCCACGCAGCGGCCCTGGTAGGCGCGGCGCGCGGTGCCCTGAAACGACTCGTGGCTCGCATTGTCCGCGCTGTCCACCGCGGCGATCGCGCCCGGCCCGGTCACCGCGAACGTCAGCCGATTGTCGGCGCCGGGCACGACGACGCCGTTGGCGTCGACGACCCGGGCGGTGACAAAATCCACTCGGTCCCAACCCGGCGCGAGCTGGGCGTGGTGGGCGGTGAGCTCGAGCCGCGCGGGCTGGCCGGCGGTGCGGAGCTGATAGCGGGCCACGATTTCGCCCTGGTTGCGGCCGACCGCCTCGAGCGTGCCGGGCGCGTAGGGCACGGTCCAGGTGCGGGGCGCGAGGTCGGCAGCGCGCGGCTTGGCGCCGAGGGTCTGGCCGTTGAGCAGCAGCTCCACCTGCTCGCAGTTGCTGTAGACCTCCACCGTCTCGTCGTGCGGCGCCGGGTTTGCCGGATTCCAGTCGGGGAACAGGAACTGCATGCGGCGGCGCTGCACGGGCCCGTAGCCGGGATCGGCCGGGCCGCGGGGCGTCGGCGCGATCCGCCGCGCGGCGTAGACCATGGGCTGGTCGCTCCACCAGCTCTGGAAGGCGTAACCGTCGGGCTTCGGGCGGTCGGTGCGGTCGATCAGGCCGGAGCCGCTGGCGACGTTGGGCCAGAACCACGCCTCGCCGAGGTAGTCGGCGCCGCTCCAGATGAACTCGCCCGCGTAGGCCGGCGTGTCGCGCACGGCCAGCCAGCTCGCGAGGTCGTGCCGGTTCTCCGTGCCCACGATCTTGCGCGCGGGCTTCGCCTCGTGCGCGGCGATCAGCTCGTCGTAGCGGTAGTTGGTGCCGACGACGTCCAGCAGGTCGGCCAGCCCGTCGTCATAGTCGTGGCTCCGGTTGGGCCGGAGCAGCGCCTGAGTCACGGGCCGGGTGGGATCCTCGGCGTGGAAGACGGCGACGAGGCCGGCGAGGATCTTCTTGGACAGGGCGGCGTTGGGCGTGTCGTGGATCTCGTTGCCGGCGCTCCAGAGGATGATGCTCGGGTGGTTCCGGTCGCGGCGGACGGTGTCGCGCGTATCGGCCTGCGACCAGTCGTTGAAGTCCAGGTGGTAGTCGTACTTGTTCTTGCCGACGGTCCAGCAGTCGAACAGCTCGTCCATGACGAGGAAGCCCATCCGGTCGCAGAGGTCGAGGAACTCGGGCGCCGGCGGGTTGTGCGCGGTGCGGATGGCGTTGACCCCGAGGTCGTGCAACGCGGCGAGCCGCCGCTCCCACGCGCCCAGCGGCACGGCCATGCCGAAGGCGCTGGCGTCGGCGTGCAGGCACACGCCCTTGAGCTTCACGTTGCGGCCGTTGAGCCAGAACCCGGTGGCGGCGTCGAAATGCGCGTCGCGGATGCCGAACGGCGTGGTCTCCTCGTCGACCGTCTCGCCGCCGACGCGGACCTCGGTGCGGAGCTGGTAGAGGGCCGGATGGTCGAGGTCCCAGCGGTCGGGCGCGGCCACCGCGAGGTCGCGCTCGAACACGGTTGCGCCGCCGGCGGGGATGCCGCGGCAGTCGGTCAGCGCCGGCTTCGCCGCCGTGCCGTCCGGGGCGATGAGCGTGAGGACGATCGTGGCGTCGGTCGCCGCGCCGGACTCGTTCACGGCCGTGCCGCGCACGTGGACGGTCGCGGCGCCGGCGGTGACGCGCGGCGTGGTGATGAAGACGCCCCATTTCTCCAGGTGCACGGGATCCGTCACCACCAGCCGCACGTGGCGGTAGATGCCGGCGCCCTCGTACCAGCGCGAGGCCGGCTGGCGGGAATCGTCGACGCGCACGGCAAGGACGTTGTCGTGCCCCGGGCCGAACTTGACGTGCCCGGTGAGCTCGTAGCCGAAACTGACGTAGCCGTAGGGCCGGTTGCCGAGGTGCTCGCCGTTGATCCAGACGTCGCTGTGGGCCATGACGCCGTCGAACTCGACGAACACGCGGCGGCCGGCATCGGCGGCGGGGAGGGTGAAGTGCTTGCGGTACCAGCCGATGCCCGCGGGCAGGAAGCCGCCGGCGGCGCCGGAGGGGTTCTTCTCGTCGAACGGGCCGGCGATGCTCCAGTCGTGCGGCAGATCGACCGCGGTCCACGCGGCGTCGGACCAGGCGGGCGCCTCGGCGCCGGGGGCGTCGCCGGCATTGAAGCGCCAGCCGGCGTCGAAGGGCAGGGTGGCGCGGACCGGGCCGGCCGTGCGGCTGGCGGTGGCGCAGGCCGAGGCGAGGAGCGCCGCGGCGGCGACGGCCGGAATCAGCAGAAGGACGGAAGCGCGGGGGCGGTGGGGCATGGTTCTCAGACGTTACGGCAAAACGGCTGATTTCAAGCCGGGCGAGAATCTGTCGAACGGCGGGCGTGACGTCCGCACGGATTGTCGAGCGTCTTCCGGCAACCCAAAGCCCAGAACCCAAAACCCAAAACTCAAGCCGACGGGCGCCGCCCGCCGGTTTGCGCCGCCTTCATCTGCCGGTGCACGAAGAAATAGTAGATCGCGCCGAGGATGATGCAGGCGCCGCAGAACCAGAGGGTCACCTGGCGGAGGTCGCCGCGCATGAGAGCCTCATCCTGCCCCGCCAGCAGGCCGACCCAGGCCAGCACGCTGCACCACACGCCCGACCCGACGAGCGTGTAGATCGAGTAGACACGGTAGTCCAGGCGCACGACCCCGGCGGGGATGCCGATCAGATGGCGCACCACCGGCAGGATGCGGGAGAAGAAGATGCCGAAGGAGCCGTAGGTGGCGGCCCAGCGCTCGGCCGCCGCGACCTTTTCCGGTGAAATCACCACGAAATGTCCGGCCCATTTCACCAGGCGGGCCAGCCACGGCCAGCGGCCCAGGCGCGACACCATCCGGCCGAGCAACGCCTCGGAGGATTGCGCCCAGCGCATGACCAGCGGCCGGCCGGCCAGGCGCGAGACCCAGTACATCACTGTCGCCCCGATCCAGCAGCCGACAGTGCCGGCGATGATGACGCCGGCGACGCTCATCCGGTGCTGGCTGTGCGCGAGTTGGGCGGCAAACGGGATGACCATCTCGCTCGGCAGCGGCACCAGGGAGCTTTCGATCGCCATCAGCAGCACGATCAGCGGGTAGCCGCCGTCCGCGAGCGTGCGCTGATACCAGTCGATCAGCTGCATGAACATCGCGTGCATGGGGGCGGGAAGCTGGACGCATCGGGCCGGTCGCGGCGGCGCGCCGGAGCCCGGCCAGCGCGCGGCGGCCGGTCAGGCCTCGGGCTTGGTCTTGCGCAGGCCGACGATGCGGTTGCCGTCCTTCCACAGGCCGTGCTTCTTCAGCAACTCCACGCGCTCGAAGCGCTTGAGGACGTTGCGTTTCTTGGTGACGCCTTTGGCGGACTGCAGGCTCTTGTGCTGGGACATGACGGAAATCAGGGCGGCGGTTGCGGTGGCGGAAAGGGCGGGGGTGTAGAGGTGGACCGTGCCCAAGACAAGTACTTTTCCGAAACGCGCTCGGCGCGGACGACGATCCACTCAGGCGTGGCGTAGGGATGCCGGGTCCGCACCCACGCCTCCAGCGCGGCGGCGTGCTCCGGCAGCAGCTTGAACATCAGCCGGTGCTCCGCGGCCGCCTCATCGCGCCCCTCCCAGCGGTAGTGCGAGGTCACCGGGCCGTCGACCTGCACGCAGGCCGCGAGCCCGGCCTCGACCGCGCCGTGCGCGAGCCGGGCGGCGTCAGCAGCTGTGGCCACGGATGTCCAGGCGATCAACATTTGGGATTTCGGATCGCGAATTGCGGATTGGCCCACTGCGCCCGGCGTGGGCGGGCGGTCGTGAGCGCGGCGCCAAGCTTCTGGCCTTGAACCGCTTGGCCGCCGATCAATGATCGCTGCAATCCCCGATCCGAAATCCCCAATCTCCAATGCTCATTGCCTGGACCACCGTGGCCACCGCCGCCGACGCCGCCCGCCTTGCGCACGGCGCGGTTGAGGCCGGTCTCGCCGCCTGCGTGCAGGTCGACGGCCCGGTGACCTCGACCTACCGCTGG
>DATJUU010000038.1:0-2681 GCA_035502155.1 Opitutaceae bacterium
GCGCGTCACGATGTAGGCGCCGCCCTTGAAGTCGTACATCGGGCCGCGCGGCCCGTCGGGCGTGACGCCGATGTCGCACCCCGCGCGGAGCGTGTCGACGAGGGCGGCCACGGCCTCGCGCCCGAGGTGGCTGCTCGACCCACGCACGCTGCGCAGGCCGACGCTTTCGAAGAATGCCGCGAGCCACGCGCCGTCCTGGCTGGCGCTCACCAGGGCGTAGGCGGGGCGGCGCCGGTAGCGTCGCACGATCTCCGCCGCGAGGAAGAGCCGGTTGTGCCAGAGGATGATCGCCAGCGGCTCGTCGTTCTTGGTGATGTTGCGGAGGTCTTCCGCCGCGATCTCGAAGCGCAGGGAGCGGCCCCAGGCCCGCGCCAGCAGGCCCAGGAACCGGACCGCGATCCGGCGCCACCCGGCGAGCTCGAACACGGGCTCGGCGGAGTCGGCGGTGTCGGCGGCTGGATTCAAGGCAATCTGTTTTCGCGCAAAGGCGGGGGCGCGCCAAGCCAATCCTGCGGTGGGCCGGCGCCCCGGCGTTGACCCTCGCGTCCGCTCGCGCTGATGTCGACCGCCATCGTGACCCGCCCGCCCCCCCGCTGTCCGCACCTGCCACCGCCGCCCGCGTCCATGGACTGGCGCGCGCTGCGGGCGCACGGCGCCAGCCGCGGTCCGGACTTCTACCTGACGGCGCTCCGGTACGGTCATTTCCTGTGGCGCCGGGGCCGACCGGCGCGGGCGATCCTCTGCCTCGACCGGGCGATGGGTGCGGATCTGCGCGGACGACGCGGGGCGTCGGTGCGCCCGGCGTGGCCCCTGCCGTACGCCGCGCTGGCGTGGATCCTCGGCCATGTGCCGCCCGGCGTGTTCCTGGGCAACCCGCGGGTGCACTTCGAGCATCTGGCGATGCGCATGAACGAGCCGCGCCGGGACCTCCGGCGCTGGCGGGCGTGGGCCTGCTGGGCGATCACCCGGCGGGTCCGACCGGAGCTGCCGGGCGATCCCGTGTTCAAGGGCCGGACGCCGGCTCTGGCCACGATCACCGCCCGCCTGCGGCGCCACGGGTCGGTGGCGGAGGCGGGGTTGTGGCGGCGCGTGCTTGAGACCTCGATCCCAAACTGAAGGCCCGGGCGCGGCGGAGACTGATGCCAAAGGCTCAGTTGGCGCGGCGGGTGGGACTCGAACCCACGGCCGACGGTTTAGAAAACCGTTGCTCTATCCGGCTGAGCTACCGCCGCGTTATTCTACAGCAACGACTTAGTTGCGATGCAGGTACCCCGAATTTCTGGCTTGTAACCCGTTTTTGTAACCCTAGACTTTGGGCATGTCCCCAACTGCTCGGAATCAGCCGGAGTCGGTGACTGAAAACCCATTCCAGAAGGTCGCGGAGTGCCTTTACCGTCACAGGTCATCACAGGTTTACTATGGTTTGGTGAAAAGGGCGGGCAAGCAGTATCGCCGCTCGTTGCGCACCATTGACCGGAAGCTCGCGGAGCGCCGGCTCGTTGAGTTTCGCGAAAAGGTCGGGCGCTTGGACCCACGAAAAGGGACCGGCAAGGCGACCTTTGAGGACGTGGCGAAGGCTTGGTTCGAGAGCATCAAGGGCAACCTCAAGCCGAGGTCTGCCGAACGTAGGGAAACCAGCATCCGTCGCCTTTCAGCCACGTTCGGCCGCGCTTCAGTCCGCAATCTGACGACGAAGGACTGCGACGAGTGGTCGGCGCAGCGCGGGGCCGCGATATCTGCCTCGACCTACAACAACGAGATGGAGACCTTGCGAGCCGTGTTGGAGTATGCGGTCCGCGAGGGGGTCATATTGGACAACCCGGCGCGTGTGCTGAAGCGCCGCAAGCTGGGCAAGCCCCAGATCCTGATTCCGTCGAAGGACCAGTTTCGCCAGGTCGTCGAGCATATGCGGCAACAGGACAGCCGGAGCTGGCCGGCCGCCGACCTGGCTGAACTCCTGGCTTACTCGGGCATGCGGTTGGCGGAGGCGACGTCGATTCGGTGGCGGGAGGTTTACGCCGAGCTGCAGCAATTCGTCGTGACCGGTGGCGAGGCAGGCACCAAGAACCGCGAGGTGCGGAGCGTTCCTCTGTTTCCCGCGATGCGTGACTTCTTGGAGAGGTTGAGGGGCGAGCTGCGGCCCGCGCCGGGTGACAAGATCGCGCGGATCGACAGCGCCAAGCGGTCAATGGCGAGCGCGTGCGAGCGGCTCGGCTTTCCGCGCTTCACCCATCATTCGCTGCGCCATTATTTCGTCAGCAACGCCATCGAGGCTGGCGTCGATTTTAAGACGATCGCGGCTTGGATTGGACACAAGGACGGTGGGCTGCTGGTGGCAAAGACCTACGGGCACCTGCGGGACACCCATTCGAGTGAGATGGCGAGACGTATGACGTTCTCCGCTCACTAGGGATGACTCGGGGACATTGGGGAGAACTCAGGCGCATTGCTGCTCTTCCTCCTTCAACAGCAAAGGCCGACTACAGCCTGAGAGGACGAGTCAAGGGCGGCGGAGACTCCGCCCCGCACCGGCAGCCGGGGCGGGATGCCGCCGGAGGGCGGCGCCCGCCCGGCGCCGGTGGGGTGTAAGTAGCACCCCACTTATCGGAACAAAAGTGTTCCTAGGGCCCTTGCTGGCGCCGGGCGCGGCCCCCGGGCTTTTCCTTGCCCCAAGAGTGAAC
>DATJUU010000039.1:0-10946 GCA_035502155.1 Opitutaceae bacterium
TGGATGACGTTCGGATTGGCGCGCGTCTTGGCGAGCAGGGTCGCCGACGGCCGGTCATCAAGGCGGAGCGTGCACGAAGCGGTCTCGCCGCCCTCGAAGATCATGTTCTCCATCTCCTCGATGTTCACGCCCTCGTTGCGCAGCTCGTCGAGGATGCCGGCGAGCACGCCGACGCGGTTGTAGTGGCGGACCACCAGGTTCGTCACCGCGGTGGAGCGGGCGCGGAGGTTGACGGCGTTCGGCGGCTTCCCGGCCTCGCCGTACTCCTTCACGATGCGCACGACTTCCTCCGCTATCGCCTCTTCGGCCTGCTCCGTCGAGGCGCCGATGTGCGGCGTGCCGGTGACCATCGCCGCCAGCTCACGGTCGGCAAACTCGGCCTCGCCGCCGGCCGGCTCGCCGGCGAAGACGTCGAGCCCGACGCGCAGTTTCTTGTCGCGGATCGCCGCCTTCAGCGCCGCGGGATCGACGACGTCGCCGCGGGAGGTGTTGAGGAAGATCGCCCCGGTCTTCATCCGGCCGAAAAATTCGGCGCCGATCAGCTGGTTCGTGTCCCTGCCCCCGGCGACGTGGACGGTCACGGCGTCGGCGGTTTCCGCCACGTCGGCGGGCGTGGCGCAGCACCCGATGCCGAGCGCGGCGGCGCGCGCGGCGGTGAGGCGGCGCGACCAGGCGACAACCTTCATCTCCAGCCCCAGGGCCCGGCGGGCCACGGCGGCGCCGATCGCCCCCAGGCCGATGATGCCGAGCGTGCGGCCCTTGAGGCCGGCCGCCTTGCCGTACTCCTTCTTCCGCCACCGGCCGGCGCGCAGGTCGGCGGCGGCGTCGGCGATGCGGCGGTCGGCGGCGATGAGCAGGCCGATGACCAGCTCGGCGACGGCGTCGGTGTTCTTGCCGGGGCAGTTGGCGACGAAGATCCCGCGGCGGCTGGCCTCGGTGAGGTCGATGGTGTTCACGCCGGCGCCGGCGCGGATGATCAGGCTGAGCAGCGGCGCGGCGGCGATGGCGGGCGCCTGCACGCGCTTGGAGCGGACGATCAGCACCTCGGTGTCGGCGAGCGCCGGCCCGAGCGCGTCCTCCTTGATGTCGGCGTTGACGGTGACGGCGCCGCCGAGCTGTTCGAGCGCGGCGACGGTCCTGGGGGACAGTTTGTCGGCAATGAAGATCTTCATGGCGGGTTCTCCAGCTGCGGCGGCGGCGCCGCCGGGGTTGGTGGTTTTTGTTGCCCCGAGGCTAGGGGCGGGGCGGGCCGGGGCAACGGGTTTTGGGCCGCCGGCCGGGGCCGGGGCCGGCTACGCCGGGACCGCCGGCGCCGTCTTGCGCGCGCGATACCGGTAGTAGGCCGCGCAGGCGCCCTCGCTCGAGACCATCGGCGCGCCAAGCGGACGCTCGGGCGTGCAGCGGACGCCGAAGGCCGGGCAGTCGGTGGGCTTTTTCGTCCCGCGCATGATCAGGCCGCTGATGCACTCGGTGACCTCCGGCGGGGCGTCGCCGCCCACGCCGAAGCGCCGTGCGGCATCGAACGCCGCCAGTTCCGGGCGCAGCGCGAAGCCGCTGGCGGGGATGCGCCCGATACCGCGCCAGTTGCGGTCGACGGTCATGAAGACCTCGCGCATCACCTCCTGGGCGCGGACGTTGCCCTCGGGGCGCACGGCGCGGGCGTAGGCGTTGCCGACCTCGGCGCGGCCCGCCTCGAGCTGCTCCACACAGGCGAGCACGCCGTGCAGGATGTCCACCGGCTCAAAGCCGGTAACCACGATCGGCACCCGGAACCGGGCCGCGAGCGGGCCGTACTCGGCCATGCCCATGACGGTGCAGACGTGGCCGGCGGCGAGGAAGCCCTGCACGCGGTTGTCGGACGCGGACAGGATCGCCTCGATGGCCGGTGGCACGAGCACGTGCGAGACGAGGACGGAAAAGTTCCTCAGTCCGCGCCGGCGCGCCTGCAGCACCGCCATGGCGTTGGCCGGCGCCGTGGTTTCAAAGCCGACGGCGAAGAAGACCACCTCGCGGTCCGGGTGCTGCGCCGCGAGGGCCACGGCGTCGAGGGGCGAGTAGACCATGCGCACGTCGCCGCCGCGCGCCCGGGCCGTGAGCAGGTCGGCGCCGGTGCCGGGCACGCGCAGCATGTCGCCGAACGAGCAGACGGTCACGCCGGGCCGGCCGGCCAGCGCCACGGCGGCGTCGATCAGCTCGACCGGGGTCACGCACACCGGGCAGCCGGGACCGTGGACGAGGGTGAGGGTTTTGGGCAGGAGTTCGTCGAGGCCGAACTTCACGATGCTATGGGTCTGCCCGCCGCAGATTTCCATGAGCGTCCACGGCCGCGTGGCGCGGCGGGCGATCGCCGCCGCCAGCTTGTGGGCCGCGCCGGCGTCGCGATATTCGTCAACGAGCTTCATTCGCAGTAGCGAGTGGTGAGTGGCGGGTGGCGAGTCGGCGGGGCGGATCGCCCGTTTTCCAGGCGGTATGGCCCCGGGGCGAGCCGGATCAGGCCGGCGGCGGGGCGGGCGTGAGCTCCTCGAGTTCGCCCATCGCCTGCAGGTAGGTGAACACTTCCTGCGCCTCCTTTTCGTCCACGATGCTCAGCGCCATGCCGACGTGCACCAGCACGTAGTCGCCGGGCTTCGCCTCCGGCACGCAGGCGAGGCTGACGGATTTCACCACGCCGCCGAAGCTGACGCGGCCGGTGCGGAAGAACGGGTCGTCGCCGGCGACATCGAGGATTTTTCCTGGGACGGCAAGGCACATGGGGTGGGGCGCGTTCGCGCTGGAGCAAAGGTATCCGGGGGCCCGGCAGTCGCAACCGCAATCGCCGGTTTGCGCGCGCCGGCGGCCGGGGCGGGGGTGGCCGCGCTCCGCAGGGGGGTTGACCCGGCGTCCAATATAGTGGAATATGAGTCCATTATGAAGGACAGGGCCGCGCCTGCCGCCGGCGACCTCAACGCCCGCATCGCGCACCGCGTGCGGACGCGGCGGACGGAGCTCGGGCTGACCCTCGCGGCGCTGGCCGCGCAATGCGCCGTGAGCCGCTCGATGCTGTCGCTGGTCGAGCGCGGGGAGAGCAGCCCGACCGCCGTGGTCCTGGAGAAGATCGCCACCGGGCTCGGCCTGCCGCTGGCGGCGCTTTTTGACGATCCGGCGGCGCCGGCCGACCCGGTGGGGCGCCGTGCGGGGCGGACGGCATGGCGCGATCCCCAGTCCGGCTACGTTCGGCGCAATCTTTCGCCGCCTGGTTATCCGTCGCCGATCCGGCTGGTGGAGGTCGACCTGCCGGCGGGCGCGCGGGTGGCCTACGAGACCGGCGCTCGCGAGCCGGGCGTCCACCAGCAGATCTGGGTGCTGGCGGGGGCGATCGAGGTGGGCGTCGGCGCCACGGTGCACCGGCTGGCCGCCGGGGACTGCCTCGCGATGGAGCTCAACGCCCCGACCTCGTTCCGCAACCGCACCCGGAAGCCGGCGCGCTACCTCGTGGTCATCGCCACGGCGGGCGCGGGGAGACCCTGACATGCCGGCCGCGCTGCAGATCCGGGAGCTGACGGCCGTGGGCGCGGGCGAGATTCGGGCGCTGGCGGACGTCCTGATCGACTGCGTCGAGGGCGGGGCGTCGGTGAGTTTCATGCGGCCGCTGACGCGCGCCAAGGCGGAGGCGTTCTGGCGGGGCGTGGCTGCGGGGGTGGCCCGCGGCGAACGCCTGCTGCTCGTGGCGGAGGACGCCGCGGGCGCGATCGTGGGCACGGTGCAGGTGATCCTGAACCTCCCCGAGAACCAGCCGCACCGCGGGGACGTCGCCAAGATGCTGGTGCGCCGCGAGGCCCGCCGGCGCGGCGCGGGTGGGGCGCTGCTCGCGGCCGCCGAGCGCGCGGCGCGGCGGGCGGGCCGCACGCTGCTGGTGCTCGACACCGTGACCGGCGGCGACGCCGAGCGCCTCTACGCACGCCACGGCTGGCAGCGCTGCGGAGAGATTCCCAATTACGCGCTGTTTCCCGACGGCCGGCCGTGCGCCACGACCGTCTTCTTCAAGGCGCTGGTCGCGGCCCCGGCGGATCCGCCCACGGGCCCGCGCCGGCACCCCACCGCCTGAGCCGCCGCCCGGCCGCCCCCCGTGAACAGGCAATACCGCTGGTGGGTGGTCCTCCTGCTGTGGTTCGTGTGTTTCCTCAACTACGCGGACCGCCAGGCGATCAGCTCGGTGTTCCCGCTGCTGACGCGGCAGTTCCATTTCACCGACGTCCAGTTGGGCTGGCTCGGCTCGGCGTTCGCCTGGGTCTACGCCGCGGCCGCGCCGCTGGCGGGCCTGGCGGCGGACCGGGTGACGCGCCGGCGGCTGATCATCCTCGCCTGCGTCGGCTGGAGCTTCTTCACCCTGGCGACGGCGTGGTGCGGCGGCCTGACGACGTTCGTGATCGTGCGGGCGCTCACCGGGCTGGGGGAGACCTTCTATTTTCCGGCGGCGATGGCGCTGCTCAGCGACTACCACGGCCCGGGGACGCGCTCCCGGGCGCTGTCGTGGCACCAATCCGCCGTCTACGCCGGCACGATCCTCGGCGGCTGGGTGGCCGCGCTCCTGGCACAACGCGCCGACAACTGGCGGCCACCGTTTTTCCTTTTCGGTCCGCTCGGCCTGATCCTGGCCCTGGTGCTCGCCCGCTTTCTGGTCGAGCCGGCGCGGGGCGCGGCGGACGGCGACGTCGCCGCCGGGGCCGGTCCGGCGCTGCCGGTCGGCGAAACCCTGCGCCTGATCGCCCGCACGCCGGCCGCGTGGCTGCTCATGGGCGCCTTCGTGTGCGCGAACTTCGTCGCGGTGGCCTTCCTCACCTGGACGCCGCAGTTCCTGGTGACGAAGTTCCACTACTCCCTCGGCGCGGCCGGCCTGACCGGCACCGTCTACATCCATCTCGCCAGCGCCCTGTCCGTGCCGCTGGCCGGCTGGCTGGCGGACCGGCTCTGCCGACGGATGGCCGCGGGCCGCATGGCGGTGCAGGCGGCGGGCCTGATCGGCGGGACCGCGTTCGTCTACCTCGTCGGGCGGGCGCCGGGCACCGTCACGCTGTTGCTCGCCATGACGTGCTTCGGGGTGTGCAAGGGATTCTACGACTCGGGGATCTTCGCCGCGCTCTACGACACGATCGAGCCGCGGGCCCGGGGCACCGCGGCCGGCCTGATGAACGCCGTCGGCTGGTTCGGCGGCGCGCTGGGCCCGGTCGCGGTCGGGTTCGCGACGCAATACGGGCGGCACGCCGGCGACGAGGCGGCGAACCTGGGCGACGCCATCGCCGCCGGCTCGCTGGTGTACGTCGTCGGCGCGGCGCTGGTGGTGGTGGCGGCGCTGGTGTTCTCCCGCCACGGCAGTTTCCGGGGTGGGAGCGCCTAGCGGGTCGGGTCGGATGCGGCGGGCGCGGCCGCCGCCTTGAGCGGGGCGCGCCGGCGCCAGGGCTTCAGGATCTCGGCCGCGGCGAGCAGCGCCACGAGGACGCCGGCGGCCAGCAGGCCGACGCGGCCGGGGCCCCAGCCGTGGTGCAGCGCGGCCGCGACCTCGGTGCGGCTGACCGCACCGAGGTAGGCATAAAGCGCCACGCCGGGGAGCATGCCCAGGCAGGTGGCCCCGAGGAAGGTCCGGAAGCGGATGCCGGTGACGCCGAGGAGATAGTTGAGCAGGCTGGCCGGCAGCACCGGGCAGACGCGCAACAGCAGGACGATCTGCGCGCCCCGGAGCTCGATCGCCCGTTCGACGGTGGCCAGCGCCCGGGAGGCGCCCCAGCGGCGGCGCACGGCGCCGCGCAGCCACCGCCGGCTGAGGAAGAACGCGGCCACGGCGCCGAGCGCCGTGCCGGCGGCGGCGAGGGCGAGGCCCTTGGCGAGCCCGAACACGAAGCCGGCGCCGAGGCGCAGGATCCAGTTGGGCACGAAGCACAGGGTCGCCACGACGTAGGCGGCGAGGAACACGACCAGCCCGCGGGTGCCGAGGTGGGAGGTCCAGGTGACGAAGGAGATCCACCACCCGGGCAGGCGCGACAGGGCGTGGGCAGCCGTCGGAGTCGTCATGCGCGGTCGGGGCTCCCGGTACGCTAGCGCGGCGGGCCGGAAAATCAACGGACGGTCCCCGCACCGCGGCAAACGCCCCGCGGCACAACGGGATTGACATTGCGGGAGCGGATTTTCTTGTAGACCCTCTTTTGCCGCGTTGCCCAGTAGCTCAGTGGTAGAGCAGGTGACTGTTAATCACTTGGTCGCTGGTTCGATCCCAGCCTGGGCAGCCATCTGTTTTTCGATCCGAACTTTCGAGGGGTGATTAACACTTCTCAAAACTACGTAAGCGGGAGCAAATTGCGGAAGTCAGGTGTTAATCACTTGGGGTGTTAGTTCGGATTTGGGTCCCGTTTTTTCGGAAATCGGACCAAATCCGTGCGACTTTTTTACAGAGTGATTAACACCCACTTCGGCGCCAAATCCGAACTGTCAGCAGTGGAGTTCGCGGCCCAACTCAACGGGATAATCGCGCGTCATGCATACGTCGTCTGAAAAATCCGAATCACCGAATCGGATTTTCCGGGGCGGCGCCTTGATCTATGGCTGAGACCATTGCATTGGCATCATGCGACGGCCAAGTTGAATTCAGCGCACCGTTCCTCACGCACCAATATCCCGACAATGGTGCGTGGCGCGAGCCTAACGGGCATAGCCGTAACAAACGGGAGCCGCTTCCTATTTGGCACACGGCGGGACACTAGCCCGCCCGGTGTGTTCGCCGCATAGAATTGCCAATTGGACGAGGGTTGGCGCGGCAACGCAATGGGTGGTGGTGTGGCCAAACCGGCATCTGGTACGGCAGGTTTCCAGTGTAATCTGGCGAGCGATTGCCGGGCGCCGGCGCCGACGGTTGGATGGCAGGTGCCACGGAGGTCGCGTTCACCCCATCCGGGTCGGCGGAATCGCACTTCTGCCGAGGGAGGCGCCGGTCGTGGCAGGCCGTTCGCAAAATCTCCCCCGCTTGAGACCCTTGGAACCCATCTTCGGCGCCACACTGGCGGCCCTCGTTTCTTGCGGGTCGGCAGTGGCGACGCCGGCACCGGATGCCTACGCAACGCGATTGGAGCCTGTGTACCGGCGAATTCAGGGTTGGGTCGACCGCGGCTACTATTCTGGGGCGGCGCTCATGGTCGCGCAGGGCGATCACGTCATCGGTGAACGCTATTTCGGGAACTATGGCCCGGATACCGAGGTGTATCTCGCCTCAGCCGGAAAATGGTTGGCAGCGGCGACCATCGCAGCGGTAGTAGATGACGGTCGTGTTTCGTGGGGCGATCCAGCCGCGAAATGGCTGCCGGAGCTCTCGGGCGCGAAGGGGCGCGCGACGTTGCGGCAATTGCTCTCGCACACTGCCGGCTATCCCGACTACCAGCCGGCGGGTCGCCCGCGCGACACCTACCAAAGCCTCGCCGAATCGGTGGCCCATATTGTGCCGTTGCCCGCCGAGGCGGAGCCGGGCGCGCAGTTCCATTATGGTGGGCTGGCCATGCAGGTGGCCGGCCGCATGGCGGAGTTGGCGACGGGAAAGGACTGGGAAGCGCTGTTTCAAGACAAGATAGCCCGGCCGCTCGGCATGACATCGACCCACTTTACGCCGGTTGATACCGGCGAGGGTCATGCGCCTATGCTCGGCGGGGGCGCACGCAGCAACTTGCGGGATTACGCACGTTTCTTAGAGATGATCGCTCATGACGGGGTATTTCGTGGCCGCCGGGTGCTTTCGGCCGCCGCCATTCAGGAGATGGAATCCGATCAGGTGCGTGGCGCGCAGGTCGATCCGGAGCGTGAGTTTGTCGGGCGAGTGCGCGGGGCAACGCATCGCGGCGTCTATGGCCTTGGCGAGTGGCGTGAGCAGATTGACGCGCACGAGACGGCCGTTCTGCTGAGCAGCCCGAGTTGGGCCGGTGCATATCCGTGGATCGACAAGACGTGCGGCGTGTGGGGCTTCTTTTTAACCCACGTCGACACCGCGGCGGCGGCTAGGACCGGGTTTAATGCCTTTTACTCCAGCCCGGAGTTGGCGATGTTGGTGCGCGAGGCCGTCCAGCCTACGGATCACAAGAATCCATGAAACCCGTCGCCGGAATCAGGTGGTTCGTTGCGCTGTGTACCGTGGCCCTCCTGGTGGCGGCGACGATACTGGCGGCCGAGCCCGCCGAGGACGCCGTTTACCAGTACCGCGTGGCTGTGGGGCGCCAAGGGAGCGCGCGGCTGTGGATTCCACCGGCCTGTCGGCAGGTGCGCGGCTTGATCTTCTCGATGGAGAACATGCTGGAGCGCAACTGGCTGGAGGACCCAGTCATTCGGGCCGCGGCTGCGGACGAGGGACTCGGCATTGTTTACCTGACCGGACGAGATCCCGCGATCACATGGGATTTGAAACCGGGGTCGGCGGAGGCAATGACGCGGATGTTTGAAGATCTGGCCCAGGAGTCGGGCTATGTGGAGATCGGCTCGGCCCCGATTCTCTGGATGGGACACTCGTTTCACGGCCGCACCTGGATCTTTGCGGCGGCGTTTCCGGAGCGGACGATCGCCGTAGTGCCGATTCGCACCTATCCCCTGCCGGCCGCGCTGGGATTCACCGGCATTCCGGTGTGCTACGTTGTCGGGCAGACCACCGAACTGCCGCAATACGACGACGGCCGACCGGGCGACCGCGACTTTTTCTGGCCAGTGGTACGGGACACCGCCTTGGCGCTGCGGATGGCGGACGAGCGCAATCTGATCGGCGTGGCGGTCGACCCCGGGGGCACCCACACGGACTGGTCCGAGCGTCAGGCGCGTTTTGTCGCTCTCTTCATCCGCAAAGCCTGTCAGTACCGCCTGCTGGATGGTGCGGCAGGAGTCGGTTCGGTGCGGTTGCGGGCGATCACTCCCGAATCCGGCTGGCTTACGGATACCGGCCTGATCGAGCCTGATCAGCATTTGCCCGCCCCGTATCGGGAATACCGGGGCGATCCGAAGCAGGCGTGGTGGTTCTTTGACGAAGAGACGGCTCGCGCCGCCTCGACGTTCGATGGTGACCGGAGGAGGCGCGAGAAACAGATGCCGACCTTCGTCCAAGACGGCCATGTGCTGCCGATTGGCGCCCGCGGCGATGTGGAGCTGAAGTTTGAACCCGAGGGTGACGGACGCACCTTCCAGGTGGTAGGCGGTTTCCTTTCGAGGGTGCCGCCTGAGCTTGTCGGCGCCGGCGCGCCCCTCGGTCACGCACCGGGCGAGCTACGGTTTCGGAAAATCATGGGCCCCGTGGAGCAGGTGAGCCCAGACACGTTTCGCGTGCAATTCGACTGGCAGTCGGATCGGACGATCATGCTTCAAGTCGAGCAGCCGGGCGACATTCGATATCGCCGGGCGGTGCAGCCCGCGGTGATGCCAATTCCCGCCCGTTTGACCGCTGGGCGGCCCCAGATAGTGACTTTTCCGCGGATTGACAACCAGCCGGCTGGAAGGGAGAGCGTCCCGCTGCGCGCGACCGCGGACTCAGGGTTGCCAGTGGAATATTATGTCGCCGTCGGGCCCGCGATAGTGGAAGGCGATCATCTCCGGCTCACCCCGATCCCTATTCGCAGCCGATTTCCGGTGAAAGTCATCGTTGTCGCCCTCCAGTGGGGCCGTACAATCGAGCCGCGTTTCCAATCGGCCCCGCCCGTGGAGCAGACCTTCCTGATCGAGCGCTGACGGGCCCCGCGCCGCAACCGCAAGGACATTTCCCCATGCCTCTCCGAGACCTTACCCCGCAGATGTTCGGGTGTGCGGTGGCGCGGTGGCACCGCTGTTTTCTGGCGGTGCTGACCGTGGCGAGTCTGGCGGTCGCCACCCGCGGTCCCGCCGCCCAGGATTTCGTACGCCGGGGCGGCCATCCGTACCTGTTGTTCACTGCCGAGCAGATTGCCGGGCTGAAGGAACGCCTGCCACAGGAACCAGCATTGGCGCAGGCGTGGGCGGGGGTGCTCGCGGACGCCAACCGGGCGGTCGAGCCGGCCGCCCCCGGCGGCCGTGCGGGGGCGCCCGGCGGCGCCATGGAGACGCTTTGTCTGGCCTATCGCATGACCGGGGAAAAGAAATTTGCCGACAAGATCCGTGAGCTTTTGCTGCGGCAATGCGCGCGCCCGATGTGGAACGAGGACGAAATGCTGAAGCGCGAGCCGCCATGGCATTCCGCGCTGGGCACCGCGGCAACCATTTACACGGTCGCACTGGGCTACGATTGCATCCACGACGAACTGTCGCCGGCCGACCGTGCGACGATCACGAAAGCCTTGGTGGAACTCGGCATCCGGCCGACCCTGAATGACTGGGTGAGTGGCGATACGCGCATCCACTCGCTCGACACCATGGGCCACAACTGGTGGAGCGCGTGCGTGTTCATGGCGGGATTCGGCGCCCTGGCGGTGCTCGACGAAGAGCCGCACGCCCGGACTTGGCTCGATGATATCGCCCGTGGCTCGATCGAATGGTTCGATTACGCGGGCAGTGCCTTGGAGACCAAGCCGCGCAGCATTGACCCGGGGGGTGCGCTCTACGAAAGCGCCAACTACGACAACTTTGCCCTGTCGGAGTATCTACAGTTTCGGCTGGCATGGACCAACACCTTCCGTTCGCCGTCGCTACCGGAGATCCCGGTGCTCGCCCACGCCGCCGATTTCTTCATCGACGTGTGTTACCCGAATACGGGGCCGTTGATGTCGGTCAACTTCGGCGACGGGTCGCTGGGCGTCGATGGGAGCCGGCCCGTCACATTGCTATGGGCCTTGGGCGACCACTCGCCTCGTTATCTCTGGTATCTCAACCAGACTCGGGCGACGCAGTTTCGCGAAGGATTGAGCGGCTCTGCACCGCTCGGGCTGGTCTACGCACCCAGCCCTGCTGAGCTGGCGGCGGCGCCGGCAGCACCGGACCTACCGACCGCG
>DATJUU010000040.1:0-6661 GCA_035502155.1 Opitutaceae bacterium
TCCGGGCCAGACCGCGCCCGACGTGCCGGCGTGGGTGATCAGCCGCGGCGGGCCGGAGTTCGGCTGGCTCGAGCCGGAGAAGGACCAGGTCGACTCGCGCAAGCTCCGCTTCGGCGACGGAGTGAGCGGCGATCTTTACTACCCCAAGGCCACGGCCGCGGGCCAGCGGCGCCCGGCGGTGATCTGGCTCCACGGCTACAGCTATCCGCTGGGCTACATGTGGGTCTACCGCCGCGACCTGCACCCGATCCTCGCGCTGGCCAAGGCCGGCTACACCGTGCTCGCCTACGACCAGTGCGGCTTCGGCAGCCGGATGGGGGAGAGCGGGCCGTTCTACGACCGCTGGCCGCACTGGTCGCTGCTGGGCCGGATGGTCGAGGACGTCCGCGCGGCGGTCGACGCGCTGCAGAAGGATCCCGCGGTCGATCCGCAGCGGATCTACGTCTTCGGCTGGTCGCTCGGCGGGACGGTGGGGCTGTACGCCGCGGCGGCGGATCCGCGCATCCAGGGCGTGGTGGCGATCGACGGCTTCACCCCGATGCGCACCGACACGGCCGCGACCGGCACCGGCGGCCTCGCGCGCTTCAGCTTCGAGCGCGGCCTGCTGCCGCGGCTGGGCTTCTTCGTCGGCCACGAGACGCAGGTGCCCTACGACTTCGACGGCCTCCTCGGCCTGATCGCGCCGCGACCGGTGCTGGTGGTGCAGCCGCAAATGGCGCGCGACGGGACGCCGGCGGACGTGCACGCCGCCGTGCTCGCGGCGCGGCGCGTCTACTCCCTGTACGGCGCCGCCGACCGGCTCGCGCTCGATGAGCCGGACGATTACGCGCGCCTGACCGCCGCAACCCAGGACCGCGCCATCCAGTGGCTGGACGGTCTGGTGCCGACGCCCGAGAAACCAAAGAACCCATGATGGGCGCAGCAAGACTGCGCCCCTACCAGAGCCTGCAATGAAATCACCCATCATTCCCACCCGTGGCCTGCTGGTCCTCGGCTTGGGCCTCGCCGCCGCCGGCCTGCGCGCGCAGCCCACCGTCACCCTGACCGAGGACGCCACCTACTACACGCTCGCCAACGGCATCGTCACCGCCCGCATCGCCAAGGACTCGGGCGACCTCGTCTCCCTGCGCTATCGCGACACGGAGCTGCTGGCCACCATCCTGGGCCCGGACGGCCAGCCCGACCTGAAGGCGGACCCGCCCGGCGCCAACGGGCGCGGCTTCGGGCCGTTCACCGACCACCAGTACGGCTTCTGGTCGCACGACGCGATGGGGCCGCGCGGCACGACGCCGGCCGTCGACCGCGTCACGATCGACCCGGCGGCCAACGGCGGCGCGCGCGCCGAGGTCTCGGTCCTCGGGGTGTCGGGCGGGCGCAAGATGGGCACCGGACCGGGCTCCAACGCCCAGGGCAATTTCATCGCTGACGTCGAGATCCGCTACGCCCTCGGCCGCGGCGACTCCGGGCTCTACACCTACTCGATCTTCACCCACCGGCCGGAGTACCCGGCCTCCTCGCTGACCGAGGCGCGGTTCTGCGCCAAGCTGGGCGACTTCTTCGACTGGATGAGCGTCAGCCCGAAGATCAACTTCGCGTTCACCAAGGAGCTGCACGAGGGCGACAAGTACATCTACACCGCCGACCAGTTCGAGAACCGCGCCTTCGGGTGGTCGAGCACCACGCGCCACCTCGGCTTCTGGGAGATCAATCCGACGGTCGAGTACCTCAGCGGCGGGCCGACCAAGGTCGAGTTCCTCTGCCACCGCGATACGAACAAGGTTGCCGCGCCCTGCGTGCTGAACTACTGGCGCAGCAGCCACTACGGCGGGGCGCTGGTTGACGTCGCCGCCGGCGAGGCGTGGACCAAGGTGATCGGCCCGTTCCTGCTCTACGTGAACGCCGGCGCCAATCCGCAGGCGATGTACGCCGACGCCCGGGCGCAGGCCGACCGCGAGGCCGCGAAATGGCCCTACGACTGGGTCGCGGGCGTCGACTATCCCCACCGCGCGGACCGCGCCACGGTCACCGGCCGGCTGGTGCTGCACGATCCGCAGATGCCCGACGCCACGATGACGCATCTGATGGTCGGCCTGACCGCGTCGGACTACGTCTCGCCGGTCGAGGGCCGCGGCGGCGTGCGCCCGGAGATCAACTGGCAGAACGACGCCAAGCACTACGAGTTCTGGGTGGAGGGCGGCGACGACGGCCGGTTCACGATCCCGGAAGTGCGCCCCGGCACGTACACGCTGCACGCCTTCGCCACCGGCGTGCTCGGGGAGTTCGCCCGGGCGGACGTGACCGTCGCCCCCGGCCGGCCGCTCGATCTCGGCAACCTCACCTGGACGCCGGTGCGCCACGGCCGGCAGCTGTGGGACGTCGGCATCCCCAACCGCAACGCGACCGAGTTCTTCATGGGCGCGGACTACGCCGACCCGGAGATTTCGCTGAAGTACGCCAAGCTGTTCCCCGACGACGTCCATTACGTGATCGGGCGGAGCGATTTTCGGAAGGACTGGTTCTTCCAGCAGGTGCCGCACAACGAGGACCCGAACGCGAAGGCCCAGCCGTTCTTCGGGGTCCGGGCGCACGGCCGGGCCACGCCGTACGCGATCGACTTCAACCTGCCGGCGACGCCCCGCGGCCGCGCGACCCTGCGGCTGGCGATCTGCGGCACCGGCACGCGCCAGCTCGAGCTGAACGTCAACGGCCAGGGGCTGCCGCCGGTGGCCCTGCGGCCGGGCGACGGGGTGATCACGCGGCACGGCGTGCAGGGCATCTGGTATGAGCGCGACGCGGCGTTCGACGCCTCGCTGCTGCGCGCCGGTGCGAACACGCTGGTGCTGACGGTGCCGGCCGGCCAGGTGAACGACGGCGTGGTCTACGATTATCTCCGGCTCGAGCTCGATGAGAACGCGGCGTCGGCGGCCACCCCATGAAGCCCGGAGCGCGCCGGACCCTCCTCGCCGCCGCCTGCCTGGCGGCGCTGCGCCCCGCGGCCGCCGCGGAGCTCAAGTACTGCTTCGGCCCGGCGCCGGTGCCGGGGTTCCGGCAGGTGCGCCCCGGCGACGCCTATGACGACCAGCGCGGCTACGGTTTCGACCTCGGCTCGCAGGTGACGGTCGTCGACCGCGGCGACACGGATCCGCTCAAGGCCGGCTTCACCACCGGGCGCGACGGCCGGCCGTTCTTTTTCTCGGCCAAGCTGGCGCCCGGCGCCTACCGCGTGACCGTCACGCTCGGCGATGCCGCCGCGGCGTCGACGACCACGGTAAAGTCCGAGACGCGCCGCCTGATGCTCGAGGCCGTGCCCACCGCGGCCGGAGAGTGGACGACGCGCTCGTTCCTCGTCCACGTTCGCGTGCCGCAGATTTCCGGCGGCGGCCTGGTGTCGCTCAAGCCGCGCGAGCGGGAGCCGATCCTCTACGTCCAGTGGGACGAGCAGACGCGCCTCCCGTTCCTCGAGCTGGACTGGGATGAAAAGCTCACGCTGGAGTTCAGCGATGCGCATCCGGCGCTGAGCACGGTGGAGATCGCCCCGGCCGGGCACCCGCTGACGGTCTACCTGATCGGCGACTCGACGGTGACCGACCAGATGATGGAGCCGTGGGCGGCGTGGGGGCAGATGCTCCCGCGCTGGTTCCAGCCGCCGGTGCTGGTCGCCAACTACGCCGAGTCGGGCGAGACCACGGCGAGCTTCATCTCCGAGCACCGCTGGGCGAAGCTGCTCACCGAGCTCCGGCCGGGGGACTACGTCCTGATGCAGTTCGGGATCAACGACCAGCGGATGCCGGTGGAGAAGTTCAAGGAGTACTTCCTGCAGTACATCCGGGAAACCCGGGAGCACGGCGCCACGCCGGTGCTGGTGACGTCGCAGAACCTGCGCCGGCTGGACGCGGACGGCCACGCGGTGGAGACGCTGCGCAATTTCCCGGAGGCGATGCGCGAGGCGGCGCAGGCGGAGCACGCGGCGCTCATCGACCTCAACGCGATGAGCATGCAGTTCTACACGGCGCTGGGGCCGGTGTTGCTGCCGAAGGCGTTCGTCGACGGCACGCACCAGGACGACTACGGCGCCTACGAACTGGCCAAGTGTGTCGTGCAGGGGCTGCTTGACGCGCAGGTGCCGTTTGCGGTCGGCAACCTCGTCGACGACTGGCGGCCGTTTGATCCGGCCCATCCGGATCCGATGGCGGACTTCAAGCTGCCGCCCGACCCGCAGCTGGATCCGGCCCGGCCGGGCGGCCCCGGCGCGCCGGGCCACCGCGGGCCGATGGCCGGCGACGTTCCGCGGCCGCGGCCCGCCCCGCCGAAACCAACCGTCCCGCCCGCCGGCACGGGGAACTGAAGCGGCGCCGCGTTGGTTTACGGCCGGCCGATTCGATCTCGTAGGGGCGCAACTTTATTGCGCCCATCGAGAATCGCAGGGCGCAACAAGATTGCGCCCCTACAAAACTGACTCCGCGCACCCCGGTCCCGCCTCAGCCCGGCATCTCGGCGGGCGTGATCGCGAGGGTGAGCAACTCCACGCCGCGCAGGACGCGCAGCTCCGCGGGGCGGCCGATCCGGTCGCCCGTGAGCATGCGGTGCAGGGCGTCGATCCGCGGGGTGGGGGCGCCGCCGAAGGCGACGATGAGGTCGTCCGCGCGCAGCCCCGCCCGGGCCGCCGGGCTGCCCGGCTCGACGCGGGCGACGAGCACGCCGCTCTCCGCCGGCAGGCGGTAGGCGCGCACCAGCTTGCGCAGCAGCGGCACGGTCTGGCCGGCGAGGCCGACGAAGCTGCGGCGCACCCGGCCCTCCTTGATCAGCCAGCCGGCCACCCAGCGCGCGGTGTTGCCGGCGATGGCGAAGCAGATGCCCTGGGCGGGGCGGATCACCGCCGTGTTCACGCCCATCACCCGGCCGCGGGTGTCCACCAGCGGCCCGCCGGAGTTGCCCGGGTTGAGCGCCGCGTCGGTCTGGATGATGGGCTCGATCATCCGGCCCGACTGCGCCTGCAGCGAGCGGCCCAGCGCGCTGACGATGCCGGCCGTGACCGTCTGCTGGAAACCCATCGGGCTGCCGATCGCGACCGCGATCTGGCCCGGCCGCAGCTGGTCGGAGTCGGCGAACTGCAGGTGCGGCAGGTCCGCCGCGCCGACCCGCACCACGGCGAGGTCGGTGTCCGGGTCGTCGCCCACCAGCCGCGCCTCGAGGCGGCGGCCGTCCGCGAGCGCGGCGCGCAGGGCGCCCGCGCCGTGGACGACGTGGCTGTTGGTCAGGGCGTAGCCGTCGGGCGAGATGAAGAAGCCTGAGCCGCTGCCGCCGCCGTCGGCGCCGCGGACCTCGAGGTGGATGACGGCCGGCCCGGCGCGCTCGACCGCGCCCGCGACGCTCTCGGAATAGGCGTCAAGCAGGGCCCGGTCGTCCGGCGGAGCGCCGGCGGCCGTGACGCCGGCGATGCCGACGTCGCCGGGTTGGAGGACGGAATGAGCGCGCATGATCCGAGAAAGGTGCGCCGGCGGAGCCGGTTTGCAAACGGGCGGGATTCCGGACGTCGGACCTTTTCGTCACCACAGATTACACGGATGGGCACGGATACTTCCTTTCACCACCAATCTTTCAGCCGTGGCTCTTCGAGCTTCCGTCTTCGCCCCTTCGACAGGCCCAGGGCTACGCCGGACAGGATGGCCGGCAGGCACGAATGGACACGAATACTTTCGCCACCACGGATTACACGGATTTCCACGGATCTTTTTTTTCGGCCAAAACCAATCCGTGCCCATCTGTGTAATCTGTGGTGGAAAGAACATCCATGGTCGCGAATGGTTTGCCTTCCGGGAAACCTGCGATCTTTACTCCGACGCATGACCAGAACCCAGATTGGAGCGGTGCTAGGGTTGGCGGCCGCCGCGATCACCGCGCTCGTCTGGCAGCAGCGGACAAACGCGCGGCTGCGAGCCGACCTGACGGAACTGCCGGCGGTGCGCGCCGAGAACGCCCGGCTGCGGGTGGAAAACCGGAAACTGGCGCAGGCCGCGGCGGCGAGCCCTGCGCCGGCAGCCGCGGCGGTGGCCGGGGTCGCCGACCCCGGCTACAATGCCGAAGCTGGCCACAACCCCGCCCAACCCGGCCGGCCGCCGCTGGCCCCCGGCTTGATGCCGGTGGAGTCCCTGGGCAACGCCGGCCGGGCCACGCCGCGCGCGGCGTTCGCCACCCAGCTCTGGGCCGCGCGCACCGGCGACGTCGCCCTCGAGGCCTCCGTGCTCCTCCTGACCCCCGAGGGGCGGGAGAAACTGGAGGCGTTGATGGCCAAGCTGCCGGCGGACGTCCGCGCCCAGTACGAGCCGCCGGAGAAGCTCATGGCGCTCGCGCTCGCCGCCAGCCCGCGGCCGGTGGGCGGCATGCAGGTGCTCGGCGAGACGCCCAACGGCCCCGACGACGTCACGCTGCAGACCGCGTGGCAGCACGCCGACGACACCTACGTGCACCACAGCACCGTGCAGCTGCACCGCGACGCCGACGGCTGGCGGATGGTCGTGCCGGAGGTCCTGGTCGATGTCGCGGCCGGCTTCCTCGTCCGCCGCACGGGCGGCTGAAAATCACGATTGCGGATTCGTTTCACCACGAATCCAACGGCCGTCGCTCTTCGAGCTATGGCCGGCAGGCACGAATGGTCACGAAT
>DATJUU010000041.1:0-5222 GCA_035502155.1 Opitutaceae bacterium
GGAGAGCTGGATCGCGGCCTGCGCGAACCCGTCGGGCTGGCGCGCGGCGGCGAGCCCGAAGAGAACGGCCTGGGTTTCGAGGGCGCGCGAGAAGTTGTTCGTGACCGGGGTCAGGACGAAGAAGCAGATCGAGATCAGCAGCAGGGCCAGCGGCACGACCGCCAGGTCGCCCACGCCCCGGAGGCCCCACCGCGCGCCCCACCGGCGCAGGCTCCAGTCCAGGCCCCACCGCATCCAGCCGAACCCGGCCGCGAACAGGAGGAAGTAGAAGCCGAGGATGATGGCCGAGTGGTTGAGCACGTAATGCCCCATCTCGTGCGCCATCACTGCCTCGATCTCCTCGAGCGAGCAGCGGCGGAGCAGGTTGTCGTTGAGCGTGATCCGCAGCGTGTCGCCGAGGCCGCTGACGTTGGCGCTGATCCGGGTGGACTGCCGCGAGGCATCGACCACGTAGACGTCGCGCGCCGGGATGCCGTAGGCCCGCGCCAGGCCGAGGATCGGTCCGGTGATCCGGGGATCCTCCAGGCGCGTGACCTGGTTGAACAGCGGGGTGATGTAGACGGGCGCGACCATGAGCAGGACCGCGAAAAGCGCGGTGGTCACGATCGTGCCCCAGAGCCACCAGGTCCGCGCCAGGCGCCGCACGATGCCGAACAAGATCATGACGAGGACGCCGCCGGTCACGATCCCGACCAGCAGCTGCTTGAGCTGGTCGATCGCCCACGGGCCGAAGGTCTGCGTCGCCAGCCCGTACTGGTGCTCGCGGATGTAGCCCTCGTAGACGGTGAGCGGAGAGACCAGCACGGTGCTGGCCACGAGGTACCCGGCCCAATAGAGCAGCGACTGCACCGGCTTGAAGCGCGTGACCCGCTCGGCGAGGTCGCGCAGCCTGGCCGACCAGCGCAGTTGCAGCAGCAGGAGCGAGATCACCGCGCCGGCGAGGAAGTCCCAGAGGACCAGCCAGTATCCGCCCTCGAAATAGGCGTCGGACCGGGCCTTCGCCGTGGAGGGGATCTCGGCAAGGTAGGCGTCGGTCGCGGCCCGGGCATCAAAATGGTCCGAGGCTTGGGCGGCCGCTGGAATCGTGAGCGGCGGCAGTTCCGCGACCGGCGCCGCCGGCGCAGCGGCGCGCAGCGGGGCCAGGCCGAGAATCAGGACGGCGAGCGCGCAGCCGAGGCCGGCGTGCGCCGATGCGAAGGAAGGCAAGCTGGAGGCTTTCATGGGGCGGGGTTCCCGCCGAGCGTGAGCGGCCCCGCTCCCGCCGGCAAGGCTGGTTCCGAGACGGCGGATTGGGTTTACACCAAGGAAGCGAAGGCACCGGAGAATGCCGTCTATTGCGTCTTGGCGCCTTGGTCGTTCAAAGAAAACATCGCGCGGCGTGGAACCCTCCGGCTCGCCGCTACAAGTCCGGATGGGTGGGCCCGATGCCCAGGGCGCCGCGGTCAGTCGTCACATTGGGCCTTTTGTCGCGCATATCCGCGATTTCGTCTCGAAGCACCGCGGGATCTTTTCGGAGCAAATCGTCGATGAGGACGCGGGTGCGCGGGTCAACCTCTGGTCGGATCGCCTCCAGCGTCGCGCGGATCAGCGGGTGCTCCGGGGCATTGCGGGCGAGGGACCACATCGCCGTGGCGCCGGCGTCGAACTGGCGGTAATCGTCGATCAGCCGCAGCTGCTCCACCAGCTTGCGCAAGTAGCCGGGATCGCCGGTGGCGAAGAACGCCCCCCAGTAGGCGTCGTTGTTGCCGCTCCCGTTCCCGGTCAGGGCGAGGATGCCGCCCGGGCTGCGGCTCAAATGCACCGCGTAATTGAGCCATTGCCGGATCGGCGGCTCCTGGCGCTCGATGAGTTTGCGCCAGTCCGCCAGCCGGCCGGGATTGTCCGCGAATACCTCGGCGAAGAATCCGGCATAGACGTTCTTGCGTTCCTGGAGAAACCCGCTGGGCCCGAACCCGGCAATCGCGGCCGAGATCAGCTCCGGATGGGGGTGGCGGTAATATTGCGAAGTGAAAACATCCAGCTCCGCCGAAGTCATGGCGCGGCGCATCGCCTCCGGGCCGGCCGGCGGCGAGGCGGGCGCGAAGACCTGGATGGCGTCCGAGGCGTCGCGGTCATTTGGCCGCCGGGTGACGCGGTCGAAGCCGCCAATCACGTAGATCCGCCCGTCGAGCGCCACCGCCGTGGACTCGCTGGCCGGCGCGAGCAGGTGCTTGATGACGGTCGACTGGTGGGTGACCAGGTCGTACGCCACGATTTCGTCCGCCGGGTCGTAGTTGCCGAAGAGATAGAATTGGTCGCCGAGCAGGGCGGCCGAGTTGGCGCTGACCGGCTCGGCGAGGTCGGGGAGGGCCGACCATTGCTGCGTCTCCGGCGCGAAGCTCTCGACGGTCCTCACGCCCCGCGAGATGTCCGGCACGCGATAGCCGCCGGCGACGACGATGGCGTCGCCGACCACGACGGCGGTGCGGGTCTCGCGCAGGTCCGGCATCGCCACCCCGCGGGTCCACGCATTGGCGGCGATGTCGTAGACGTCGGTCCGGTTGACCTCCCGGACGTCGGCGGCGCGGCCGCCGATCACACCGCCGAAGGCGTAGATCTTTCCGTCCAGCGCGGCGGCGGCGAAATTGGCGTGCGGCCAGGGCATGGGGGCGCCCTCGCTCAGCCGGGCGGAGGCGACGTCGTAGATCTCGAGGGTCTCCTCGATGCCGCTCGCGCCCGGCAGGGGGTAGCCGCGCCCGCCGAAGATGTAGATTTTGCCGTTGACCAGCACGGCGCCCTGGTGATGGCGCGGGATCAGCTTGACCGGCAGCGTCGTGACCTCGTGGGTCTGGACATCGAACCGCTCGATGTCGTCGAGGATGCCGCCGCGGTTCTGGCCGCCGATGACGTAGATGAAGTTCCCGTCCGCAACGGCCGCCGCGCCGTAGCGCGGCGTGTGCAGGTGATATTCGCCGGCCTTCGTCAGCGGCTGCGCCGGATTGGCCGCCGGCGCGACCTTGAGCAGCACGAGCAGGCTGTAGTCGCTGCCGTTGGGCGCGGGCAGGACCAGGGCGGACCACTCGCCCAGCCGCACCGTGGGATGCAGCTGCTCGGTGAACCGGGCGAGCACCGGTTTGCCGACCGGCAGGGCCACGCCGGCGACGTGTTCGCGCGAGGCCACCGTGGCGACATCTAGGTCGCAGACGAGAGGCAGCTCGTCCCCCGCGGCGCCGGCGGCCCCGATTTGGAAGGTCAGGCGGCAGTGCGGCGCGTCCGGCGAGTCGGCCGGGATTTCGCGCACCTTGAGACTGCCGTCGGCCTGCTTCTCGAGATACTGGGTGGGCGCGGTGGACAGGATGGTCGCGGGTTTGTCGGGGGACAGAAGGACGGCGGGCCGCGCGATGTAGCGGCGGCTGGCCGGCGGTTTTTCGCCGCTCCATGAGAACTCGGAACCGGTGAGCGATAGCGTCTCTTGGTCGAAGCGGATGGTGGCCGGCGCGCGGAGGACGAAGGCCCGGTTCTCAGTCGCGGCGGACGCGGCGCCGGGAATGTCAATCGCGCGGAAGTTGCTGGTCTGGTAAACGTAGAGTTCGGTATCGAGCCGAAGATCCATGCTGGCGGCCAGGCGGGTCGCGGCCGGCGGCAGCAGGGCAAAGAGGGCGGCGATGAGGCAATGGGTTTTCATGGAGGACGGGGGGTTCGTTCAGGAAGGATTGACGCGGACGACGATGGACGGCGGCGAGGCGCGGCTGGCGGGCGGCTCAAGCAGCAGCGCGCGCAGCGCGCCCTGCGCCTCGAAGCGATAGACCAACTGCGGGGCCGGCGGGGACGGGGAGTGCAGCACCAGCGCGAGCACGGCGGCGGCCCCGGCCAGCCCCAGGGCGGCGAGCGACCACCAGGGCGCGGAGATCGTCGCCGGGCGCGCGGCGGCGGCGAACGCGTCGTCGAGGCGGCGGTCGAGCTCCGCCGACGGGGCGGCCAGCGGCAGGGCGGAGAGTTGCTTTTCGAGGTCGTTCATCGGGCTTCGGCGGCGAGCAGGGTTTTCAGCTTGTCGAGACCGCGGCGGTACCAGGACGCGGCGGTCGGGATCGGCACCTCGCGCAGGTCCGCGATCTCCTGGAAGGTCAGTCCGCTGTAGATCTTCAGCATGATGGTTTCGCGTTCGTCGGGGGTCAGTTTCACGAGCAGGCGCTCCACCTCGTCGGGCCGGAACGCGGGCGGCGGCGCCGCGGTGGGTGCATCCGGCCAAGCGGTGAAGAGCGAGTCGCGCCGCACGCTGGCGCGCCGCCAGGCATCGCGCGCGGCGTTGCGCACGGCACGGAAGACGTAGGGTCGGAGATCGGCCGGCAGGTCGGGGTGCCGCAGCAGTTGCTGGAAGACGCCGTGGATGGCGTCCTCGGCCGCCTCGCGGTTTCTAGTGATCGACACGGCATAGGTGTAAAGCGGCTGGCGCGATTCCACGTAGAAGGCACGAAGGGCTTCGATATCCGTCGGATTCATGCCGTGGGCGTGGTTCGCGCCAGCACTATCACCCTGACCACGCGCGACCGAGATGATTTTATGCACGGCCGATAGGGCGAATGGGTTTCACACCAAGGAAGCAAAGGCAGCGAAGGGGCAGAGATCAGAGGTCAGAGGGCAGAGATCAGTGGGCGGTGGGCAGTGGGCAGCGGGCGGGGGACTGAAGCCAGAGGCCAGCTAGCCGCGCCATAGCCCGAAGGGCGACGGCGGGAGGCCAGAAGCCAGAGGGCAGCTGGCAGAGGGCGGTGATCAGATGATCAAGTGCACTTTGCGTCTCTGCGTCTTTGCGTGAGAAAAGAAAATCGGCACTTGGCCCTCACGCAGAGCCGCTAAGCCGCCAAATCGCCAGACGCGCTTGATCGTCCGTGCGCCGGCCTCTGACCTCTGACCGCTGACCTCTGGCTCTTGGCGCCTTGGTTGTTCACCCTAAGAACCGTTGGCGGCCGTCGGCGGTGGCGAGGTAGCAGACCGGGTTTTTCCGGGCGAAGTCGAGGCAGTCGTTCAGCTTCAGGGGCTGAAGCGGGAGCCCTGATTCTGAGCGGCGGCGCGCCCGACCGTCTACCCCATTCCGGCCTCGCGAAAAGACGCGGAGACGCGAAGAGTCATAAAGACTAGGACTCGATCGGGACCTAACGGGCTCATGGCTGTGCCATGCGTGGCTCCGCAGGAGCGGAGCATGGTGCCAGGGGCGGGATTTGAACCCGCGACCAAAGGCTTATGAG
>DATJUU010000042.1:0-9955 GCA_035502155.1 Opitutaceae bacterium
CAGGTTTAGCCTGTGCCGCTGCCGGGTGAGACGTCCTCCTGCGCAAGCCTAGCCTACGGCGGGCAGCCTTCACGTCCGCGGCGCGACGGCGGAGGCTGGTGCCCGGGGTGGGAATCGAACCCACAAGATCTTGCGATCGGCAGATTTTGAGTCTGCTGCGTCTGCCAGTTCCGCCACCCGGGCGGCCAAACCGCGGACGGTACGGCGTCGGCCCTCGAAGTAAAAGCAATTTTCCCCGGCCCCGTTCGGAAGCCGATCTTGCCCCGTAACTGGCAAATGTCCTGAATCGTCCCACGATTCCACCATGCGCCTGATCACCCCGCCCCGTCTTCGCCACCTCGGATGGCTGCTCCTCCTCGCCGGTCTGGCCGGCTGCGCCACGCTCCCGCCGCCCGGCGCCGGCACATTCGACGTCCGCGCCTTCGGGGCGGCCGGCGACGGCAAGGCGCTCGACACCGCCGCGATCAACCGCGCGATCGACGCCGCGGCCGCGGCCGGCGGCGGCACCGTCCTGTTCCCCGCCGGGACCTACGCCAGCCATTCCATCCACCTCAAGAGCAACGTGACGCTCTACCTGGCCGACGGCGCCACGATCCTCGCCGCCGACCCGCTGCCCGCCGGCGAGCCCGGCGGCTACGATTTCCCCGAGCCGAACCCGGCGGACCCGTACGAGGATTTCGGCCACAGCCATTTCCACAACAGCCTGATCTGGGGCGAGAACCTCCAGAACATCGGCATCGTCGGGCCGGGCCGGATTGTCGGCCGGGGGCTGAGCCGCGGCTTCGGCCCGAAGGACCCGATGCCGGGGGAGCCGCGCCCGCCCCGGCCGCCACGCCCGCCGCGGCCGCCGGAGGAGCTGGCGCCGAAGACCCCCTTCGGCTACCCGAACCCGTTTGACACGCTCGCGGCCGGCATCGGCAACAAGTCCATCGCGCTGAGGAACTGCCGCAATGTCATCCTGCGCGACTTCACCATCTTCCACGGCGGGCACTTCGGCATCCTCGCCACCGGCGTCGACAACTTCACGATCGACGACCTCAAGATCGACACCAACCGCGACGGCATGGACATCGACTGCTGCAAGAACGTCCGGGTGTCCAACTGCACGGTCAATTCGCCCAACGACGACGGCATCTGCCTGAAGGCCAGCTACGGCCTGGGCGAGGTCCGGTCGACCGAAAACGTCACCATCACCGGCTGCCAGGTCAGCGGCTACGAGGAGGGCACGCTGCTCGACGGCACCTATCAGGCGAAGAAGCTCGGCGGCGGCACCGGGCGCATCAAGTTCGGCACCGAGGCCAACGGCGGCTTCAAGGACGTCACCATCACCAACTGCCTCTTCGACTCGTGCCAGGGCCTGGCGCTGGAGGAGGTCGACGGCGGGACGCTGGAGAACGTCACCGTCTCCAACCTCGTCATGCGCCACATCGTCAGCGCGCCGATCTTCATCCGACTCGGCGCCCGCCTGCGCGGTCCGGACCGCCCGCCGATGAGCGTCGTGCGCCGGATCAAGATCAGCAACGTCGTCGCCACCGAGGTTTCGCCGCAGACCGGCATCCTGATCGCCGGCCTCCCCGGGCACGCGATCGAGGACGTGGCGCTGAGCCACATCCTGATCGAGTACGCGGGCGGCGGCACGAAGGAGCAGGCGGCGCGCGCGGTGCCGGAGGAGGAGACGGGCTATCCCGAGCCCGGCCGCTTCGGCGTCATTCCCTCCTGGGGAATGTTCGCCCGCCACGTGCAGGGGCTGACGCTCGACCAGGTCGAGCTCCGCACGCTGAAGGAGGACCTGCGGCCGGCGGTGATCCTCGATGACGTCACCGGCGCGGACCTCGACCACTTCAAGGCCGCGCCCAGCGCGGGCGCGCCGGCCATCGTGCTGAAGAACGTCACCGGCTTCGCCACCCACAACTGCCCCGGCCTGCCGGACACGCGGCGCGACCAGACGGTGACGGACCAGAGCCTGTGGTGAGTCCCGCGGCACGGGGCCGGATCACGAATACGGATCCGGCCTGCCGGCATCCGCCGTCGCTCCTGCGGAGCTATGGCGGACAAGAGCGGCAGCCCTACATTGCGGATTCGCCTGCCCCAGCTTGTAGGGCCGGCGCCCCTCGACAAGCTCGGGGCCCTGGTCGAAGTCGAAGGGCTCGCCGCCGGCAGATCCGCGTGGCTGACGGGCGAGCCTGCCGGAGGCGCTCTGGTCAGCGCCCGAACCGGCGCGACCAGAAGCCGCGCGGACGCAGGCCGTAGCGACCGCGCGGGCCGGCGGGAGCCGGCGCGGCGGACGGACCCGGCGAAGCCGGGGCGCCCGCCATCGGCCGCGCCGCGGTGCGGTGTCGCGGCGGCGGGTTCGAGCCGTAGGACGGCCGCGGCGCCGTCACGTGCGCGTTGACCGCGTACGGATGATCGGCGTGCACGGGGATGTCCTGGCGGATCAGCCGCTGGATGTCGCGCAGCCACGCCCGCTCGGAGACGTCGCAGAAGGAGTACGCGAAACCGGCGGCGCCCATGCGCGCGGTGCGGCCGATGCGGTGCACGTAGGCCTCGGGCTCATTCGGGATGTCGAAGTTGACGACCAGGGCGATGCCCTTCACGTCGATGCCGCGGGCGGCGATGTCGGTGGCGACGAGCACGCGGGTCTGCCCGGTGCGGAATTCCTCCAGCGCGCGCTGGCGGGCACCCTGCGACTTGTTGCCGTGAATCGCGGCGGCGCGGATGCCGTCCCGCTCCAGGTTGTCCGCCAGGCGGTTGGCGCCGTGCTTGGTGCGGGAGAAGATCAGCACCAGGCCCTCGGCGTGGCGGGAGAGCGTGTGGACGAGCAGCCGGTGCTTGTCGCGCCGGTCGACGTGGCAGACCCGCTGCTCGACCCGCTCGACCGTGGTGCCGACCGGCGCGACCTCGATGCGCACGGGATTGGTCAGCAGCCGCTGGGCGATCTGGCGGATTTCCTCCGGCATGGTGGCGGAGAAGAGCATCGACTGGCGCCGGGCGGGCAGTTGGGCGACGATGCGCTTCACGTCGGGCGCGAAACCCATGTCGAGCATGCGGTCGGCCTCGTCGAGGACGAAGATCTCCACGCCGTCGAGCTGGGCGTGGCGCTGCTCCATCAGGTCGAGGAGGCGGCCGGGGGTGGCGACGACGATCTCGACGCCGGCGGCGAGCGCGCGGATCTGGGGCTGTTCGCCCACGCCGCCGAAGACGACGGCGTGGCGGAGCGGCAGGTGACGGCCGTAGCGGGCGAAGCTCTCGTCGATCTGCGCGGCGAGCTCGCGGGTGGGCGTGAGGATGAGCGCGCGCGGCCGGCGGGGCGCGCGGGGCCGCGGCTGGGCGGTGAGCCGCTGCAGGATCGGCAGGGCGAACGCGGCGGTCTTGCCGGTGCCGGTCTGGGCGCAGCCGATGAGGTCGCGGCCGGCGAGCAGGGGCGGGATCGCCTGCGCCTGGATGGGCGAGGGATGGGTGTAGGCCTTTTCGACCAGGGCGCGCTGGAGCGGCGCCGAGAGGTTCAACGAGGCGAAGGTGACGGTGGATTCTGATGGCATGGGATGATGCCGGACGCGTGGGCATCCGGTGCGGCCCGTCCGGAGACGGACGGACCGGGTGTGCTTTCGGTGAGCGGACCCGGTCTGCGATCCCGGGCGCCGGCGGCGGTGCGCAGTGGCAACGCCGGGCGGGATCAGGCCGCGGAAGACGGGTCCTTATGTTTTCGATGAGCGCTGTGGACCTCTGAACGGTCTCTCATCGAAGAAACGCCCGAAGGGCGGCGGACTCGCTGCGGTCACGATTTCCGTGCCCTCTGGTCCGCCGAACGGCGCGGACCCTCGCAGCGGGTCCGGGTCAAGGCAAGTGATTAATGGAAAATCGTGTCCGCCGCGCCATCCGGGGGCCGGACAGTCAGTAGGATGGGGAGTTGACGCCCCCCGGCCGGTGCGTTGCTTGAAAAGCATGATTGTCCGTGACTTTTCGCCCGCCGAGGCGTCTTTGCATCCGACCGGGCGCGGCCCCTCGCGGCACCGCCCGGCGTTTGCGTTTGAGCGATTGAACGACCCAACCCGATGAGCCACAGCACCAATCCAGGGGCGCGCGCCGCCGCGCCCGAGTCCAATCCGGGGGCGCTGCCGCCCCCGCTAGCGCCCGGACGCCCCCGCCGCCGCCGGCTGTCGCTCATGGTCACCGCGGTCGTCGCGGTGGTCCTCTTGGGGACGGTCTGGTGGGTGAACCACGCGCAGACCAAGGCGGCGACGGCCGCCGGCGGCATGGGCGCCCGCCGCGCATTCTTTGGGCCCGACGTGGCCGTCCCGGTCGTCGCCCAGGCGGCGCAGAAGGGCGACATCGACGTCTACATGGACGGCCTCGGCAACGTCACGTCGCCGGCGACGGTGACGGTGATCACGCGGATCAGCGGCGAGCTCACCGAGGTGGACTTCAAGGAGGGCCAGGAGGTGAAGGCCGGCGACCTGCTGGCGGTGATCGATCCGCGGCCGTACCAGGTGGCGCTCGAGCAGGCGGAGGGCCAGCTGCTGCAGGCCCAGGCCCAGCTCAAGCAGGCCCAGACCGATTTGGCGCGCTATGAGAAACTCTCGGAGCAGGACTCCATCGCATCTCAACAGGTCGACACCCAGCACGCGCTCGTCAGCCAGTATGAGGGGCTGGTCAAGACCGACCAGGCGGCGATCGACAGCGCCAAGCTGAACCTGACCTATTGCCACATCACCGCGCCGATCTCCGGCCGGGTGGGCCTGCGCCAGGTGGACGCGGGCAACTACGTGACGGCCTCGGACACGACCGGCCTCGTGACGCTGACCCAGATCCGCCCGATCTCGGTGATCTTCACCCTGCCGGAGGACGCCTATTCCCAGGTGGCCGCGCGCCTCCGATCCGGCGCGCCGATTCCGGTCGACGCCTACGACAGCATGGAGACGCAGAAGCTGGCGACGGGAACGCTCGAGGCGATCGACAACCAGGCGGACACGAACACCGGCACCTTCAAGCTCCGCGCCACCTTCGCGAATGAAACGGAGAGTCTGTTTCCGAACGAATTCGTCAACGTCCGCATGCTGCTCGACGTCAACCGCGGGGTGATCGTCATCCCGACCTCGGCCGTCGAGCTGGGCCAGGCCGGGTCCTACGTCTACGTGGTCAAGCCGGACGACACGGTCACCGCGCAGCCGGTGAAGCTCGGGACGACCCAGGGCGACCGTGTGGCGGTGACATCCGGATTGAACGTCGGCGACCGCGTGGTGGTGGAGGGGGCGGACCGGCTCCGCGAGGGCGGGCGCGTGATGGTGCAGCAGCCGGGCGCCGCGGCGGAGACCCCTGGCGCCGGCGCCCCCAACGGCGGGGCGAAGGGCCGCTGGGGTCACCGCAACGGTGGACAGGGCGGGCAGGGCGGACAAGGGCATTGGCAGGGCGGAAAGCCGGCAAACGGCCAGCGGCCGGCCCAGGGTGGCGGCGGGTCCTGAGGCGGACGCGCGTCCGCCGCCGCGGCAAACCCGATGAATCCCTCCCGCATTTTCATCCACCGGCCCGTCGCCACCTCGCTGCTGATGGTGGCGATCCTGATCGTGGGCCTGGTGGCGTTCCGCTTCCTGCCGCTGTCGGCCCTGCCGGAGGTGGACTATCCGACCATCCAGGTTCTGACCCTTTATCCCGGGGCCAGCCCCGATGTGATGACGTCCTCGGTCACGGCGCCGCTCGAGCGCCAGCTGGGCGAGATGCCGGGCCTCAAGCAGATGTCCTCGACCAGCTCCGCGGGCGCGTCGGTCATCACCCTGCAGTTCGACCTCAGCCTGAGCCTTGACGTGGCCGAGCAGGAGGTGCAGGCGGCGATCAACGCCTCGGGCAACCTGCTGCCGTCCGACCTGCCCGCGCCGCCGATCTACGCCAAGGTCAACCCGGCCGACGCGCCGGTGCTGACGCTTGCGGTGACCTCCCAGACGCTGCCGCTCACCCAGGTCGAGGATCTCGCGGACACTCGCCTGGCCTCGAAGCTCTCCCAGCTGCCGGGCGTGGGCCTCGTGAGCATCGGCGGCGGCCAGCGCCAGTCGATGCGCATCCGGTTCAACCCCGTGCAGCTCGCCGCGTTCGGGCTGAACATCGACGACGTGCGCAGCACGGTGAACAACGGCAACGCCAACACCGCCAAGGGCGGGTTCGACGGCCCGGCGCGCGCCTTCAC
The DNA here is from genome assembly GCA_035502155.1 of Opitutaceae bacterium. GTDB lineage: Bacteria > Verrucomicrobiota > Verrucomicrobiia > Opitutales > Opitutaceae > Fen-1467. Next base: position 6,176 of record DATJUU010000042.1, read on the forward strand.
GATCAACGCCAACGACCAGCTCAAGACCCCCGAGCAGTACCGGAACCTGATCCTCGCCTACCGCAAGGGCTCCGCCGTGCGGCTGGGCGACGTCGCCACGGTGGACAGCGCGCCGGAAAACACCGAGCTGGCCGCGTGGGTCAACACCACCCCGGGCATCCTGATCAACATCCAGCGCCAGCCGGGCGCCAATGTCATCCAGGTGGTCGAGGGCGTGCGGGCGGTGCTGCCCGCGCTGCAGGCCGCGCTGCCGCCGTCGATCGAGGTCGGCGTGCTCACCGACCGGACCAACACGATCCGCGCCTCGATTTCCGACGTGGAGCTGGAGCTGACCCTGGCGGTCGGGCTGGTCGTGCTGGTGATCTTCCTCTTTCTGCGCAACGTCCCGGCGACAATCATCCCGAGCCTCTCGGTGCCCCTCTCGATCGTCGGCACGTTCGCGATCATGTACCTGGTCGGCTTCAGCCTGAACAACCTCACGCTGATGTCGCTCGTCATCGCCTCGGGCTTTGTCGTCGACGATGCGATTGTCATGATCGAGAACATCGCCCGCTTCGTCGAGCAGGGCGACTCGCCGCGGGAGGCGGCGCTCAAGGGCTCGGCGCAGATCGGCTTCACCATCATTTCGCTCACCATCTCGCTCATCGCGGTGCTCATCCCGCTGCTGTTCATGGGCGACGTCGTCGGCCGCCTTTTCCGCGAGTTCGCCATCACCCTCGCGGTCACGATCCTGATCTCGGCGGTCGTCTCGCTCACCCTCGTGCCGATGATGTGCGCCAAGCTGCTCCGGCACCACGAGCGCGCGGAGGAGCCGGCGTGGAGCCGGCTGGCCGGCGGCTGGTTCGACCGCCTGCTCGCGGCCTACGGCCGGGCGCTCCGCTGGGTGCTCGCCCACCAGCCCCTCACCCTCGCGGTGGCCGTGGGCACGCTCGTGCTGACGGTGTTCCTCTACATTGTCATCCCCAAGGGCTTCTTCCCGGTGCAGGACACGGGCCTGATCCAGGCCATCACCCAGGCGCCCGACTCCGTCTCCTACGAGCGCATGAGCGGGCTGCAGGAGCAGCTGGCGGCGGCGATCCTCAAGGATCCGGACGTGGTCAGCCTCTCGTCGTCCGTCGGCGTCGACGGCATCAACACCACCCTCAACACCGGCCGGATGCTGATCAACCTCAAGCCGAAGGACGAGCGCCACGACGACGTGGCGGCGATCATCCGGCGGCTGAACGCGGCCCTGCCGTCGGTGGTCGGCATCACCGCCTACCTCCAGCCGGTGCAGGACCTCACGATCGAGGACCACGTCACCCGCACCCAGTACCAGTTTGTGCTCGAGAGCGCGAATCCCGACGACCTCGCGGCCTGGGTGCCCCAGCTGGCGGCCGCCCTGCAGGCGCGGCCCGAGCTGACCGATATCGCCACCGACCTCGCTCCGAACGGGCTGGCCGCCTACGTCGACGTCAACCGCGACGCGGCGGCGCGCTTCGGGATCACGGCGGCGACGGTGGACAACGCGCTCTACGACGCCTTCGGCCAGCGCATCATCTCGACGATCTTCACCCAGTCCAACCAGTACCGGGTGATCATGGAGGCGGACCCGGCGCTGCAGCGCTCGCCCGACTCCCTCGCGCAGATCTACCTGCCCTCGGCGGCGGGCGGCCAGGTGCCGCTGTCGGCGATCGCGCAGATCCGGGTGCAGACCGCCTCGCTCCTTATCAACCATCTCGGCCAGTTCCCCGCCAACACGATCTCCTTCAACCTGCCCGCCGGCGGCTCGCTGGGCGCGGCCGTGCGCGCGGTGCGCGCGACCGAGGCCCAGCTCGGGATGCCGCCCAGCATCCTGACCAGCTTCCAGGGCGCGGCGTCGGCCTTCGAGTCGTCCCTCTCGAACGAGCTGTTCCTCATCCTCGCCGCCCTGCTGGCGGTCTACATCGTGCTGGGCGTGCTCTACGAGAGCTTCATCCACCCCGTGACGATCCTCTCGACGCTGCCCTCCGCCGGCATCGGCGCGCTGCTGGCGCTTATGCTCGCCGGCAGCGACCTCGGGGTGGTCGGCATCATCGGCATCATCCTCCTGATCGGAATCGTGAAGAAGAACGCGATCATGATGATCGACTTCGCCCTCGACGCGGAGCGCCACGAGGGGCTGAAGCCGGAGGACGCGATCTACCAGGCCAGCCTGCTGCGCTTCCGGCCGATCCTGATGACGACGATGGCGGCGCTGTTCAGCGCCGTGCCGCTGATGGTGGGCTGGGGCACGGGCTCGGAGCTGCGCCACCCGCTCGGCCTCACCATCGTCGGCGGCCTGATCGTCAGCCAGCTGCTGACCCTGTTCACGACGCCGGTGATCTACCTGGCATTCGACCGCCTGGCGCAGCGGTTGCGCGGCCGGGCGGAGGCGCCCGCGGGGGCGGGGGAACCGGCGGCATGAACATCTCGGAACCCTTCATCCGCCGCCCGGTGGGCACCACGCTGATCACGATCGGCGTGGCGCTGGCGGGGCTGATGGCCTATTTCCACCTCCCGGTCTCGCCCCTGCCGCAGGTCGACTTCCCGACGATCGTCGTCTCGGCCGGGATGCCCGGCGCGAGTCCGGAGACGATGGCCTCCGCCGTGGCCACGCCGCTGGAGCGCCACCTCGGCACGATCGCCGACGTGACCGAGATGACCTCGACCAGCTCGGTCGGCAACACGCAGATCGTGCTCCAGTTCGGACTCAACCGCGACATCGACGGCGCGGCCCGCGACGTGCAGGCGGCGATCAACGCGGCCCGCGCGGACCTGCCGGTGGCGCTGCGCAGCAACCCCACCTACCGCAAGGTCAACCCGGCGGACGAGCCGATCGCGATCCTCACCCTCAGCTCCGCCACGCTCAGCCAGGGCCAGCTCTACGACGTGGCCTCCACGATGATCCAGCAGAAGCTCTCCCAGGTGGCCGGGGTGGGCGACGTGGAGGTGGGCGGCAGTTCGCTGCCGGCCGTGCGCGTCGACCTCAATCCGACCGCGCTCTTCCGCTACGGCATCGGGCTGGAGGACGTGCGGGCGGCGCTCTCGGCCGCCAACGCGCACAGCCCGAAGGGGGCGGTGGAGAACAGCCGCCTGCGGTGGGAGATTTACAGCAACGACCAGGCCCGCGCCGCGGCCCAGTACCAGTCGCTGATTGTCGCCTACCGCCACGGCGCGCCGGTCCGGCTGTCGGACGTCGCCACGGTCAGCGACTCGGTCGAGGACATCCGCAACGCCGGGTTCTCGCAGGGCCACCCGGCCGTGGCCGTGATCGTCTCGCGTCAGCCGGGGGCCAACATCATCGACACGGTGGACCGGGTGAAGGCGCTGCTGCCGCTCCTCCGCGCCGGGCTGCCGCCGGCCGCCCAGCTCGACTTCGTGATCGACCGCAGCATCACCATCCGCGCCTCGCTGCACGAGGTGGAGGCGACCCTGGCGATCGCGGTGGTGCTGGTCGTGCTGGTGGTGTTCTTCTTCCTGCGCGACTGGCGGGCCACGATGATCCCCTCGGTGGCGGTGCCGGTCTCCCTCATCGGCACGTTCGCCGTGATGTACCTGCTGGGCTTCAGCCTGGACAACCTCTCGCTCATGGCGCTGACCATCGCGACCGGGTTCGTGGTGGATGACGCCATCGTGGTGATGGAAAACGTGACGCGGCATCTCGAGGCGGGGGAGCCGCGGTTCCAGGCGGCGCTGCATGGGGCGCGGGAGGTGGGCTTCACCGTGCTGTCGATGAGCCTGTCGCTGGTCGCGGTGTTCATCCCCATCCTGCTCATGGGC
>DATJUU010000043.1:0-3001 GCA_035502155.1 Opitutaceae bacterium
TTTTGAGCAGGTCCCGGATCGTAAGCTCTTCGTCCATGTGCCCCGAGGAAGCGTCATGGGTGTCGAACGGCGGGAAATCCGCCTCCTCCGGCGTGTCTTTGATCAGCCACCAGTCCATCAGTACCCAGAAGAGGAGGATGATGGCGGGGATGTAGAACACCGCCCAAGTCGCGTCGACCGGCTGGGTGTTGAGGGCGAAGACGCGCTGGATGAGCGCATGCAGCCAGCTGAGTTCACCCGGCGGGCGCGCCCTGGCCATGTCGGCGATGCCCTGGCCCCAGTCGAAGGCGAAGTAGACGCCGAAGGAGATGAGGGTGCCGAAGATCGCGCCGAAGACGCCGCGCTCGCGGACGTGGAACCAGTAGGCCTTGACCTTGATGATGGAGACCGCGCCATAGCTCTGGAAATACATGTTGATCGCGTAGACGGCGGAGAACGCGAGTACCAGGTTCATTCTCAGGCGATGCAGCACCACGAGGTAGGTGAGCAGGCCGAGTACGATGTTGGCCAGGGAGGCGCCGACGGCGGCAATGATGATGCCCCGTTTGCCCCCGATCTTGTCCACCAGCGGACCATTGACGAGGAAGGCCAGGGCGTAGACGGCCGTCCCCGCGCCGAAAATCAATCCGAAGTCCTCGTTGGACATCGTGGTCCCCAGCGCATTCTTGGCCACGTTCAGATTGTAGCGCGCCATGTACAGGAATGAATAGGTCATGCCCAGGGGGAACCAGTTGATGAAACGCCGAACCATGAACCATCGGCCGTGCCTGATCGGGTTGTTGAGAAAATAGATGACGATGGTGGCGACCAGGCAGAGCGCGACGAAGCTGAGATACATAAGCGGGGGCTGAATCGAGGGTGGAAACGGCGGGCAACGCGCCGGCCGGCGCCGGCCGGCAGGGGGGCGGCCGCGGAGGCGGGATGGCGCGGACGCTCGCAGGCGGAGCGCGGGGGGTCAAAGGCTTTTCGGCGCGAGGCCGCATTTTCGCTATTGAGACTTGCGCGGCAGCTTGCACGCTCGGGCCCACGAAATTCCAGCTACGCCACATTCATGAAGATTGGGATACCGAAAGAGACCGCCGCGGGCGAAACGCGGGTCGCCTTTGTGCCCGTCCTGGCGGGCGCCTTGGTGCGCGACAAACACGAGATTCTGGTTGAGAGCGGCGCCGGCCTGCGGGCGGGGGTGAGTGACGCGCAGTACACCGCCGCCGGCGCGGCGATCGCCGGTTCGGCAGCGGAGCTTTACGCGGCGGCCGACCTCGTGCTGAAGGTGCAGCCGCCCACCGTCGCCGAAGCCGGCTTGATCCGTGAAAGCGCCGCGTACATCGGGTTTCTCGCGCCGTTCAGCAACGCGCCGGTATTGCAGGTGTTCCTGCGCCGCCGGCTCACCGGGTACGCGATGGAATTCATCCCGCGCATCACCCGTGCCCAAAGCATGGACGCCCTCAGTTCGCAGGCCACGATCGCGGGCTACAAGGCGGTGCTCCTCGCCGCGGAACGGATCGACAAGATGTTCCCCCTGCTCATGACCGCCGCGGGCACGGTGACGCCCGCCACGGTGCTCGTCCTTGGCGCGGGTGTGGCCGGCCTGCAGGCCATCGCGACCGCGAAGCGCCTCGGGGCGCGCGTCGAGGCTTTTGACCCGCGGCCGGCGGTGCGCGATCAGGTCAAGAGTCTGGGCGCCGTCTTCGTGGAAATGGAGCTGCCGGCGGACGCCGAGACCGCCGGGGGCTACGCGAAGGAGCTCTCGCCCGAGTTCATCCGGAAGGAAATGGAGGCTATCGGCGCCCGCCTGCCGAAGGTCGACGTGGTGATCTCCACCGCCCAGGTCTTCGGCAAGAAGGCGCCGCTGCTCGTGACGAAAGACATGATCGAGCGGCTGCGGCCCGGGGCTGTCTTCGTGGATCTCGCCGCCGAGCAGGGCGGCAACTGTGAACTCACCCGGGCCGGCGAAACAGTCCGGCACCGCGGGGTCGCCATCATCGGCGCCGTGAACCTGCCCGCCACCGTGCCGGCGGACGCCAGCGCGCTTTACGCCCGCAACTGCTTCAACCTCTTCCGCCACCTCTATCCCAAGCCCGACGCCCAGCCCGATCCGACGGACGAGATTGTGCGGGGCGCGTGTCTCATGCGCGGCGGCGAGGCGGTCAACGCGGCGGTTCGCCAGCTGCTCGACAGCTTTCAAGGATCCTCATGACGCCCCTGCTCCTTGCCACCGCGGACGCGGCCCGGCACGTCGCGCACACGCTGCCGCCGATGGATTTCAGCCGGCTGATGTTCTACCTGTTCATCCTCGTACTGGCCGGCTTTCTCGGCTTCGAGGTGATCGGTCGCGTGTCGCCGACGTTGCACACGCCGCTGATGTCCGCCACCAACGCCATATCGGGAATCTCGCTCGTCGGCTCCCTCGTGGCCGCCAGCGGCCAGTACAGCCTGACGAGCTCGATTCTGGGCATGATCGCGGTCTGCGCGGCGAGCATCAATGTGGTCGGTGGCTTCATGATCACCGACCGCATGCTGAAGATGTTTAAGAAAAAGGACCGGAAGACCCGGAAATGAACACGGACATCAACATTGTCATTTCCGAATGGTCGTACCTCGCGGCGGCGGTGCTGTTTGTCCTCGGCTTGCGGGCGCTCAGCTCGCCCGCCACGGCACGCCGGGGCATGTTCCTGGCGGAGATCGGCATGGTGTTGGCGGTGGTCGGCACGCTGCTTTACACCCAGGTGCTCACCTGGGTCTACATCCTGATCGGGGCCGCGGTGGGCTCGGTCATCGGCGCGCTGATGGCCATCTTCATGCCGATGACCGCAATGCCGCAACGGATTGCGCTTTCCCACTCGTTTGGCGCGCTGGCGGCAGTGCTTGTCGGCTGCTTCAAATACCTTGAATACGGCGGGGAGGGCCTCGGCCGGCTGCGCATGACGGCGCTCGGTTTCGAGGTGATGTTCGGCGCGCTCACGGTCACCGGCTCGCTGATGGCGTTCGGCAAGCTGCAGGG
>DATJUU010000044.1:0-20555 GCA_035502155.1 Opitutaceae bacterium
CTCGGCGCCGGCGCCGTTTTTGCCGCCGACACCACCGCCGGCGGCGCCAAGGGCTCCTCCGCCCGGCTCGACTCGTGCACCCTCACCGTCCTCGAGATCCATTGCTGGCGCGACTGGATGCCGATCGTCGCGCAGCCCGGCCCCGATCGCGGCTCGCCCCTGCGCGTCAGGGTGCGGCTGAAGCTCGACAACTCCCGCGGCGGCGCGACCCGGCTTGCGTTCCACGCCCGGGTGCTGGATGCGGCCGGCAAGGCCTACCCGATCACCTTCGGCGCGCAGCCCAACTACCGGATTTTGCCCGTGGCCGTGGCGGCGACCTATCGCGAGCTCGATCCGGCCGCGCGCCAGGCGGTCGACGCGAAATACGGCGTCGTGTGGTCCGGCGCGCTCCAACCGGGCGAAGGGCGCGAGGTGGAGCTGCTCGCCAGCGACGGTCCCTACCTGCCGGTCGGATCCGACGTGCGCGTCGAGCTGACCTGGACCGATGCGCAGGGCGCCTCCGTGTCGCTCACGACCGGGCCGGCGACAATCAACCGCACCGACTGAGGCGCGTCTACGGCAGCCCAAAGTCCGCCGGCTTGACGCCGCGGGCCTGCAGCGCCGCCTTCAACGCGTCCAAATCCAGCCGGGCTCCGGGTCGGACGCCGTTCGCGGCGTACCAGCCCTGCCGCATCTCGAGCGCAAACAGCAGATGCCGGTCCCGCGAGCCCACGGTGGTCTCGTCGAAGGGATACATCGGATAGATTTCCTTCAGCTCGCCGTCGGGGCTGAAGTACCCGATGTCCAGCGGCAGGGGCGTGTTGCGCATCCAGAAGTTCATCGGTGTCGGCGCGGCAAACACAAAGAGCATGCCCTGGTCGGGGCTCAGGTCGGTCCGGCCCATCAGCCCGTGGTCCCGCTCCGCCTCGGTGATCGCCAGCTGCATCTGCACCATCCGCTCGCCCACGCGGATCGGGAACCAGGCGTCCACCGTCTTCGGAGCGGCGGCGGCCGGTCCCGGACGGGCGCACGCCGCCAGCAGCGCCAGAAGCACGGCGCCGCCCGCCCACCACCACCGTCGGAGAATCGACCAAAACATCTTTGCGTTTTCTGCGGGTTTCGTGGGTAATGCGCCGTCGCCGGAAATTCAATCCCCCTTTCATCGTGGCCCAACTCCCGCCGCTGCTTTACGCCGACTCCACCGTCAATCCGGACCAGCGTTGGTTCGGCCGGGTGGCCGTCCCGGACCCGTTCATCTCCTTCCGCGCCGGCCGCCGCAAGGTCTGCGTCGTCAGCGCCCTGGAGTTCGGGCGGGTGAAGCGCACCTCCGCCTTCGACGTCGTGCTGGCGCTCGAGCCGTGGCACGAGCTGGCGCGCAAGCGCTGGCCCGACCGCCGCATCGGACCGGCCGAGGTCATCCTGCTGCTCGCGGCCAGGTACCGCCTCCACGCCTTCGCCGTGCCGGACGATTTTCCCGCCGGCCTGGCGTTCAAGCTCACCCGCCTCGGCCTGCGCCTCGTGCCCGCCGTCGGCCTGCTGTTCCCCGAGCGCGAGATCAAGACCGCCGCGGAGGCCGCGGCCATCCGGGCCGGCAACCGCTGCGCCGCCGCCGGGATCGCGGCCGCCGAGGCGCTGCTGCGCGCCGCGCGCATCCGCGGCGGCTGGCTGGTCCACCGCGGCGCCCGGCTGACGTCCGAGGACCTCAAGTTCGCGATCGAGACCGCCTGCCTCCGCGCCGGCGGCGTGTCGCTCGACACCATCGCGGCCGCCGGCAACCAGGCCTGCGATCCCCACGAGAGCGGACACGGCCCGATCCGCGCCCACTCGCTCGTCATCGTCGACGTCTTCCCCCGCATCACCGCCACCGGCTACCACGGCGACATGACCCGCACGTTCCTGCGCGGCCGCGCCTCCGACGCCCAGCGGCGCCTGGTCGCGACCGTGCGGGAGGCGCAGCGGCGCGCGCTCGCCGCCGTGCACGCCGGGGTGAACGGTCGCGACGTCCACTGTCGCGTCACCGAATACTTCACCGCCCAGGGCTACGCCACGCGCCATACGCCGCGCGGGTCCGTCGGCTATTTCCACGGCACCGGCCACGGCCTCGGCCTGGCCGTGCACGAGCTGCCGCGCCTGTCCGGGACGGTGAACTACGAACTCAAGCGCGGCGCCGTCGTCACGGTGGAGCCGGGGCTCTACTACCCCGGCCTCGGCGGCTGCCGGGTCGAGGACGTGGTGCAGGTCACCGCCGGCCGGCCCCGCCTGCTGTCGCACTATCCCTACGACTGGGAGATCCGCTGATGTCCATCTCACCCGCCCAAACCCGCGCCCTGCTCAAGAAGCTTCCCCGGCTGCGCATCCTTGTGGTCGGCGACGTCATGCTGGACCATTACATCTGGGGCGAGGCGACCCGCATCTCGCCCGAGGCGCCGGTGCCGGTCGTGCACATCCAGCGCGACACCTACACCGCGGGCGCGGGGGCCAACGTGGCGTTGAATCTCATGGCCCTCGGGGCGAAGGCGTCGGTCGCGGGCTGCATCCAGGACGACGAGCCCGGCCGCAAGCTCGCCAACGTCCTGGCCCGGCACGGCATCAAGGGCATCAACCTCGCCAACGCGGGCCAGACCATCGTCAAGACGCGCGTCATGGCGCAGCACCAGCAGCTGTGCCGGCTCGACCGTGAGTCGCCGCCGGCGGACTATGCCATCGATGTTTCCCAGGCCCTCGCCCGACTGCGCTCCGAGGTCCAGGCGTGCCACGCCATCGTGCTGTCCGACTACGCCAAGGGCCTGCTCACCGACGAACTGGTGGGCGCGCTCGCGCGGCTGGCGCGCGACGGCGGCAAATTCATCGCGCTCGATCCCAAGCCGAAGCGCAAGCTGCGCTTCGCGGGCCTCGACCTGCTCACCCCCAACCGCCGCGAGGCCGCCGAGCTGGCCGGGGTGGACTGGGATCCGCTGCAGCCCTTCCCGGCCGGGGAGATCTGCACCGCCATCCACGACCGTTACCGCCCGCGCTATCTCGTCATTACATTGAGCGAGGACGGCATGCTGCTCTGCGCCCAGGGCAAGGTCCTGAAGTCCATTCCCACCGCCGCGCGCGAGGTCTTCGACGTCTCCGGCGCGGGCGACACCTCCATCGCGGGGCTGGTCCTGGCGCTGGCCGCCGGCGCGGATCTCGAGACCGCGGCGCACTTCGCCAACGCCGCCGCCGGCGTCGTCGTGGGCAAGCTCGGCACCGCCACCGTCGCCCCGGAAGAGCTGCTGGCGCACGTCAGCCACCCGTAGCCGGGCGATGGTCCCCGGGCGGTCTCCTTCATGTCCAAGGCGCTTTTCCTCGACCGCGACGGCACCCTCATCGTCGACAGGGTCTACCTCGCCGATCCGGCGGGCGTCGAGGTGCTGCCCGGGGCGGCGGAGGCGCTGCGCCGCGCGCGGGAGCTCGGCTACCGGGTGTTTCTGTTCACCAACCAGTCGGGCATCGGTCGCGGGCTCCACACCCTGGAGGACGCCCGGCGGGTCAACGCCCGGCTCGAGGAGCTGCTCGGTCCGCCGCACCCGGTCTTCGACGACATCTGCATCGCGCCCGAGGCGCCGGGGCAGCCCGTCGTCTATCGCAAGCCGTCGCCCAAGTTCATCCTCGAAAAGATCGCGCAGCACGGTCTCGACCCGGCGCAGTGCCACATGGTGGGGGACAGCGCGGCTGACATCCAGGCGGCGCTCAACGCCGGCATCCATCCCGCGGTGGTCCGCACCGGACGGATCGAACCGGCCACGATCCCGGAGGTGGCGCGCCACGCCGTGCCGGTGTTCGACGACATCGCGGCCTTCGTGGCCACGCTGGCCTGAGCCCCGCCGCGCATGCCCGAGCTCGCTGAAGTCGAGTTCTACCGCAAGCAGTGGAACGGCGGCCTGGGCCGCCGGATCACCGGCGTGCGCGTCCACCCCCGGGCCCGGGTGTTCCGCGCGGGCGGCGGGCGCCGCCTGGCGCGCGAGCTGACCGGGGCGACGCTCGTCAGCTCGGCAGCCGCGGCCAAGCAGATGCTGTTTCGGTTCGGCGGCGGCCGCTGGCTCGGCCTCCACCTCGGCATGAGCGGCGGGTTGCGCGCCGGGCCCGCCGGCTGCCAAGCCGGCCGGCACGACCATCTGGTTCTGGATCTGCGCGACCGCTGTCTCGTGTTCACCGATCCGCGCATGTTCGGCCGCGTCGAGTTCGCGACGGGCTCCGCGCCGCCAGCGTGGTGGACGCGCCTGGCCCCGCCGATCCTGTCGCCTGCCTTCACCACCGAAGCCGTCGCCGTCTTTCTGCGCCGCCGCCGGCGGGCGCCGGTCAAGGCGGTGCTGCTGATGCAGGAACGGTTCCCGGGCGTCGGCAATTGGATGGCCGACGAGATTCTTTGGCGGGCGGCCATCCACCCGCGCCGCCCCGCCGGGTCGCTGAGCCCGAGTGAGGTGCGGACGCTGTGGCGGGAGTGCCGCCGGGTCTGCCGCCTTGCACTTTCCACGATCGCAGGCCGCGGGAATGACGTGCCGGCCACCTTGAACGCCCGCATCCCCAAGTCCTGGCTCTTCCTGCACCGTTGGGAGGATGGCGGCCGGTGCCCGCGGACCGGAGCTCCGCTTATCCGCGACACCGTCGGCGGCCGCACAACCTGCTGGTCACCGGCGAGACAGAAATGGCGGGCCGCCCGCCGTCGCACCGGCAGGGATTGATCCGCCAGTCGGAAGGGATCGCGTCGCCTTACTGCGCCAGCGCGCCCGGATGGCAGTGCGAATGCCGTCCGGAAGAAGGATAGTTTATGGCATCGCCGGGTAAGTTATTATTAATGAATAACCTAGATATCAAATCGGCGGCCACATGGATGCAGACTATGATTTTTGAACTACATTTCTCGCGAATCCATGCGACAGAAATCTCGACCATTTGCCTTGCCGCTGCCATCGTCCGCCCCCCACCCATTTTCCTCCATCGCGACACGGTGACGGGAAGACTTGGGTTACCCACCGCCCCACAGTCACATGTCTCAAGCAGTCTGTCGTCCAGTTCATCTGCGTTGCGAGTACTTTGAGAATCCCCTCGGGATTGACGAGCGTCAGCCGCGCCTGAGCTGGTGGCTGGATGCGGACCACCGGCGCGGCGCGCGCCAGGCCGCCTACCAGATTTTGGTGAGCTCGGCCCCGGGCGGCGCGCCCGATATCTGGGACAGCGGCAAGGTGGCGTCGGACGCCTCGACGCACGTGGCTTACGCGGGCAAGCCCCTCCGCTCGCGGCAGCGCGTCTGGTGGCGGGTGCGGGCATGGGACGAGCGCGGGCGCGTCGCGGAGTCCACCGAGCGGGCCTGGTGGGAGATGGGCCTGCTCGAGCGCAACGACTGGCGGGCGCAGTGGATCATGGGCACGCTGGTCGGCGGGCGCTGGACCGGCGTGCCAGCGCCCTACCTTCGCAAGACCTTTTTCGTCGGGGCGCGGGTCACCCGGGCGCGCCTCTACGCCACGGCCCTCGGCCTTTACGAGGCGCAACTCAACGGCCAGCGCGTCGGCGACCTCCAGCTCGCGCCCGGCTGGACCGACTACCGCAAGCGCGTGCACTACCAGGCGTTCGACGTCACGCCGCTGCTGGTGGTGGGCGACAACACCCTCGGGGCGATCCTCGGCGACGGCTGGTATTGCGGGCATGTCGCGTGGCGGGGGCGCCAGCTGTACGGCGACCGGCCGAGATTCCTCGCCCAGCTGGTGATCGAGTACCTCGACGGCCGCGTGGATGTCATCGGCACCGATTCGACCTGGAAATTCGCCTACGGCCCGCTGCTCGAGGCGGATCTCCTGATGGGCGAAAGCTACGATGCGCGGCTCGAGTTCGCCGGCTGGGACAAGCCTGGCTTCGACGACCGCGGCTGGCAGGCGGCGCGCGGGATCAACGGCAACGGCATCTCGCTCGACGCCATGCGCGGCCCGCCCGTCCGGGTGCAGCACACTTTCAAGGCCCGGCTGCTCAACGAATCGACCCCGCGCCCGCAGTGCCGGGTGCGCCGCTACGATCTGGGCCAGAACCTGGTCGGCCGGGTTCGCCTCCGCGTCAAGGGGGCCGCCGGCGCCACGGTGATTCTGCGCCACGCCGAGATGCTCGAGAAGGACGGCCGCCTCGCCCTGGCCAACCTGCGCACCGCGCGCGCCACCGACCATTTCACCCTCCGCGGCGACGCCGCCGGCGAGACCTTCGAGCCGCGATTCACCTTCCACGGCTTCCGCTACGTGGAACTCGAGACGCGCGGGCCCGAGGTGGAGATCGAGGAGCTGACCGGCGTGGTCCTCCATTCCGACCTGGCCCCCGCCGGCGAATTCTCCTGCTCCGATCCCCTGGTCAACCAGCTGCAGAAAAACATCCAGTGGGGCCAGCGCGGCAACTTCCTCGACGTGCCCACCGACTGCCCGCAGCGCGACGAGCGCCTCGGCTGGACGGGGGACGCCCAGATCTTCATCCGCACGGCGATTTTCAATTTCGCGACCGCCAGCTTCTTCACCAAGTGGCTGCAGGACCTGACCGACGCGCAGACGCCGACGGGCGCCGTCCCGGCGGTGGCGCCGGCGACCGACGACCTGCCCGTCGAAGGCGGCCCGGCCTGGTCCGACGCGATGGTGATCTGCCCGTGGACCGTCTATGAATGCTACGGCGACCGCCGCGTGCTCGAGCGGCACTACGCGAGCTGCGTGCGCTTCGTCGACGAACTTCGCGCAACGAGCCCCAACCTCATCCGCGCCCGGACCGCGTCCGGGTTCGACGGCTACGGCGACTGGCTGGCGCTCGACGACAGCAACAAGGTCGACGGTGGCACGCCCAAGGACCTGATCGGCACCGCGTTCTTCGCCCACAGCGCCCGGCTGGTGGCCGCGATGGCGGCGGTGCTGGGGAAGAAGGCGGAGGCGAAGAAATACCAAACGCTCGCCGCCGGCGTGCAGGCGGCCTTCCAGCGCCGGTTCGTCACCCGCGACGGCGACGTGGCCGGGGGAACCCAGACGGCGCGCGTGCTCGCCCTGCACTTCGACCTGCTGCCCGCGAAGCACCGGCCGCGCGTGCTGGCCGACCTCATCCGCGACATCGAACAGCGGGGCTGGAAACTCTCCACCGGCTTTGTCGGCACCTCCTATCTGCCGCACGTGCTGACGGCGGCGGGCCGCACCGACGTCGCCTACCGCCTGCTGCACCAGAAGCAGTGGCCGTCGTGGCTTTATGCCGTCACGCAGGGCGCGACCACGATCTGGGAGCGCTGGGATGGCTGGACCAAGGAACGCGGCTTCCACGAGGCGGGCATGAACTCCTTCAACCATTACGCCTATGGCGCCATCGGGGCGTGGCTGTACGCGGTCGTGGCCGGCATCGAGGTTGATCCGGCGCGGCCGGGATACGGCCACATCCGGCTCCAACCGCACCCGGGCGGGAGCCTTTCCTCGGCGCGCGCGCGCCTGGCCTCGCCCCACGGCGAGATCGTGAGCGCCTGGCGGTCCAGCCAGCGCCGCTTCGACTGGGAGGTCTCCGTGCCGGCGAACACCACGGCCACGGTCCGCCTGCCCGTGCCCCCCAAGGCGCGGATCACGGAAGGCGGCAAGCCGCTCGACCGCGCGCCCGGCGTCTCCAAGGTCGCCCGCGGCAAGGACGCCGTGACCTGCCAGCTCGCCGCCGGCCGCTACCGCTTCGCCGCCGAATGGACGACGGCCAAGACGTGAGGCGGGCCGCGGGTTTTGCGTTTTGGGTTTTGGGTTGAGCACCGCGCGCCGCGGGTCTGGTGTCGGCGGAGCAGCCACCGGCATGAAAGTGCGACTCGATGAACTCCTGGTCCGGCGCGGCCTCGCCGCCACCCGCGCGCAGGCCAAGACGCTGATCATGGCCGGCCGCGTGCGCCACGGCACCGAGCGGCTCGAAAAGCCGGGACACGCGGTTCCGGCCGATCTCGAGGTGGCGCTCGACCAGCCGCCGCGCTTCGTCAGCCGTGGGGGCGAAAAATTGGCGGCGTTTCTCGAGCGCTGGCGGGTCGACGCCCGCGGCGCGCACGCGCTCGACATCGGCGCCTCCACCGGCGGCTTCACCGACTGCCTGCTGCAGGCCGGCGCCGCCGATGTCACCTGCGTGGATGTCGGCCGCGGCCAGCTGCACGCCCGGCTGCGCGCGGACCCGCGGGTGACGAACCTCGAGAAGGTCAACGCCCGGAATCTCCGACCCGGTGCCCTGCCCCGCGAGCGCTACGACCTCGTGGTCATGGACCTCGCCTTCATCTCGCTCAAGACCGTGCTGCCCGCCGTGTGGCCGTTCCTGCGCGCCGGGGGACTGCTCATCGCCCTGGTCAAACCCCAGTTCGAGGCCGGCAAGGCCGCGGCCGACCGCGGCCGCGGCGTCATCCGCGACCGCGCCGTGCAGGACGCGGTGCTGGCGGACGTCACCGCCTTCGCCCTCGCCGCCCTGCCCGGCGCGGCCCTGCGGGGTGCGATGGACTCCCCTCTCGCGGGCGCGGACGGCAACCGTGAGTTCCTGCTCGGACTGGACCAGACGGGGTCGCCGGTGCCCGCGACAAAATAGCCGTGCCTCGCCGCGCATTCCGTGGTTCAACCGTGCCCGTGATGCCCCCGATCCACCGCCTCGCCTTCGTGGTCAACGAGCAGAAACCCGGCGCCGCCGACCTCGCCCGGGTGCTCATGGCCGCGGCCGGCAAGGCCGGCGTCGAGTACACCCACACCGCCCATTTCCCGCTGCCGGCCGACTGCCTCAAGGGTCTCGACGCCTGCTGCGTCATCGGCGGCGACGGCACCCTGCTCGGCGTCGTCCGCGAGGCCGCGCGGGCGCAGGTGCCGGTCATCGGCGTCAACCGCGGCAGCCTCGGCTTCCTCACCACCTTCTCCGCGGAGGAGGCGCGGGCGCATTTTTCCGACCTGCTCGCGGGCGCCTACCGCATCGCCCAGCGCTCGCTGCTCGACTGCTCCACCGGGCCCGGGCTGCACGACCTGGCCCTGAACGACGTCGTGATCAAGGACGAGGTCAACTCGCGGCTCGTGCGGCTCGAGGTCTTCGCCGGCGGGGAGCTGGTGACCGATTACTTCTGCGACGGCCTGATCTTCACCACCCCCACGGGCTCCACCGCCTACAACCTCTCCGCGGGCGGCCCGCTCATCCATCCGGCGGCGGAGGTCATCGCCATGACGCCGGTGTGTCCGCACACCCTGAGCAACCGGTCGATCATCTTCCGGGCGGACGTGAGGCTGCGCGTCTTCAACCGCATGGAGCATTCCCGGTTGCTGGTGGCGATGGACGGCCAGCGCAACCTCACCTTCTGCCAGGGTTCGCCGGTGGAGATCTCGATCTCGCCGCTGCGGCTGGCGCTGGTGCAGCGGGAGGACTATTCGCATTTCTCGGTCGTGCGCACCAAGCTGCAGTGGAGCGGCGGGGCGGCTGAGGCGCCGGGCGGGCGCGGCTGACGGCGCGGCCTGGCCATAAAAAGCCCCGGCGGCTGCCGGGGCTGGGTGCAGGGGCGCGGCGGTGCCGGACCGTCATTCGTGCTCGGCCTCCTGCTCGTCTTCCGCCGCCTTGCGGTTCGACTCGATCGTGGCCTTCCGCTTTTCCGCGGCGGCCTTCCGCTTGTCCTCGTCGGCCTTCAGCGCGGCGAGTTCGTCGTCGTCGAGCTTGCCGTTCCCGTTCTTGTCGTATTTGGCGAGTTTCCTCGCCTCGGCCTGCGCGGCCTTCTCGGCCTTGCGCGCCTCCTGCGCCGCCTTCTTCTCGGCGCGGGCCTTCTCGTCGTCGGCCTTCATGGCGGCGCGCTCGTCGCGGTTGATCTTGCCGTCCTTGTTGGTGTCGTACTTGGCGAGGTCCTCGGCCCGCCGGGCCTCGCGGGCCGCCTGCTCTTTGGCGCGGTCCGCCTGCCAGGCCGCCTTCTCGGCCTCATCGAGCACACCATTGTGGTTGGCGTCGTACTTCTTCAGCACCGCGGGGGAAATCGCCTCGGGGTCATCGGCGGCGCGCAGGGAAACGGAGACGAGCGACAGCCCGGCCAGGGCCGCCGCGCACAGGATGGGAGCATAGGGGATTATTTTCATAATCAAGAAACGCCTAGTAAATGGTTTCGCGCCGTGCAAGCGATTTCTTTTGCCCCCTTGCGCCCACCGCGCCGGCCGGCCGCCGGACCGACGCTCCGCTCAGGGCGTCACGACCAGCTGCGTCGAGCGCTCGCGCCGGAACCGGTCGCGGGCAAACCGCTGCAGGTCCGCCCCGGAGACGGCGGCGATGCGCGCATCGTATTGCTTCCAGTCGTTCAGCGGCAGCCCGTAGAGGACGTCGAGGCCGGCCTGCAGCGCGCGGGCGCCGTTGGTCTGGAGACCCATGCGCCGCGCCGCCTGCAGCCGGGTCCGGCAGCGGCGCAGCTCGGCCTCGTCGACGCCGCCCGCCTGCACCCGCCCGATCTCCGCCTGGATTTCCGCCAGCACCGCGCCGGACTGCTGCGGGCTGGTGCCGGCGAAGAAATAGAACATGCCCGTCTGCAGGCCGACGACGCGGCCGCTGCGCACGAAATAGGCCAGTCCCCGCTCCTCCCGCACCCGCTCAAACAGGCGCGAGGCCATGCCGCTGAACAGCTCGTCGGCGACCTCGCTCACCGGAAAATCGGGATCGAGCACCCCGGGGCCGGGAAACGCCAGGAAGACGACCGCCTGCTGCCGCGGCTGGTGCTCGACGAACTCGCCCACGCTCGCCGGCCCGGGCGGCGCCGCCGCGGGCGGCGGGCGGCCGCCGGCGGGAAGCCGGGCCAGGAAGCGTTTCAGCGCCGGGCTCAACCGGCGGGGCGAAAAGTCGCCCGCGACCACCAGCACGGCGTTGCCCGCCACCGCCAGGCGCCGGTGGAGGGCGGACAGGTCGCCGGTCGTCATCGCCTGCAGACCGGCCTCATCGCCCGTGGCGTCGATCGCGAACGGATGGTCGCCAAAGAACAGCCGGCGCAGGCGCTTGCGGCCGAAGGTGACCACGTCGTCGGCGTCCTCCTGCAGCTCGGCGAGCTGGGCGGTGCGCTCGATCTCGAATGTGCCGCCGCGGAAGGCCGGCTCAAGCGCGGCGTCGGCCAGCAGCGCGAGGGCGCGGTCGCAATCGCCCGGCAGCACCTCGAGCGCCAGCCCGAAGCTGTTCGTGCCGGAGAACGGGGCGAACGAGCCGCCCACCTCCTCGATCGCCCGGGCCACCGCCGCGGCGGACTGCCGCCGGGTGTCCTTCGTAAGCAGGGTCGCCAGCAGCTGGGTGGCTCCGCGGCGCGCCGCCGGCTCGTGGAGCGGTCCGCCCTGAAAGAGCAGCCGCAGATGCAGGTTCGGCAGGCGCGCGTCGCGCTGCAGCAGCAGCCGGGCCCCGTTGGGCAGCACCGTTTCGGTGAAATCGGGCACCGCCGGCGGCTCCGGGCGGGGGCGGCGGGCCGCCGCGCCGGCCGAGGCCGGGTTGATCGACACCACCGTCAGCTCCTCCGGCACCAGATACCTCCGGAGCACGCGCGCCAGGTCGGCGGGCGTCAGGGCGCGCAGGCGCTCGAAATAGGACCGGCTGTAGTCGAGGTCGCCCACGACGACCTCCGCCAGACCCAGGCGCGCCGCCTGGCCGGCCATGGTCTTGCGGGCGTTGACCTCGCCGACCACGAGCTGGCGCAGCGCCTTGGCGAGGAGCGGCGCCGTGATGCCGCGGACCGCCCACCGCGCGAGGTTCTTCTCGACCGCCGCGACCGCGGCCTCCCGTTTGGCGGGTTCGCCGGTGAATGACACCAGAAACAAACCGCCCGTGCCGGGATTCCAGGCCTGCGCGTCGATCATGTGCACCAGACGCGCCCGTTCCCGGACGGACTGCCAGAGCAGCGAGCTGTCGCCATAACCGAGGATCGTCGCCAGCAGGTCGAGCGCAGGCGCGTCCGGATGGGTGAGGCCGGGTATCTGCCAGCCCAGGCCGGCGCGGGTCAGCTGCACATCCTCGAACCGGTGCTCCTCGCGGCGGGCCTGCTGGCGCGGTTCCAGCGGCAGGATCACCGGCGCGAGCCGGGCGCGCGGGACCGCGCCGAAATGACGGATGACCGCGTCGCGCACCGCGGCGGGATCGAACGCGCCGACCAGGACCACGACGAGGTTGTTGGGCACGTAGCGCGCCCGGTAGTAGGCGAGCAGGTCGTCACGGCTCACACCCGCGAAAATCTCGCGATGGCCGATGATGGGATGGCGATACGGATGTTCGCGAAAGGCCGCGGCAAACAGACCCTCGCTCAGCCGGTGGTCCGGATCGTCCTGGCCCATGTCGATCTCGCGGAGGATCACGTCGCGCTCCCGCGTCACCTCCTCCGCCGGCAGCGTCGAATGCAGCACGGTGTCCGCCAGCAGATCGATCGCGACGGCGGTGTGCTCGGCGGGCAGGTCGATATAATAGACCGTGTGGTCGTAGGTGGTGTAGGCGTTGATGTAGCCGCCGTGGGCCTGCACCGTGGCGGAAATCTCGCGCCCGGCGCGCCGCTCGGTGCCCTTGAAGAGCATGTGCTCGAGGTAGTGCGAGAGGCCGGCGCCGAGCAGCGGCCCCTCGTGGATGCTGCCGGTCTTCACCCACACCTGCACGGAGGCCACGGCGGCCGCGGCGTCGCGCTTGAGCAGCACCGTCAGGCCGTTGGGGAGCAGCCACCGCTCCGGAGGATCGCGCCAAAAACGTTCGAGCAGCTCAAAGTCCGCGGAAGTCTTGCGCATGGAAAATCGGGCCCCGCCCGGCTGGCCGGCCGCCGGCGCCCCGCCGCTACTTGGTGTCCACGGTCTCCGGAGGACCGGACCGCGAATGGCGTTTCCCCGCGGGCTGGAACGGCTTCACGAACGCGTCGTCGAAGTCGTAGAGATCGGCGAAATCCTCCCGCCGGTCGCTGTCGGTTTTGCTGAAGACGTTGTACTCAATGAGATTGAAGACGATCTCGCCGAAATCCGCGCAGCGGCGCACGCCCCAGGACTCGAGCACCGTCTTGCTCAGCGGCCCGAACTGGTCGAGGGCGTGCAGGCGGAGTCCGTCGAGGAGTTCCCGCCCGGAGACATGCGGCGAACGCTGGAGCCGGGCCGGGTCGTTCTTCTTCAAACCCTTGACGGTGCTGTCGAGGCCCTGGCGCACAAAGAAATACGCCCGCTTGTCGTAGCGGCCGTCCTCCTTGCGGATAAGGTCGACAATCTCCCCGAAATCAAGGTCTGGCATCATGGCCCGGACCAAGGTGTAGCACAGGCCTCCTTTGCCCGCAACCCAACAGAGGGAGTGGCTCCGACCGGCGGCGCCAATGCATTTTGCGGTGCGCGCGCGGCGTCGCGTCCGGCACACGTCACGACCTGCGAAAATCGCGGCCAGCCGTGGAACTTGATCACCCGAAAATCGGTCACAAGTTATGCGCCAACAGCGTCACGTCACTCGACCTCATTCGAAATTGCCGCGACGCTGCCACGGGTTCGGTCCTCGAAGTTCGTGCCGGCCGCCTGTGCCGTTGCCAGTCTCGATGTGACATTTAAGTTAATAATCGCCAAAGACTTGAATATCACCCTCCCTTGCGCGATCGGGCTTGCACAAGTCACTGCGCCTGAAAGCACTGCGAACATATTTCTCGCCTTCAATTCAACACTCCGATTAATTTAGGTGCAAATGATTGCCTCCACTCAGTCGAACCATCCGCTCGAAAGCGTCAACGAGCCCGGAAGGACGACGAATCCTCTCGAATTGGCGTGCGCCCGGCTCAAATCGGCCGGCTTGCGGATCACCCAGCCCCGCATTGCCATTCTCGAAGCGCTCATCCGGCGGGACAGTCCCGCCACGATCGAGCAGATTCACCAGGACATGGCGAGCGACTCGTGCGATCTGGTGACCGTTTACCGGTGTCTGGCCGCCTTTGAGGAGCTGGGGCTGGTCCGCCGCTGCTTCTTTCACAACGGCACGAGCCTCTACGAGATCAACCTCAACGACTCGCATCATCACCATGTCGTGTGCCGCGCCTGCGGCAAGGTGGAGCGTATCGACCTGTGTCTGACCGACAGCGTCGAGCGGATGCTGCGGGAACGCGGCTACGACCAGATCTCCCACATGGTCGAGTTCTTCGGCGTCTGCGCCGAGTGCCAGAAGAAGGCGCAGGGGATCGCGACGCCGACTGTCGCGAGCACGCCCTGAGTCCCGCCAAATGGGACGCCGGTCCGCGGCGCGGCTGTCAACGGCCGCGCCTTTTACTTGTCCGCGCCCGGTTCAACGCGAGCCGCCCGCGAGGCGGATGCGCGGATCGATCCAGAGCAGCAGCAGGTCGCTCAGGAGCGTGCCCACCGCGCCGAGCAGGCTCATGACCATGAGCATCGACCCCGCGAGGTAGGCGTCTTCTGTCTGCAGTGCGTCGACCATGATCGGGCCGATCATCGGCAGGTTCAGCACGATGGCCACGATCGCCCCGCCCGAGACGAGCTCGGGAAACAGGCTGCCCAGGCTGGAGATGAAGGGCGTCAGCGCGAGCCGCAGGGGATATTTCAACAGCAGGCGCAGCGGCCGCAGGCCCCGCGCGCGGGCGGCGATGACGTAGGGCTTCTTGAGCTCGTCGAGCAGGTTGGCCCGCAGCACCCGGACCACGCCGGCGGCCCCGCCGGCGCCGAGCACCAGCACCGGCAGCCACAGGTGCCGCAACAGGTCGGTGATTTTGGCCCAACTCCAGCCGGGCAGGGCGGCATAGTCCGGCGAAAACAGTCCGGTGACGGTCGCCCCAAACCAGGCCTTGCCGAGGTAGATCATGGCCAGCGCCAGCAGGAACGGGGGCACGGACATGCAGAGGAAGGCGAAGCACGTCAGCAGATAGTCGCCCCAGGAATACTGCCGCACCGCCGAGTAGATCCCGGCCGGCAGGGCGACCAGCCAGGTGAACAGGAACGTCGCCGCCGTCACGATCACCGTGAGCAGGATGCGGTCGCCCACGACGTCGTTGACGCTCCGGTCGTGCTCCATGGACAGGCCGAGGTTGCCCTCAAGCAGGCCGGTGTCGCGGGCGTCGAAGGTCGTGAACCAGACGAAACCGGCCCAGCGGAGGTAGCGCACGACCATCGGCTCATCGAGGTGGAAGTTGCGGCGCAGATCCTCGACCTGGGGCAGTGACGCCTCCGTGCCCTGCATCTGGTACTCAATGATCCGCGACTCCACGTAATCGCCGGGCGGCAGTTGCACGATCACGAACACCACAATCGAGACGACCACCAGCGCGGGCACCATGAGGAGCAGCCGCCGGCCGACGAACGGATGGCGCGCCGCCACCAGGCCTGCGCCCAGCAGCACGCCGGCGACGACCAGCGTCCGGATGAATCCGCCGAGCGCCCCGCCGCCGCCGTTTCCATTCGCCGGTGCCCCGGGGTCCGGAGTGATTTCCGTCACCGCCCGCTGGGCCGCGGCCGTGACGGCCGGCGGGTCGTTCGGGGCCGCCCAGAAATAAGTCTCCAGGCCGGCGTTGCCGGGGCTGTTGTAGATCGAGCCGAAGATCGCGCTGCGCGGCACGTTGCGAAAGCCGTTCTTCACCACCACCAGCTGCGGCGGCGGCGTGCAGATGCTGATGTGCCAGACCTCGCGGGCGTTGATCGCCTGGATCTCGCCGAAGAGCGCCCGCCGCCTCCCGGGGTCCAGCGTGGTGTCGATCTGCTGCAGGATCCGCATCTCGCGCCGCACGGCCGAGCCCGGCGGCGGCTCCTCCGCGCCGGGACCGCCCGCCTGCGGATTGTTGAACAGTCCGCCGCGCTGGTACCACATGCCGTAGGCCGGGGCGAAGAAGGACTCGATGTTGGTCGCCACGAAATTGCGCGGCTCGCCGAGCGGGAAGTACTCGCTCTCCCCCGTCCACACCGTGAAGTCGTGTTCCAGCGCCGCCTTCTCCGCTTGGAAGAGCACGCGGGCCCGCCAGCGGGGCAGGCAGCGGATGCCGACCCGCGCCCAGTCCTCGATCACGAACTGCGCCGGCCCGTTGCCGGTGTAGTCGGTCATGTTGAGGTACCACGTCATCTTCGTGCCGTCGGGGAACGTGCGGTACCCCTCGCCGTCGCGCCGGGTGAGGCCGAGCCGGTCGAGCAGGCGGCCGGCGCGGGCTGGATCATAGTCGGTGAAGCTGTGGAAGAGCTCCGGGCTGTAGAAGGCGGAGTCCGGTCCCGGGTCGATCTGCGCCGGCACGCCGCGCCCGTTGAACTCGGCCTCGATGATGTCGCGCCGGTTCAGGGCAAGCGATAGCGCCTGGCGGAAGCGGCGGTCGTTGAGCAGGTCGTGCTTCCAGCGCGTCTCCGGCCGGGCCGGATCCACCGCACGGTTGAGCACCGGATAGATGGTGAACAGCGAGCGCGTGGCCGCGAACCAGTCGTAGACCTGATAGTCGCTGCGCGCGGCCTCGCTCGTGAGTAGGACGTGGTCCTCGTAGCGGATGTGGCGGTCCTGCATCGACGCCTGCCCCGTGGCGGCCGCGAGCCCGACCAGGTTCATCTCGCGGATGTCCAGCACCAGGCGGTCGAGATAGGGCAGCTGGTTGCCGGCGGCGTCGACGGCGAAGTAGTAGGGGTTGCGGACGAAGACGAACGGCGGCGTCTGCGCGTAGCTGCGGTAGATCCACGGCCACAGCCGCGGGCATTCCGGGTTGAGGTAATGCTTCATCCGCCGGTAGACGGCCACCGGCGTCGAGAGGTTGAGCGCCCGCATCGTGCGCGCGATCAGCTGCTGGTCGCCCAGCGCCGGGTGATACCGCCGCAGATAATGGGCCGGCGTGAGGTAGTCCGAGAAGTCCTCGTAGTTGTTGCCCTGCGAGGCGACGCGGTAGGGGAAAAGCGGGTTGGGCTGCGGAAAGATGAACCGCACGCAATAGTCGTTCACCTTCTCCACCCGCCCCATGCCGGCGCCGCTGCGCAGCATCCGGGGCGGGGGCACCTTGAAATACTTCACCTCGTCCTCGTACCAGTACACCAGGTCGTCGGCGGTGAACGGGGCGCCGTCGGACCAGCGCACGCCCTGGCGCAGCCAGAAGGTGAACACCCGGTTGTCGGGCGAGGCCGCCCATGCCTTCGCCAGGTGCGGCACCAGCGGCTCGCCGAGCGGGGACCAGCGCAGGAGGTTCGGATAGGAGAGGCGCCACTGGATGGTGTTGATGTCGTTGTAGGAGTTGGCGAGCCGGTGCCAGGTCCCGCCGTAGCGGCCGATCCCGTCGACGCCCTCCATCACCACCGGCTCGGGGCCGACCCGGTCGGCGACCGGCTGCAGCTTGCCCGCGCGCACCAGCGCGGCGAGCATGGGCGCCTCCTGTCTGGGCCACCAGGCCGCCTGCGGCCCCGCCCGGTAGTCGACCTCCTGCGTGATCCGCACCGGCGGCTGGTCCGCGAGGGAATCGGCGCGCCGCCGCGCGGCCTCGACGGCCGCGACTTCGTCGGGCGGCGGCGGCGCGGGCGGCGTGGCGACGTTCGGGCGCAGGAGGGCGCCGGCCAGATAAAGCAGCGCCGTGAGGCCGAGGGCGGCGGCGGCGATTCCGAGCAGGGGCGGCAGAATGCGTCTATTCACGCACCGGGAAGCACGAGACAAAGCGCCGGGTCCGGGCTCGGCAATGCTGTTTCTCCCCGGCGGGCCGCGTTACGGCGCCGGGAGCAGCCCGGTGACGATCGAGTAGTGGCTGGGAAACGTGAGCGTCGGGAAACAGGAGATCATCCGCTCGGCGCGCACGCCGGTGGCGGCGAGGTCCCGCAGGCACGGCGTCTCGGTTTCGAACTTCTGCAGGTAGTCCCAGCGGAAGCCGTCGAGGGAGACGAGGATGAGGAGCGGCTCCGCGGAGCCGGCCGGCACGGCCAGGAGGAGCAGCGCCAGGAGCAGACGACGCCACGGCATGCGCCCCCCGGTGCAGGTTTCGCCGCCGCCTGCAAGCGCGCCGGGACGGCGGGCCGTTTTTGTTTTGGCGGGCCGCGCCGCGCCGCTATGGTCGGCGCCATGCTGAATTCCACCTCGGTCAAAGACGCGCTCGCCAGCACCGCGCCGCGCGACCTCCTCCTCGTCCAGGGCTGGGTCCGCACCCGGCGCGACGCCAAGACCTTCTCCTTTCTCGAGGTCAACGACGGCTCCTGCCTGAAGAGCCTGCAGGTGATCGCCGACGCCGCGCTGCCCAATTACGCGGAAATCCAGCACCTCAACACCGGCGCCGCGATCGCGGTGCGCGGCGCGCTGGTCGCCTCGCAGGGCCAGGGCCAGAAATGGGAGCTCAAGGCCCAGACGGTCGAGCTGGTCGGGCCGGCCGACGCCACCTATCCGCTGCAAAAGAAGGGGCACACGCCCGAGTTCCTGCGCGAGATCGCCCACCTGCGGCCGCGCTCGAACCTCTTCGGCTGCGTCTTCCGGGTGCGCAGCCGGCTGGCCTACGCCATCCACCAGTTCTTCCAGGAGCGCGGTTTCGTCTACGTGCACACGCCGATCGTCACCGGCAGCGACTGTGAGGGCGCCGGCGAGCTCTTCCGCGTCACCACGCTGAATCTCAAGGACCCGCCCCGCCGCGACGACGGCGAGATCGACTACGCGAAGGACTTCTTCGCCCGGCCCACCTACCTGACGGTGAGCGGCCAGCTCGAGGCCGAGGCCTTCGCCTGCTCGCTCTCCAAGGTCTATACCTTCGGGCCGACCTTCCGGGCCGAGAACTCCAACACCTCGCGCCACGCGAGCGAGTTCTGGATGATCGAGCCGGAGACGGCGTTCTGCGACCTCGCGGGCAACATGGACCTGGCCGAGGAGTTCGTGAAGCACCTGATCCGCGACGTGCGCACCCACTGCGCCGAGGACCTCGAGCTCTTCGCCAAGTTCGTCGACAAGGGCCTGCTGCCGCGGCTCGACTTCGTGCTCGAGCGGCCGTTCCAGCGGGTGACCTACACCGAAGCCGTCGAACTGCTGACGAAGAGCGGGCACCACTTCGAGTACCCGGTCGAGTACGGCACCAACCTCCAGTCGGAGCACGAGCGCTACCTCACCGAGGAGCACTTCAAGTGCCCGGTGACGGTCTTCAACTACCCGAAGGAGATCAAACCATTCTACATGCGGCTGAACGACGACGGGAAGACGGTGGCCGCGATGGACGTGCTCGTGCCGGGCATCGGCGAGATCGTGGGCGGCAGCCAGCGCGAGGAGCGGCTGGACGTGCTCGAGGCGGGCATGCGCCGGCACCAGCTCGATCCGAAGGACTACGGCTGGTACCTGGACCTGCGCCGCTACGGCACCGTGCCGCACAGCGGCTTCGGCCTCGGGTTCGAGCGCATGCTCATGTTCGTCACCGGAGTGGCGAACATCCGCGACGTCGTCCCCTTCGCCCGCACGCCGGGCAACGCGGCGTTCTAGGGTCGGTGGCGGGGTGCGCGTTTCGAGCGTCGCTTCTGGCGCCATTCAGCCGGCCTTCTGCTTGGCCCGCGGCGGGGTTCTGCCTTAACAGGACCGACGGGTCGCGCCATCCTCGGGGTCGAGGTAGCGTGACGACGAACTCCGATCTAGCCGCCCAGCAGGCCCTTGATCGACTCGCGAAGTCCGGTTTCGACGCGCTGAGTCCGGCTGACCAGGTTCTGGCCTCCGTCTGGACCTTCGAAGCGAACGTCGGCAACCGCGGGTTCCGCCAGTACTTCACCAGCGCCGCCGGCGACATGGCCTATTTTGTGCCAAGCGCGCTAAAGACCATCGGTGCAGTGGAACGGGCGGACATCGCCAGCCGGGCCAACGCCGCGTTCGGGATTGTCGGCCGTACGACCGATCGGGCGAAGCGGCGGGAGCTGGCCGGTAACCTGCCAGAAGAGGCACAGACGACGCTGCGCGACCTGGAAATCCAGTTCTACGACTCGCGGGAGGATGTCGACGAGTTGCTCGAGACCTTCCTCAGCAAAGTGCACGTCTGAGCGCACGGCCGGCGCGCTCCGGTTGCGCGCGCCCGCCGCCCCCGCCGGAGCCGGTGCAATTCCCTACTCCGCGACGTATTCCGCCGCCACCGCGCCCCCGCTCTTCTCCTCCTCCTGAAGGTGGTGCGCCTCGGGCTTGAGCAGCAGGCACAGCGGGATGCCGGCAAAAAGGATCAGCCCGCCGAGCACGAAGCCGTTCTCAAAGCCCAGCACCTGGGCGCGCCGGGCGATGCCCTGCGCCGCGGCAAAGGCGATCTTGATCTGGGGATTGGCCACGAGCCCGGCCTCGTGGCGGAAGACCATATCCATGGTCCGCAACCCGAAGCGGATGTCGAAGCGCTGCGATTCCACGGGAAAGACCTCGCCCAGGCGCACGGCGTGGAGGTGGATGGAATTGGTCACGAAGGTATTCAGCATCGCGATCCCGAGCGAGCCCCCGACGTTCTGGAACACGTTGAGGAAGCTGCTGGCCATCGGCACCTCGTGGCGCGGCACGGCATTGAGCGCCGCCGCCATCAGCGGGGCCATCATCAGCGCCAGGCCGGCGCCCCGGCCCAGCTGGGGCAGCACGAGCATCGGCCATTGCGACAGCGGATCGAGCAGGCCGAAGATCACGAGCGAGCTGCCGACCAGCACCGCGCCCACCGCCGTCAGCATCGCCGGGCTGTACCGGTC
>DATJUU010000045.1:0-20465 GCA_035502155.1 Opitutaceae bacterium
GCGCCACTGGTTTCACCGCCCCGCCCTCCGGATGGCCTCGGTGGACAACTCCCGCATCCGCACCACGCGGACGCAGAACGCCCAATTTATCAGCTATTTGGTCGAAAGCGGCTTCCGGCAGGTGAATCCGGACCGCTACGAAGCCAGCCTCCGGCGGCGCCGGTTCGTGCGGGGCCTGCTATTCGCGCTCGTGGCCGGCGGTGGGGCGTGGGTGCTGATCGAGAGCGCGAAGGCGCTGTCGGCATTCTGACGGCCCGCACAGCGCGGGCCGACGCCCGCGGACTCAGGCCAAATGCCGGGCCCCGCGCGGCGCGGGGGCGCCGTCGAGGGCCGCGAGTCCGAACATCACCACGGTGAGCGCGGCGAGGGCGCCGTCACCGAAGTCGAGCTGGAAGGTGCCGAGCGCCAGGGCGCCGAGGGCGAGGGCCAGGAGGGAGAGGATCGAGAGAAAGGCTTTCATGTTTTTGATTGGAGTTGTCTCCAGAACCCCCGGCGGAGGCCAAAGTCGCAGGAGACTCGCGGCGGGTCGCCGCAAAAACAAAACGACCGCACCGGCGAGGGTGCGGTCGGGAGGGAAACGGCCGGATGCAACGTTCAGGCGGCGAGATCGACCGAGTCGGACCGGCGGCCCGTCCGGGGAAACCGGGTCACGGGAGCAACCACCAGCGGCCGGCGGGCGCGGCCGTCGTCATTGAGGGCGAGCGCGAAGAGGGCGCCCACCGCCAGCGCGGTGAAGATCATTCCGGGATCCAGCCGGTGGAGGTCGAGGGACGCGGCTCCGGCCGTGATCCCGAAGGTGTAAAAGAGGGCGAACAACGTTTTCATGGCAGTAATTGAGTGACTGCCCTGACAACCCGGCTGGCCGGGGGAAAGTTACAGGAAAAATGAGGCGGCCTCCCCGGCCCGGCGGAACCGCGTGGCTGCCGACGCCGCCTATCCCGCGCCCGCCGCCGCCGCCGGGGCGGGGCTGAAGGCGGAGCGGATCGAGGCCTTCGCATAGTCGCGGTTCAGGCGCGCAATGAATTCGTGGCTGATGAGCTTGGGGCAGACCGCACTGCACTCATACTGGTTGGTGCAGCTGCCGAAGCCCTCGGCATCCATCTGGTTCACCATGGCCAGCACGCGGCGGTCGCGCTCCGCCTGGCCCTGGGGCAGGAGGCCGAGGTGGGAGACCTTCGCCGCGACAAAGAGCATCGCGCTCGCGTTCTTGCACGCGGCCACGCATGCGCCGCAGCCGATGCAGGCCGCGGCGTCCATCGCGAGATCGGCGTCGGTCTTTGGCACCGGCAGGGCGTTGCCGTCGCACGCGCTGCCGGTGCGCACGCTCACGAAGCCGCCCCGCTGCATGATGCGGTCGAACGCCCCGCGGTTGACGATCAGGTCGCGGATCACCGGGAAGGGTTTGGCCCGGAACGGCTCGACGGTGATCACGTCCCCGTCCTGGAAGGTGCGCAGGTAGGTCTGGCAGGACGCCACGCCGCGATGCGGCCCGTGGGGCTTGCCGTTGATGACCAGCGAGCAGGTGCCGCAGATGCCCTCGCGGCAGTCGTGGTCGAACGCGATCGGCTCCTCGCCCCGCCGCACGAGCTCGTCGTTGAGCACGTCGAGCATCTCGAGGAACGACATGTTGGGATTGAGGTCCGGCGTCTCGTATTCCTGGAACCCGCCGGGGGCGTTTGCGTCCCGCTGCCGCCAGACTCTGAGCTTCACCTTCATGGCTTACTTGTAGTTGCGCTTCGCCAGGTGGACGGACTCATACACCAGCGGCTCCTTGTTGAGCAGGGGGCTCCGCCCCTCGCCCTGAAATTCCCAGGCGGCGACATGCGCGAATTGCTCGTCGTTGCGCAGGCACTCGCCCTCGGCGTCGACGTGCTCCTCGCGGAAATGGCAGCCGCACGACTCGTCGCGCTCCAGCGCGTCGCGGCACAGCAGCTCGGCCAGCTCAAGAAAATCGGCGACGCGGCCGGCGTGCTCCAGCGACTGGTTGAGCGAGGCGCCGTCGCCCGGCACGTTGACGTTGCGCCAGAACTCCTCGCGCAGCGCGGGAATCTCCTGCAGCGCCCGCTGGAGGCCGGCGGCGTTGCGCGCCATGCCGCAGTGGTCCCAGAGGATGCGCCCGAGGCGCTTGTGGAAATGGCTCACCGGCTCGCGGCCCTTGACGCCCAGCAGCCGGTGGGTGATGCCGCGCACGTTGTCCTCCGCCTGCTGAAACTCCGCCGCGTCGGTCTTCGGACGCGCGCCGGGCTTCTGGGTCGCAAGGTAGTCGGCGATGGTGTACGGGATGACGAAGTAGCCGTCGGCCAGCCCCTGCATGAGGGCCGAGGCCCCGAGACGGTTGGCGCCGTGGTCGGAGAAGTTGGCCTCGCCGAGGACGAAAAGGCCGGGGACATTGGACATCAGGTTGTAGTCCACCCAGAGCCCGCCCATCGTGTAATGCACGGCGGGAAAGATGCGCATCGGCACGCGGTAGGCGTTCTCGTCCGTGATCTCGTGGTAGATGTCGAAGAGGTTGCCGTAGCGCTCGCGCACGACGTTTTCGCCCAGCCGCGCGATGGCGTCGGAGAAATCGAGGTAGACGCCCCGGCCGGACTCGCCCACCCCCCGGCCCTCGTCGCAGACCTTCTGCGCGGCGCGCGAGGAGATGTCGCGCGGGGCGAGGTTGCCAAAGGCCGGGTACATCCGCTCGAGGTAGTAGTCGCGGTCCCCCTCGGAAATCTCGCCCGGCAGCTTGCGGCAGTCCTCCTTGCGTTTCGGCACCCAGATGCGGCCGTCGTTGCGGAGCGATTCCGACATCAGGGTCAGCTTCGACTGGTAGTCGCCGGTGACGGGGATGCAGGTCGGGTGGATCTGGGTGAAGCAGGGGTTGGCGAAGCAGGCGCCGCGCTTGTAGGCCCGCCAGATGGCGGTGGCGTTGCAGTGCTGCGCGTTGGTCGAGAGGTGGAAGACGTTGCCGTAGCCGCCCGTCGCGAAGATGACCGCATCGGCCGCATGCCGGGTGATCTCGCCGGTCACGAGGTGGCGCACGATCACGCCCTTGGCGTGGCCGCCGACCACCACGAGATCGAGCACCTCGGAGTGGGTGAACAGCTGCACGCCGCCGAGGCCGACCATCCGCATGAGCGCGGAGTAGGCGCCGAGGAGCAGCTGCTGGCCGGTCTGGCCGCGGGCGTAGAAGGTGCGCGAGACCTGCGCGCCGCCGAACGAGCGGTTGGCGAGCAGGCCGCCGTATTCGCGGGCGAACGGCACGCCCTGCGCCACGCACTGGTCGATGATGTTCGCCGACACCTCCGCCAGCCGGTGGACGTTGGCCTCCCGGGAGCGGAAGTCGCCGCCCTTGATCGTGTCGTAGAACAGCCGGTGCACGCTGTCGCCGTCGTTCTGGTAATTCTTGGCGGCGTTGATGCCGCCCTGCGCGGCGATCGAGTGCGCCCGCCGCGGGGTGTCGTGAAAAACGAAGCACTTCACCGGGTAGCCCAGCTCGGCGAGCGTCGCGGCCGCGGAAGCCCCGGCCAGGCCCGCCCCCACGACGATCACCTCGTACTTCCGCTTGTTCGCCGGATTGACGAGCCGGATCTCCGCCTTGTGGTTGGTCCACTTCTGCTCCAGCGGGCCGGAGGGAATCCTGGATTCGAGTTTGGCCATGGCGGGACGGGTCAGCGGCGGACGACGACGGGGGTGGCGAGCTGCTGGGCGGCGTAGGTGCCGGCGGCCGGCTTGGCCAGCCCCGTCAGGATCGCCCCCGGGATCGCGAGGTTGCCGAGAAAATAGAGCAGGCAGCAGAGGACCACGAGCCGGCGCAGCAGCCCGGCCCAGCGTTCGGTGCGCCACCCCAGGGTCTGGAACAGGCTGTCGGCGCCGTGCACCAGGTGGAAGCTCAGCAGCCCGACGGCGACGATGTAGAACAGCGACACCAGCGGGTGGGAAAAGCCGAGGAAGACCATGCTGTAGACGTCGGCCACCGTCTGCCCCTTGGTGACGACCGGGAAGCCGAAGAGATGGAAGTCGTCCCGCATCACGTACTCGTGGGCGCTCTTGAACTCCCCGGGGTGCACCCAGCCGACGGTGAACTGCGCGAGGTGGTAGAGGATGAACGCCAGCACGATCACGCCCGTCCACCGCATCGTGCGCGAGGAGAGCGTGGCCTGGATGGTGTGGCGGAACTCGTACGGGTCCGGCCGCGCCTGCCAGCTCTCGAGGGTCAGCACGACCGCCGCCCAGATGTGGATCGCCACGCAGGCGAGCAGGAACAGGCGTACCGCCCACAGCGTGGGTCCCAGGCTCTGCAGGAAATGCGCGTAGCCGTTGATCTTGTCCGGCGACTCGAAGATCTGGAGGTTGCCGGCCAGATGGCCGGTGACAAAGGCAATGAGCACCACCCCGGTGACGGCCATGAGGAGCTTCCGGCCGATCGACGAGCAGAAGAGGTTGCCAAGGAGGTTCATTGCAGCACGAAAAAGCGGGGTGGCGGCCCTCCGCCTCCGCCAGGGCGGGAGGCGAACAACCGATCAGGGACCAAAGCGCGGCCGAAAGCTAGCCGCCCGGCAACTCGCTTCCAAACCGCGCGGCCCCATATTAGCAGGCTTGCAGCGGGGAAGAAGAAGAATTGGCGCCCCCGCGCGCCCGTCCCGCCCATCCCTCGGCCTGGCCTGCCGGCGCTCACTGCGACAGCGGCTTGAGCAGTGCGAACTTCCCGCTCGCGGCCGGCTGGAGGAATCTGCGGCGGAAAAGGTTCACCCGCACCCCCTCGCCCAGCACGCCCGCCACCGCCCCGGCCACCTCGGGCGCGGCGTTGTGGTCGGCGACATAATGGAGGTCCCAGCGCGTCTCGCCCGTCTGGACGAGCTGGTAATGCCAGCAGGCAAACCCGGCCGGCAGCGCGGCGTCGACGTCGCTCGCCGTCACCAGCGCGCCGTCCGGCCGCCGGTAGAGGTCGCGCTCGCGGCCGAGAATGCGGAAGCCGGTGGGCAGGCGCCGCACGATGTCGCCGGTGTGGTAGCGCAGCAGCGGCATCGCCCGGCGGTGCCGGGTCGTGATCTGGGTCTGAAACACCTCCGGCAGCCCGCCCCAGGGCACGAGTTCGACGAAGGCGTTGTCGTCGATCACCCGCAGGTTGTCGCGGAAGGCGTCGCCGACGAAGATATAGCCCGCCTCGGTGGAGCCGTAGAGATCGATCTGGTGCGCGGGGAGGACCTCGGCGATCCGCCGGCTGTGCTGCAGGCTCGCCTTGCCATAGGTGAGGATGACCGTGCGGAGACTTGGCACCGCGACGCGGCGCTTGTGCAGCGCCCGCGCCAGCAGCGAGAGATAGACCGGCTCGCCTTCGAGCACCTCGGGCTTCACCGCCTGCAGCTCCAGCGCGATGCGGTCCCACTCCGCCTCGGGAAACGCGAACGGATCGCTCGAAAGATTGAGGTAGACCGTGCCGTCAAAATAGCGGTGCGGAAATGGATGGTCCTCGTAGGGGCACAGGTTGCTCGAGCAGCCGACGGGGGCGAGCACGCACTTGCGATGCGGCCGGTCGACGTAGCCCGCGAGATGCGGATGCGCGAGGTAGGCGCGCCGGGTCTGCGCGTTCCACCACCCATCCTCCATCACCACGGTCATCGGCCCCGCCGTCGTGCCGGAGGTATGCTCGTACTCGTACCGCTTCTCCTGAAAGCCGCGCTCGACCTCGCGGTAGTCGGCGAAGAACGCCGACGGCCCCCGTTGCAGGATCTCCTGTTTGGTCAGCACCGGGATCTCGCGGTAACAGGCCCAACGCAGCGGCTCGGAGTGCAGCGGGAAACGCTCCGGATAGAGCGGACTGCGCGCATAGATCGCCCGGATCTCCGACTCGAGCGTGGCGGGCAGCAGCGAGTCGCGCGCGGAGCCCAGCGCGTCCGGAGTATTGGCGAAGACGGGTGCGGTCATGGCGTGGCGGCAGCGGTGTCCCCGGCGGCCGAAGCCGGCGCCGGACGGCGACAAGGTGTCCCGACGCACGAAAGCGCGCCGGCATCCAGAGTCAAACGCCCCCGCCTTCCCATGGCAACGGTCATCCCGGCGCCCCGGCGCGCAGGCGCTCCCACACCGGCTCGAACAGCAGGAGGGCATCCAGGACCAGCGCGTGCCGGATCCGGCCGGTCCGCGCCCACGCCAGCACCTCGTTGACCGGCGCGGTGAGCACCTCGATCTCCTCGTCGTGGTCCCAGCTGAGGGCCGCGGTCCGTTCGGCCTCCTCGACGAGCACGAGATGGCAGACGTTGTTCATGATCGCCGGGTTCGGGTGCACTGTCCCCAGCACCCGGGCGCGCCGGCCGGCGTGCCCGGTCTCCTCGCGCAACTCCCGCTGCGCGGCCGCCAACGGCTCCTCGCCGCGCTCCATCACCCCGCCGGGGATCTCGAGCGAGAAATCGTCGATCCCGAAGCGGAACTGCCGCACCAGCACCAGCCGGTGTTCGGGAGTGAGCGCGATCACGTTGACCCAGTCGGGCGCGTCGATGACGACGAAATCGCGTTCGCGGCCGCGCCCTGGATGGCGGAAGCGCGCGTGCAGCACGTCGAACACCTGGCAGGAGGCATGCAGGGTCCGGCCCGTTTTCTCCCAGCGGGCCGGGGTGGCGGAACCGGACGATTCACTCATGGTTCGACAAAAAAGCCTCCGCGACCCGGGGTCGAGGAGGCTTTGTGAATATGAAAGCGGCTTACTTCGTCTTGATCACCTGGCCCACGCGGAGCCTGTTCCAGCTGATGCCCGGGTTGGCGGCCTCGAGCTGTTGCAGCGAGACGCCCGTGGCTTTCGAGATCTTCATCCCCGTGTCGCCCGGCTTCACGACATACTCGCCGGGTCCGGCCACCGCGGCCTCGCCACCCTTGGCGGCCTTCGGCGCCGCGGCACGCGCCTTGGCGGCGGCCTCGAGATTCGCGATCGAGGCCTTCATGTTGCCGATCTCCGGCCCGATGGAATCAAAGGCCGACTGGACGGAGTTCTTCAGCGTGACGATGTCCTTGCCCGCCTTGTCCGCCGAGGCCGACGCGTTGCTCACGTTGGTCTCCAGGGTCGCGAGCTGGTCCGGCAGGTTGTCCGGCACCTTCTTGCCGACGGAGTTGGCCTTGAACAGGCCGGCGGCGCCCACGATCAGGGCGAGCACACCGACCAAAACGCCGGCTACCGGGAGGTAGCTGGTGTTGCTGTCACGAGAAATTGTATCCATGGATGAGTGGGTTGGAGCGGCATGTGTAGGGACAAAGGGGGGGCGAATCAAGAAGATTGCAGGGTGGAAAATGCCCGGCGTCCCGCCTAACCCCCTGCCGAGGATAAAGTTGACAGTCCGGTCGAAGCGCCGTCCCCTACCCCTCCCATCGGGGCGTAGCTTAGCCTGGTAGAGCGTCTGGTTTGGGACCAGAAGGTCGCCAGTTCAAATCTGGCCGCCCCGACCAGCTTCCGCCCGGCGTGTCTTGATCGGCCGGCCGCGCTGCCCAACCGGCTTCGCTGGTGCGGGTTGTGTCCGCGACCAACCGCTCAGGGCCGGCCGGGCTCCACCGGCGGCGACCGCAGCCGCGCCAGGTTTTCGCGGGCGGCGGTGAAATCCGGCTGCAGGCGCAGCGCCGTCTCATACTCCCGGACCGCGTCCCGGATCCGGCCCTGCTGATAGAGCGCATTGCCAAGGTTGTTGTGGGCTTCGGCGTAATTCGGCCGGAGCTGCAGCGCCGCTTCGAATTGCGCGACCGCCTCCGCGGTGCGCCCCATTTGCAGGAGCGCCCCGCCGAGGTTGTTGTGCGCGGCCACAAAATCCGGCTGCAGCCGCAGCACGGCCTCGTATTGGATGATCGCGTCGTCCGCCCGCCCCGACTGCAGCAGCGCATTGGCGAGGTTGTAGCGCGCGTCGGCGTTGTCCGGATCGAGGCGCACCGCCGTCGCATATTGCACCATCGCCTCGGCCACCCGGCCCAGGCGGAAGAGGGCGATGCCGGTGTTGTAGTGTGCGGTCGAGTCGTCCGGGTCCAGCCGCACGGCGGCGGTGTACTCGGCGAGCGCGGCCCCGACCTGGCCGGTGTCGAGCAGCGCGTTGCCGAGGTTGTCGTGCGCCTTCGCGTAATCCGGCTTCAGCCGCACCGCCGTGCGGCACTCCGCGAGGGCCTCGGGCAGCCGGCCGGCGAGCGTCAGCGCGTTGCCGAGGTCGCTGTGCCCCTCGGCATAGGTCGGCTTCCACCGCACCGCCATCTCGTACTGGGCGATCGCCGCCTCGAGGCGGCCGGCCGTGTACAGGTGGTTGCCCAGCAGGCAGCGCTGCGTGACGTAGCGGTCGACCGCGCCGAGCAGATTGAAGGCGATCGACCCCGCGAGCAGCAGGCTCCACCCGACCCGGACGGCCAGCCGCCCGCGCGGCCGGCCCGCGGTGGCGCGTTCCAGCGCGAGGACGCCGACGACGGCCAGCAGCACGAGCTCGGGCAGGAACTCCACCTCGTAGCGGCTGCAGGTGCCGTAGAACAGGCACAGCACCAGCGCGCTGGATCCGAAGCCCAGCGCCACCGCGCCGAGGAATCCGCGCAGGGCCGCCCGGTCCGCCGCAGCGCGGCCGCGCCAGGCGAGCGGCGCCGCCAGCGCCAGCCACGTCAAGGGGATGTTGGTCAGCAGGCCGTAGGGATCCTCGATCGGCGCGTGGCCCGGCGGCAGCGCCGGCGGAACGATGGCGCCGACGAAGGGAAAGTGCGCGCTCCACTGCGCCGGGGCGAGGAAGTAGACCCAGAAGTCGAACCCGAGGTACCGCGGACTGAAGTGTCCCGCCACATCCTGGCGGTCGCCTGCGAGCTGGTAGCGTTCGCCAAACTCGAACGGATTGCCGAACCGCCGTTGGTTGTAGAGCAGCAGCGCCAGGCCGCACAGGACCAGGGGACCGAGCGCCGCCGCCAGCAGGCCCCACGGCGGCCGCCGCGCGCCCGCGGGCCGGTCGCGCCACGCCCGCCAGACCGGGATCAGGACGATCGCGGTGCCGAAGAGCAGCGAGGGCCGCGCACCCAGCGCGAGGCCGAGGGCGAGGCTCGCGGCCGCCAGCCACGCCGGCCGCCGCGCCGGATCGTGCAAGGCGCGCCACACCGCGCCCAGCGCGAGCATGAACAGGGCGTAGCCGCAGCTGACCGCGACCTCCCAGAATTCGGCCCGCTGCAGCATGATCGGCGCGCCCGCGGCCAGGCCGAGCGCGAGCACGCCGGCGGCCAGCACCCCCGCGCCCGCCTCCGGAAAATAGCGCCGCCGCAGGGCGGCCAGCATCGCCGCCGCCGCGAGAAAACCCGCCGCGCAGAAGACCGCCACCGCGTACCGGTGGAACAGGTAGCGGCCGGTGAGCGCCGCCCACGGCCAGAACAGCACCAGCGCCGGCGTCACGCCGAAATAGAGATAGAGCCTGCCCCGGTAGAAGCTCATGTCGTGCAGCCCGCCACCCAGCCGGTAGCGCTCGTTGGTCACCGGGTCGTAGGGATCCGCCAGCTGTCCGAGCTCCGGGGGCGGCGTCTTGTTCAGGTTCAGCTGGCCGCGCTGGAAGCCCTCGACGAGGAGATTGTAGTGCACATCCGCCGCCGCGTCGCCGCTCAGTTCCGTCTTGCTCCGCGCCGCCATCCAGCCGTAGAGCCCCACGACAAGCGCTCCCGCCAGCCCCACGACCAAGGCCGCGCCGAGCGCTCGCGAACCGTCCCGAAACATGGCCCGATGGTTCGAAACCCGCCCCCCGGGGTCAATGGCGCAGGCGGCGTCCGGCGGCTCCGCGGACCTCCGCCCCGGCGCTCAGGTGCCCGGGACCTTGATCGCCATCGACGGCGCCACTCCGCCCGTCGCGGGGGCCGGAGCGGCGGCCGGCGCCGCGGCCGACGCGGGCGTCCGCATCTGCAGGAGCACGGCCCGCTGGGCCCAGATCCCGTTGGGATCGACCTGCGCGATCAGGTTCACAAACTTGACGACATCGTCGAACTGGCGGTTGCTGAAGGCCAGCGCCGCAAGATGGTAGGCCGCCTCGCAGCGCACCGCCGGCAGCTGGGTCGTGTCCGCCGACAGACGCTGCAGCAGGGCGAGGCCCTCCGCGACCTTGCCCGTTTGCAGCAGGCAGATGCCTTCGCCGAGCATGGCCCGCGCCGCGAATGGCGTGCCGGGCAGCACGGCGGCGGCCTTCTCGTAGTCGGTCCGCGCCTCGTCGAACCGCGCCGCGGCGTAGGCCTCGTCCCCGAGCTGCAGGTAGGCCGCGCCCGCGAGCGGGTGCGTCTCGTTCTCGCGGACAAACGCCTGCAGTTTCGCCGGCGTGGTGGCGGCGGCAAAGCTCGCCTCGATGCCCTCCTCCCGCCGCGTCCGCACCTCCCGGTAGACGCCCCAGCCGATGATGCCGACGAGCACGACGATGACCGCGGCGTAGATCGTGGTACGATTCTCCGGCTTCGTCCACAGCTCCCGGACCATCAGCTCAAAGGGAAGGTCCACGGTCGCCGCTTCCGCGGGGGTGCTCTTCAGGGATTTGCTGGGGGCAGGCTCGCTCATGGAAACCGGGCACTATGGGAAGCCGGCCGGGGTGCCACAAGGCAAAATCCGGACAGCGGGGCCGCCGCTCAGTCGAACACGACCGTCTTGTGGCCGTAGACCAGCACCCGGTTGTCCAGATGCCAGCGCACCGCCTGGGCCAGCACCAGCTTCTCGAGGTCGCGGCCCTTGCGCACGAGGTCCTCCACGCTGTGGCGGTGCGTGACCCGCACGACGTCCTGTTGGATGATCGGGCCGTCGTCGAGCACGGCGGTGGCGTAATGGGCGGTGGCGCCGATCAGCTTCACGCCGCGTTCATGGGCCTGGTGGTAGGGCTTGGCGCCGGCGAAGGCGGGCAGGAACGAGTGGTGGATGTTGATCACCGGCCGGCCGAATTTCCGGAGAAACCCGGGCGAGAGGATCTGCATGTAGCGCGCCAGCACGGCGAACTCCGCCCCCGCCGCGCGCAGGATCCGCAGCTGGCGCGCCTCGGCCGCCGCCCGGGTCCGGGCGGTGACCGGCACGTGGTGGAACCGCAGGCCGTAGTGGCGCGCGGCCGCGGCGAGGTCGGGATGATTGGAGATGACGCAGGCGAAGTCGCCGGCAAACTCCCCCGCGCGCCAGCGCAGCAGCAGGTCGTGGAAGCAATGGTCGGACCGGGAGACGAAGAGCGCGCCCTTCGGGCGGTGGGCGGAGGAGGCGACGCGCGCCGTCATGCCGAGGGTGGCGGCGAAGGCCTCGAAGTCGCGCCGTTCGCGCCCGACGTCCCGGTGCGCGGGCGCCCACTCCACGCGCTGGAAGAACACCTCGCGCTCCGTGTCGCGGTGCTGGTCGGCGTGCAGGATGTTGCCGCCGCGCTCGAAGACCCAGCCGGACACGCGCGCGACCAGCCCGGGCCGGTCGGGTCCGTGCAGCAGCGCGACGAGCGTGGCGGAGGAGGGCATGGTCACAGGGGGGGCCGCGGTCAACTCCGGGCCTCGACGTTGCCCATGTATTTCTGCAGCGGGCGCACGCCGACGCGCCCCTGCCGCAGGGCCTTGATGCCGGTGAGCGCGGCATAGGCGCCGGTGATCGTGGTCATGATGCAGATGTTGTGGGCGTAGGCCGCCTGCCGGATCCGGTTCTCGTCCTTGCGCGGCGTCATGCCCGAGGGGGTGTTGAGGATCATCTGGACCTGGCCGTTCTTGATCATGTCGATGACCGTCGGCCGGCCCTCGTCGATCTTGGCCAGCGGCTGCACCGCCACGCCGTGGTCGCGCAGGCTCTGCGCCGTGCCGCGGGTGGAATAGATCGTGAAGCCGAGGGCCGCGAGCTCCCGGCCGATTTCGACGGCGCGGCGCTTGTCGGCATCCTTCACGCTGAGGAAGACGTTGCCGGAGAGCGGCAGGCCCGGCTTCACCGCGGCCTGGGTCTTGGCGAAGGCGATGCCGAGGTTCTCGTCCAGGCCCATGACCTCGCCGGTCGAGCGCATCTCGGGGCCCAGCGTGATGGTGGCGCCGGGGAAGCGCACGAAGGGGAACACCGCCTCCTTCACGCACCAGTGCCGCGGGGTGAGCTCGCGGGTGAAGCCGAGCTCCTTGAGCTTGCGGCCGGTCATGACCTTGGCGGCGAGTTTCGCCAGTGGCACGCCGATCGCCTTGGCCACAAACGGCACCGTGCGCGAGGCGCGCGGGTTGACCTCCAGCACGTAGAGCTCGCCGCCCTTGATCGCGAACTGCACGTTCATCAGACCGACCACGTTCAGGGCCTTGGCCAGCGCGTAGGTGGCGCGGCGCACCGCCGCGAGCATGGTCTTGCTCAGGGTGTGCGGGGGCAGGACCATCGCCGCGTCGCCCGAGTGCACGCCGGCGAACTCGATGTGCTCGAGCATGCCGCCGATCACCGTCGTCTCGCCGTCGCTGATGCAGTCGACGTCGAGTTCGATCGCGTCTTCGATGAACTTGTCGATCAGCAGCGGCTTGCCCGGCATGGCGTCGAAGGCCTGGCGGACCACGGCGCGCATCTCGGTTTCGCTGAAGACGATGAACATGCCGCGGCCGCCGAGCACGAACGAGGGGCGCAGCAGCACCGGGAAGCCGACCTCATGGGCGAAGCCGATGGCCTCCTCCTCGGTCAGCGCCGTGCGGTTGGCCGGCTGCTGGAGTTTGAGCCGGTCGAGGATGGCGGCGAAGAGCTTGCGGTCCTCGGCCGTCTCGATGCTTTCCGGCGAGGTGCCGATGATGTTCACGCCGTTCTGCTTCAGGGCGGCGGCGAGATTGAGCGGCGTCTGGCCGCCGAACTGGACGATCGCGCCCTCGCACCGCTCCTGCCGGTAGATCTCCAGCACGTCCTCCAGGGTCAGCGGTTCGAAGTAGAGCCGGTCGCTGGTGTCGTAGTCGGTCGAGACCGTCTCCGGGTTGGAGTTCACCATCACCGTCTCGAACCCGATCTCGCGCAGCGCGAAGGAGGCGTGCACGCAGCAGTAGTCGAACTCGATGCCCTGGCCGATGCGGTTGGGGCCGCCGCCCAGGATCATGATTTTGCGGCGGGTCGAGGGGATGACCTCGTTCTCGTCGCCGTAGGAGGAATAGTAGTAGGGCGTGAAGGCCTCGAATTCCGCCGCGCAGGTGTCGACCAGGCGGTAGGTGGTCTTGATGCCGGCCGCCTCGCGGCGGGTGCGCACCGCGGCGGCGGCGGCGCCGAGCAGGTGCGCGAGTTGGACGTCGGAGAAGCCGGCTTCCTTCGCCCGGCGCAGCCGGCCGGCGTCGATCGTGGCGAGCGGCTGCCCGCGCAGCTCCTCCTCCATCTGCTGGATTTCGCGGAGCTGGTGGAGGAACCAGGGGTCGATGAAGGTCAGGTCGTGGACCTGGTCGACGGTATAGCCGGCGCGGAAGGCGTGGCGGATGTAGAAAATGCGCTCGGCGTTGGGCGTCCCCAGCTTCTGTTTGATCACCTTGTCGTCCGGCCGCTCGTCGCCGCCGTGCTTGCCGCCGCCGCCCAGGCCGTGCGCGCCGATCTCGAGCGAGCGCAGCGCCTTCTGGATCGACTCCTTGAAGGTGCGGCCGATCGCCATGGCCTCGCCGACGGACTTCATCGACGAGGTGAGCGTCGGGTCCGCGTCGGGAAACTTTTCGAAGGTGAAGCGCGGCACCTTGGTCACGACGTAGTCGATCGTGGGCTCGAAGCTCGCGGGCGTGAGCCGGGTGATGTCGTTCTTCAGCTCGTCGAGCGTGTAGCCCACCGCCAGCTTCGCCGCGATCTTGGCGATCGGGAAGCCGGTGGCCTTGGACGCCAGGGCGGAAGAACGCGACACGCGCGGGTTCATCTCGATCACGACCATGCGCCCGGTCTGGGGGTTCACCGCGAACTGGATGTTCGACCCGCCGGTCTCCACGCCGATCTCCCGGATCACGGTGAAGGAGGCGTCGCGCATGATCTGGTACTCCTTGTCCGTCAGGGTCAGCGCGGGCGCGACCGTGATCGAGTCGCCGGTGTGCACCCCCATCGGGTCGAAGTTCTCGATCGAGCAGATGACCACGCACTGGTCCTTGTGGTCGCGCATCACCTCCATCTCGAATTCCTTCCAGCCGAGGAGGCACTCCTCGACCAGCGCCTCGTGGACGGGGGAGACCTCCAGGCCGTTGGCCACGATCTGGTCGAACTCCTCGCGATTGTAGGCGATGCCGCCGCCCTGACCGCCGAGCGTGAAGGAGGGCCGGATGATGAGCGGAAAGCTGCCGATGTAGTCCGCCGCCTGGCGCGCCTCCTCGAGCGAATGGACGGTCATCGACTTCGGCACGTCGAGGCCGACGCGGAGCATGGCCTGCTTGAACGCCTCCCGGTCCTCGCCCTTGCGGATCGCCTCGGGCTTGGCCCCGATCATCTCCACGCCGTACTTCTGCAGGACGCCGGCCCGGTGCAGCTCCATCGAGAGGTTGAGGGCGGTCTGGCCGCCGAGGGTGGGCAGGAGGGCGGACGGTCGCTCCGTTTCGATGATCTTCTCCAGGTACTCGAGCGTGAGCGGCTCCAGATAGGTCACGTCGGCGAACTCCGGATCGGTCATGATCGTGGCCGGGTTGGAGTTCACAAGGACGACCCGGTAGCCCTCCTCCCGCAGCGCCTTGCAGGCCTGGGTCCCGGAGTAGTCGAATTCGCACGCCTGGCCGATCACGATGGGACCGGCGCCGATGATGAGGATGGATTCGAGGTCGGTGCGTTTCGCCATGGCGTGGGCGCCCGCGAGGGTTGCCGCCGCCATGAGGCAGCGCAAGCGGGAAAGAAAATCAGGCGCGCCGCCCGCCGCCGGATTGGCGAAGTCGCGGCCCGTCAGCCGGTTTGGCCGCCGCCAGGGGGCACCCTAGCCCAGTTTGGCGGGGTCGATCCCCAGCACCTTCGCCGCCCGGGCCTTGTCGCCCTCGCAGGCGTGCAGGACCATGTCGATGTACTGCTTTTCCTGGCCGGCGAGGTATTCGGTCAGCGACGGCCAGTGGCGCACCTCGCGCAGTCGCATGGGCAGCTGCTGCGAGGTCACGACCCGCACTTCCGTGGTGGTGACGATCTTGGACACCACCTGCTCCAGTTCCGCCAGGTTGCCCGGCCAGTGGTAGGAGCGGAAGACCGCAAGGGCATCGTCGGTGAACTCGATCAGCCGGGAGTCGAACTGGGGGTTGGCGGCCTTGGCGGAGAAATACTTGATCAGATCCGGCAGGTCTTCGAGCCGCTCCCGCAACGGCGGCAGCGCAACCGGCAAGGAGGCGACGCGGTAGAACAGCTCGTCGTTGAAATGCCCCTCGTCCGTGAGCTCCTCGAGGTCCTCGTTGGAGGTGCAGATGAGGCGGAAGCCGTGGCTGGTGTGGCGGAGCACGCTCACCAGCTCCTTCTGCATCGGCAGGGGCAGGCACTGGATGTGCTCCAGCAGGAGCGTGCCGCCCTTGGCCTGCAGGACCCAGGTGCCGCCGCTGCCGTTCTGGCCGAGCAGGCCGTCGCGGAAGCCCTGGTCGGAGCTGAGGGCGCAATCGATGCGCACCAGGGGCGTCCCCGGCGCGTCGCTGTTGTCGTGGAGGATGTCGGCCACCATGCCCTTGCCGGTGCCGCTCTCGCCCATCAGGAGCACCGGGGTCCGCACGGCGCAGAGCTTCTTGATCTGCTGGGTGAGCTTCTTGGCCTTGGCGCCCTGCCCGACCAGCCGGCTCTCGATGTCGCTCGACTTCGGGGCCGGCAGGGCGGTGTGCGCGGCGCGCTCGGCGTTGAACTGCCGGAACTCCATGCCGCGCTTCAGCGTGGCGATGAGCTCGTCGACCTTGAACGGTTTCTGCAGATAATCGAAGGCGCCGTACTTGAGCGCCTGGATCGCGCTGTCCATGCTCGCGTAGGCCGTCATGATGATGACCACGCAGTTGGGGTCGTAGAGCTTGAGCTGCTTGAGCAGGGTGATGCCATCCATCGGCTTCATGTCGACGTCGGCCAGCACGAGGTCGAAACGCTCGGCCTTGTAACGCACCAGGGCCTTCTCCCCGTCGGTGGCGAACGCAGTCGCGAACCCGGTCGGTTGGATGACCGCATCGAGCATTTCGTGAATGGAGAGCAGATCGTCGACGATCAGGACGGCCGGCATGGACGGGGAAAACCGGCCTCCAGCGAACACGCGGGAGGCGGAAGGCGCAAGGTTAACCTCAGCCCCGCGAGGGGCGGAAAGCGCGTCAACCCGTTGACCTGCCGCATTCCGCCGTCACCGACGGCACGACGGCGCCCGGCCTTCGTGGGGAATTCCCCCATGTCTCCGCCCGGGGCTCAATTCACGCCGCCGGCCACCGCGCCCAACTGGAAAATGGGCAGGAACATGGCCATGACGATGCCGCCGACCACCACGCCGAGAAAGACGATCAGCATCGGCTCGATCAGCGAGGTGAGCGCGGACACGGTGGCGTCGCACTCGGTGTCGTAGAAGTCGGCGATCTTGTTCATCATCCCGTCGACGTTGCCGGTGGTCTCACCCGCCTTGACCATGTGTTTCATCATCGGCGGGAAGAAGGGATTCACCGCGAGCACCTCCGACACCTGCCCGCCCTGACTGACGTGCTTGGCGATGTCGGCGCAGGCGTCCTCGACCTGGACCTTGCCGCTGGCCCCGGCGACGATCTCCAGCGTGCGCAGGATGGGCACGCCCGACCGGATCAGCGTGGCGTAGGTGCGGCAGAAGCGGGAGAGCGCGATCTTGTGGACCAGGCTGCCGAAGATCGGCGCCCGCACCAGCGCCTGGTCCTTCACGCGGCGTCCCTTGGGGGTGGAGATCAGGCGCTTGAACAGCCACCAAAAGCCCACGACGCCGAGCACGATCCAGTGGAAGTTGTGCTTGAGGAAGTTGCTCGTGTCGATCAGCGCCTGGGTCGGCGCCGGCAGCTTGGCGCCGAAGTCGGCGAACATCGCGGCGAACACCGGGATGACGAAGATGAGCAGCACGTTCACCAGGGCGATCGCCAGGGAGATGACCGCGATCGGGTAGGTCATGGCCGACTTGACCTTCTTGGTCAGCTTCACCGTGGACTCGAAATAGGACGCCACCTTGCCGAGGATTTCCGCCAGCGCGCCGGACGCCTCACCGGCCTCGACCATGGAGATGAAGAGGGCGTTGAAGGCGCGGGGAAACTTCTTCACCGCCGCCGAGAAGGAGTTGCCGGAGGAGATGTCGGCGCGCACATCGCGGATGATCACGCGGAAAACGGGGTCCTCCGTCTGGTCCTGCAGGGCCTCCAGGCACTGCACGAGGGGCAGGCCGGCGACGAGCAGCGAGGAGATCTGCTGGGTAAAGATCGCCAGCTCGCCCAGCGGCAGCTTGTAACGCTTGGCCTTCTTCTCGACCGACT
Source organism: Opitutaceae bacterium (assembly GCA_035502155.1). Taxonomy (GTDB): domain Bacteria; phylum Verrucomicrobiota; class Verrucomicrobiia; order Opitutales; family Opitutaceae; genus Fen-1467. The sequence goes on from DATJUU010000045.1 coordinate 17,320, forward strand.
TTTGTTTGGCCAGGGCCTGGGCGGCCCGGAAATCACGCTTCGGCGCCTTGGGTTCCGCCTGGCGCAGGGGCGCAGCCTGCCCAGAAGAAGCCGTCGAGATGAAAGCCATAACCTGTGCCAATTAAATGTCCCGTCCGCCGGCTCGCGCAACTCATTTCTCCGCGAGGCGGCGACCGGGGCGCGCCCCGGTCGCCGGGCAAACGAAGGCTTGACCGAGACCCGCCGCGGTAAACGCTCGTACCCCGCCGACGCGGCTGTAGTTTAACGGCAAAACCTCTGCCTTCCAAGCAGGTGTTCGGGGTTCAATTCCCCGCAGCCGCACCACCCCCGCCACGGTTGGGAAAAAAAGGTCAATCTCGACAACCCTCCCGGACCGGCCTTGGCTGACCCCGGCAAGGACACGTGTCCTTGGCGCCGCGAGCCCCCGGTCGCGTATAGGATTGACAGCCCCCGCGATCGGGCCGCGAACATCATGCCGTCCCCCGATCCACCCATGACCCGCATTCTGCTCACCACCACCTCCTTTCAGGATACGCCCGGCGCCCACCATCAGCTGCTGGCCGCCACCGGCTGGGAGCTCGTCACCGCCCGCGGCCCGCTGAACGAAGCCGACACCCTCGCGTTGGTCGGCGAGATCGACGGCTACATCTGCGGCGATGACGCCATCACCCGCCGGGTGCTCGAGAAGGCCCGGCCGCGCCTCAAGGTCATCAGCAAATACGGCATCGGGGTGGACAAGATCGACGTCAAGTCCGCGACCGAATTCGGGCTCCCCGTCCTGTTCACCCCGGGTGTCAACCACACAACCGTCGCCGAACACACCTTCCTGCTCCTGCTCGCCCTCGAGAAGAACCTGCTCTTCCACACCGACTCCACGCGCACCGGCGGCTGGAAGCGCAAGACCGGCCACGAGCTCCTCGACAAGACGATCGGGATCGTCGGCCTCGGCCGCATCGGCAAGGAGGTCGCGATTCGCGCCCGCGCCTTCGGGATGAATGTCATCGCGTTCGACGTGTACTGGGACGACAAGTTCGCCGCCGCCCACGCCGTCCGGCGCGCCGCCTCGCTCGACGAAGTCTTCGCCGCCGCCGACTATCTCTCGCTCCACACCAATCTGACGCCCGAGACCCGCGACCTGATCAACGCCCGGTCGATCGCCGGGATGAAGAAGGGCGTGCTGATCCTGAACTGCGCCCGCGGCGAGATCGTCCACACCTCCGACTTGGTCGCCGCCCTGCAGTCCGGGCAGGTGGGCGGCTACGGCGCCGACGTCCTCGACGTCGAACCGCCGCCGGCCGACCACCCGCTGCTCAAGCTGCCCAACTGCGTCATCACGCCGCACGTGGCGTCCCGCACCTTCGAGAGCGTCGTCCGCCAGGCCACCACGTCGGTCAAGAATCTCATCCTCGCCATGAACGGCGAGAAACCCATCGCGCAGGTCAACCCCGAGGTGCCGGTCAAGAAGGTGGTCTGATCCCGCAGCGCCTCCCCTTTCCTCCCATGTCTGAAACCTTCTACGTCGTTCCCGAGGCGCGGCACAACGCCCTCGTCGAGGTGGCCTACCGCCGCCGCCGCTTTTCCCCCACGGAGGCCGCCGCCGCCGCCCGCTTCTGCGCCGAGGCCACCCGCCACGGCATCCGCACCCACAATGCGATCAAGGCCCTGCACCTCGACCACCTGTTCGGGAGCGGCGCGCAGGGCTGCGTGCCCAGGGCCAAAATCAAGAAGATCCAGACGCGCTTCCGCGGCGCCCAAGTCTGGAACGCCAACCGCAAGCTCGGCCAGGCCACGGCCTACGCCGCGATGGACACTGCGATGAAGCTCGCCGACCGGTACGGCGTGGGGATGGTCTCGGTCGACAACGCCTTCCACTACCTCTGGGGCGGCGGCTACGTGATGGAGGCCGCCCAGAAGGGCTACATCGCCTACACCAACTGCACGGCCGCGCTCGCCGAGGTCGTGCCGTTCGGCGGGAAGTTCCCCACCCTCGGCACCAACCCCCACTCCTGGGGTTTCCCCACGACCGCCGCGATCGGCTACCCCATCGTCATCGACTGGGCCACCTCGGTCGTGGCCATGGGCCGCGTCCAGCAGCTCGCCCGCGAGGGCAAGCAGCTCCCGCCGGGCGCGGCGGTGGACGAGGCCGGCGCCCCGACCACGGATCCGGCCCGGGCCAAGTACCTCCTGCCTTTTGGCGCGCACAAGGGCTACGGCCTCTCGCTGATCAACGAGCTCGTCGCCGGCTTCATCGGCGGCTCGCTCCCCACGCTGCGCAGCCGCTGGGACCGCGAGCCCGAGGAGAAGCACGCCTGCTGCTTCTTCTTCCAGGTCTGGCATCCCGACGCGATGAACGCCGGCGCCTTCGCCCGCGGGCGCGACCAGGCGGCCAACGTCAAGGCCGTGATCGCCGACATCCTCGGCCACGGCAACGAGGCGTGCATGCTTCCCGGCCAGATCGAGGCCGAGGCCGCCGCGCGTTCCGCGAAGAACGGCGGCCTGCTCTTCTCCGAGGCCGAGATCAAGGCGTTCAACGAGATCGCCGCCGAATGCCGCCAGCCCACGTGGTACCAGGCCGACTTCCCCGTGGCCACCTGAACCCCTCCCCTGCAACCCCCTGCCGCCATGAGCCTCAAGATCAAGTCCGCCGACCAGTGCCAGTTCGACGAAATCTCGCTCGGCGAGATCATGCTCCGCCTCGATCCCGGCGAGGGCCGCATCCGCACCGCCCGCGAATTCAAGGTCTGGGAGGGCGGCGGCGAGTACAACGTCGCCCGCGGCCTGCGCAAGTGCTTCGGCCTCCGCACCGCCGTCGCCACCGCGTTCGTGGAGAACGACGTCGGCCGCCTGCTTGAGGACTTCGTCCTCCAGGGCGGCGTCGCCGTCGACTACGTCAAATGGCGGGAGGACGACGGCATCGGCCGGTCGGTCCGCAACGGGCTGAACTTCACCGAGCGCGGCTTCGGCCTCCGCGGCGCCGTCGGCATCCCCGACCGCGGCCATTCCGCCGCCAGCCAGCTCAAGCCCGGCGATTTCGACTGGGACGCCATCTTCGGGCAACGCGGCGTGCGCTGGCTGCACACCGGCGGCATCTTCGCCGCGCTGTCCGAGACCACCGCGGCCCTCGTGATCGAGGCGGTCAAGGCCGC
>DATJUU010000046.1:0-5371 GCA_035502155.1 Opitutaceae bacterium
CTGTCCCCCGACGTGGCGGACCAATTCCATCTCAAGGCGACCCGCGGGGCCATCATCACCGACATCACCCCGGACGGCCCGGCGGCAAAGGCGGGGCTGAAGGGCGATGACGTGATCCTCGACTTCAACGGCAAGCCGGTGGCCGACAGCCGGAGCCTGGGGTTTGCGGTCGCGGCCGCCGAGCCCGGGACCGAGGCCACGGTGCGCCTCCTGCGCGACGGCAAGGAGGAGACCGTCACCGTCAAGGTTGGCCAGCAGCCCGGCGACCAGCAGCTGGCCAGCGCCGGCGGCGAGGCCGGCAACAACAGCGTGCTCAACGGCGTGGAGGTCTCCGACCTCGATGCCGCGGCGCGCAACGAATTTGACGTGCCCGCCCGCGTGCACGGCGCGCTGGTGACGGACGTCGACGCCTCCTCCGCCTCCGCCGAGGCGGGGCTGACCGCCGGCGATGTGATCATGGAGATCGATCACCAGCCGGTGCGTTCGGCCGACGACGCGGTGAAGCTCACCGACCATGCCAAGAGCCGCAAGACCCTGCTCAAGCTGTGGAGCCGGGGCGGAATCCATTTCCTCGTGGTGGACGAGTCCGACGACAAGTCCTCCTGAACGGGGAGGTTTGATCAATGTGCTGGTATCCCGCGCCTCCCCGGAGGGGGGCGCGGGCCCGCATTTCGGCCGGCCGCGCGCGGTAAGGCTCGAAATCGCCGGGGAGGTGGCCTAGGTCATGAGTGTGCGCATCCTCGTGGTGGAAGATGACCCCAAAATCGCCTCCTTCGTGGCCGGCGGCCTGCGGCAGCACGGTTTCGCCGTGGACCCGGCCGGGGACGGCGACGAGGCGCTGGCGCTGGCCGCCACCACCACCTACGACGCCGCGGTGGTCGACGTGATGCTGCCGCGCCTGGATGGCCTGAGCCTGGTGCGCCGGCTGCGTGCAGCCCGCAACCCCCTGCCGGTGCTGTTCCTCAGCGCCCGCAGCGGCGTGGACGACCGCATCAGCGGATTGCAGGCGGGCGGCGACGACTACCTGACCAAGCCGTTCGCCTTCTCGGAGCTGCTTGCGCGGGTGCAGGCGCTCATCCGCCGGGCGACGCGCACGCCGGAGGCCACGCGCCTCGCCGCCGGGGACCTCGTCCTCGATCTGGTGACGCGCGAGGTGAAGGTGGGCGGGCAGGCGGTCGAGCTCCAGCCAAAGGAGTTCACGCTCCTGGCCTTTCTCCTGCGCCACACGGGGCGGCCGGTGACCAAGACCATGATCCTGGAGCACGTCTGGGACTACAGCTTCGATCCGCAGACCAACGTGGTCGACGTGCTCGTCCACCGCCTGCGGGCCAAGGTGGATCCGGAGCACCGGCGGATCGAGACCGTGCGGGGGGTCGGCTATGTCCTCAAGGCGTGAGGGCGGTCGGATCGGCCGGTCGCTGGCGCTGCGGCTGGGCCTGTGGCACGCCGTCCTGTTCGGGGTCGGGGCGGCGGCGGTGTTTGCGGGGGTGTATATCCTCCTCGCCCGGGCCCTCGCGGCCCAGGAGCGCGAGGCGCTGGAGGTGCGCGCGGCGGAATACGCGGACGCGTTCGCCACGGGCGGGGTGCCCGCGGTGCGCGAACTGCTGGGGAGCGAGCAGGATTCGCCCCACGTCCGCTCCCTGTTCGTGCGGATTGTGGGACGACCGGGCGAAGGCGTGACCTTCGCCAAGGTGCCGGACGACTGGCTGGCGGACGACACCCAGGTGCTGGTGCCGGACGCGTGGGGCGGGCTGCAACCGCAGCGGATGCAGACGGTCAACATTCCCCGCGGCGAGGAGCGCAACCTGATGGTGACCTCGCGCGGTCTGCCGGGCGGCCTGGTGCTGCAGGTCGCGCGCAGCACCGACAACCAGGCCGTGCTGCTGACGCCGCTGCGGCGCATGATGTGGCTGGCGGGCAGCGCCGCCGTCCTGCTCTCCGCCGGCGCCGGCGCCTGGCTCGCCTGGCGCGCCACCCGGCCGGTGCGCCAGGTGGCGGCCACCGCGCACCGCATCGTCGCCACCGGCGACTTGTCGGCCCGCGTGGTCGTCCCGGGCCGCGATGACGAGGTGGGCGACCTGGTGCGGCAGTTCAACACCCTGCTGGACCGCAACGCCCGGCTGCTCGGCGCCATGCGGGAGGCGCTGGACAACGTCGCCCACGACCTGCGCACGCCGCTCACGCGCCTGCGCGCCGGGGCGGAGACGGCGCTGCAGAAGCCCGAGGATCCCGCCGGCGCCCGGGAGGCGCTGGCCGACTGCCTGGAGGAGACGGAGCGCATCCAGCGCCTCCTCGAGACCCTGCTCGACGTGTCGGCGGCGGAGAGCGGCGTGATGAAGCTGGAGCGGGAGCCGGTCGACGCCGCGCGCCTGCTGGCCGGCGTGGCCGAGCTCTACGCCCTGGTGGCCGAGGAGAAGTCGATCCGGCTGCACACCGCGGCGGCGCCGGGCCTGCAGGTCCGCGCCGACGCGACGCGCCTGCGCCGGGTGCTCGCCAACCTGGTGGACAACGCGGTGAAGTACACGCCGGCGGGCGGCGAGGTCTGGCTCGAGGCGGCGCCGCGCGCCGGGCGCGTGGTGTTCACCGTGCAGGACACCGGGCCGGGCGTGCCGCCGGAGGAGCGGGACCGGATCTGGCAGCGGCTGTATCGCGGCGACCACAGCCGGTCGCAGCGCGGTCTGGGTCTCGGCCTGAGCGTGGTGAAGGCGCTGACCGAGGCGCACGGGGGCATGGTGACCGTGGCGGCCCGGCCCGGCGGCGGCGCCGTGTTCACGGCGGAATTCCCGGCGGATCTGCCGCCGGCGGCGGCCGGCCCGGCCAAGTCGGCCTAGGGATTGGCGGCGGGGGCGCGGAGGCGCTGCGCCTCGAGGTATTGGGCGGTCGCCTCCTGCAAACGGCCGGCCTGCCGCAGCGCCAGTGCCAGGTCCAGATGGGCGTCGGCGGAATCCGGCGCCAGCCGCACCGCCTCCTCATATTGCGCGATGGCGTCATCGAGCCGGTTGGCGGCGAGGAGCGCGCGGCCGTACTGGAGGCGGGCGTCGACCGAATCGGGGGCCAGCGCGACGGCCCGCTCGAAATGCGGGCGGGCCTGAGCCAGGCGGCCGGTAACCACCAGGCCGATGGCCCAGTTGAGCTCATACTCGGCGTTGGCCGGCTCCAGCCGCGCCGCCGCGGCGAATTCCGGCACCGCCTCGGCCGCGCGGCCGGTGTTGGCCAGCGCGAGGCCGAGGTTGAAGCGGGGCAGCGCATAGTCGGGTCGCAACGACGCGGCCCGGCGGAATTCCGCGATGCCCTCGTCCGGACGACCGGTCAGCATCAGCGCGGCGCCGAGGTTGTTGTGGGCCGGGGCGAAGTCGCGCTGCAGCTGCAACGCACGGCGAAGATGGGGAATGCCTTCCTGCGGCCGGCCGGTGAGGCGGAGGTCATCGCCCAGGTTGTTCTCGGCCTCGGCGAAATCCGGCCGGAGCTGGAGCGCCTGCTCGAGCAGCGGGATGGCCTCGGCCGGGCGCCCGGCATCAGCCGTGGCCTCGGCGAGGTTGTTGTAGGCCAGCCAGCAGCCCGGGTTGCGCGCGATCGTTGTCTGGTAGAGCGTGAACACGTCGCGGTACATGCCGCACTGCCGCCAGGTGAGCGCGCCCAGCCCGGCCAGCAGCAGGCCGGCCAGCGGGGCGCCGGCGGCCCGGGGCAGGCGGGCGAGGCCGGCGGCGGCCAGCGCCAGCAGGCCGGCGCTGGCGAGGTACTGGAAGTGGTCGGCAACGAAGGAGAACAGGAACGGGTAAACGTTGAAGAAACCGAGGGCGGGAAAGAGCGTGCCGCCGAAGAACAGCAGGGCGGTGAGGGGTCCGCGCTGCCGCGCGCGCCACAACGCCGCCACCAGCGCCAGCGCGCCGAGCGGGAACAGCCACGGCCCCACGGCCGCCGCGTCGATCGTCCAGCGCGGGTAGATGAAAATGAGATCGGCCGGCCAGGCCAGCTTGGCGAGGTAGAACCAGACGACGCGGCCGGCGAGGAGGAAGCGCTGCACCGCGCTGAGGGCGAATTCCGCGCCCTGCGCCCCGATGCGCGTCCGCTCGAACCAGGCCGTCACCGCGCCGCCCGCGGCTGCCGCGGCAAACCAGGGCAGGAGCGGCAGGACGTCGCGCCGCCAGTCCAGCCGGCCACGCCGCCACCAGAAGACGAGCAGCAGGGCGGCCGGCAGCGTGGCGGTGACGGTCTTGGTCAGCAGCGCGAGGAGGAACAGGGCGGCGGCCAGGGTGTAGTCGGCTCCCCGCCGGCGCTCGTCGAAGCGGAAGTAGGCCAGCGCGGCGCCGAGATAGAGCACCGCCGACAGCGTGTTCTTCTGTTCCGAAATCCATGCCACCGACTCGACGCAGACGGGATGCAGGGCGAAGAGCAGCGCCGCAAGCCAGGCGCCGGGCGCCGCCAGCTTCCGCAGCGCGGCGCCGAGCAGACAGGCGGCAGCCGCGTGCAGCAGGATGTTGAGCAGGTGGTAGCCGGACGGCGCATCGCCCCACAACCGGTGCTCGACCCAGAAGGCGGTGTGGAGAAACGGATAATATTGCTGGGTCGCGCCGACCTCGAACCAGATGCGGCCCAGGCCCGAAAGCGACTGGAGGTCGGGCCGGGTCACATGACCGGAGTCGTCCCAAATCAAGCCGCCGCGCAGGGCCGGCAGGTAGGCGAGCAGCGTCGCCCCGAAGATCAGGAGGCAGATCCACAGCGTCCGCCGGCTCGGCGCGGCGGCCGGCGGCGGGGGCGGGGGCGGGGGCGGGGGCGGGGTGCCGGGGCGCGCGGACATGGACCCATTTCCTAGGAAGCGGGAAATAGCCGGGCGATCTTAATCGCCGGGCGCCGGACGCGGCGTCCGCTCGCCGCCGTTCCGGTCCAGCCAGTCCCGGGCCGGCTGAAAATCGGGCCGGAGCCGCAGGACCGTCTCCATCTCCGCCCGCGCGTCTGTTTCGCGGCCCGGCAGCGAAGCCAGGGCGATGCCGAGGACGTAGTGCGGTTCCGGCAAACCGGGGTTGATCCGGATAGCCGCCTCCAGCTGCGCGATGGCCTCCACGGTGCGTCCGCCCTCGGTGAGGAGCGCCACGCCGAGGTCGTTGTGCGCCTCGGCCGAGTTCGGATCGATCCGCAACGCGATCTCAAAATGCCCGATCGCCTCCGGCAACCGTGCCGGAATCCGCAGCAGGGATTTTCCCAGATCCTCCTGCGCTTTCGCGAAACCGGGATCGAGGCGCACCGCCGCCTCAAGATGCTGAATGGCCTCCGGCATTCTCCCCGGCACCAATCCCAGGGCGTTGCCCAGATCGTCGTGCGCTTTGGGGGAGCCGGGAGCCAGGCGTACCGCCGCTTCTAAATGGCCGATGGC
>DATJUU010000047.1:0-10236 GCA_035502155.1 Opitutaceae bacterium
GCCCGGATTGTGGATGAGGCGTTGATCCGCACGAAAGCCCGGCGGGCTCTGGAGGACTGGCTTTTGGTTCGGGTCGACTGAACCGCCCGGACGGCCTACGAATTCTCGGACGGCGGAAGCGGATACCGGCGCAGGCCCGAAGCCTGCAGGAGCACCCGGGCAACAAACAGGGGATTATTGACCAGGTAACGCCGCCACAGCCGGCGGGGCTCGACGGCGAGACGAAACAGCCACTCCAGTCCGCTTCGCTGCATCCAGCGCGGCGCCTGGGGTTTGAGGCCGGCGTGGAAATCAAATGCCGCGCCGACCCCGACCATCACGGCGGCGTCCAGCCCCCGCCAATGTTCGGCCATGAACAACTCCTGCGTCGGGGTGCTCAAGCCGACCCAGATCACGTCGGGGCGCTTCGCCGCCACATCGGCCCGGAAGGCCGCGGCTTCGTCCGCGTGCAGCGCCCGGAACGGCGGCGTGAAGGTGCCGACGACGCGCAGGTCCGGAAACCGCGCGCTGAGGCGGTCGCGGAGTGTTTCGGCCACGCCCGGGCCGCCGCCGAAAAAATGGTGGGCCAGTCCGTCCGCCCGCCCGGCGCCGCACACCGCCAGCATCAGGTCGGGCCCGTAGACGCGTGTCACCCCGCGGTGCCCGTGCGCCCGGCCCAGCCAGACCAGCGGCATGCCGTCGGGCACGTTGAGCCAGGCGCCGTTGAGCGCCCGCCGCACCGCCGGATCGCGCTGGGCTTCGCTGACCCCGTGCACGCCGGTCGCGCAGACGTAGCCGGTGGGCGCGCGACCCTTCGCCGCCACGATCGCGCGGCAGGCCTGGTCGAGCGACACGGCGGAAATCCCGACCCCAAGGACGTTGTAGCGGGAAACCGGCGGCATGGCGGTTCTCCCGGTTGTGCCGGTTCCGCGGCGGCGCGTCGACCGGAATTGACGGCCCGTCCGCGCAGCCATTTTCGCCTTCCCGAATCGTTTGCGCTCCGGTAGGACTCGGGCACCATGACGCGCTTCTCTGCGGGACGTTGGGCGCTGGCCGCGCTGCTGGCCGGCGCGGGTTGCACCAAAAACTCGACGGCCCCGGCGCCCAAGGCGCAGGAGCCGGACAGCGTCGCCCTGGTGCCGCCGGCGGAGCGCAGTCCCCATTTCGCGGCCGTCAACCGCCACCTGGAGCTGGGCGGCACCCTGTACGGCTATGCCGACGTCGACGGCGACGCGCTGAAGCTGGCGGCGGCCCTGCACAACCTGGCGGAGAATGTGAGCACCGGGCAGCCGGCGGTGGTGGCGGCGGTGATGCAGCAGGACTACGCGAAGCTGTTCGCCGACCTGGGGCTCACCGACATCAAGGCCGTGGGTTTCAGCTCGGTGCCGGCCGCCACCGGCGGATTCCGCAACGCCGCGTTTCTGTACACGCCCGCCGGCCGTCACGGCCTGCTCGCGGTGCTGGGCGGCGCGCCGGGGCCGTTCATCCACACCAAGCTGGCCCCGGCCGACACCGACCTCTACGGGGAGGCCGACCTCGACCTGAACGCGGTGTACACGACCGTGAAGACCGTGGTCGCCCGCGTGGCGGGTGATTCCGTGGCCAACCTGATGGAGGCGCGGCTCCGCGAGGCGGGCCGGCCGGCGGGCCTTTCCGTGCTGGAGTTGATCCAGAATTTCAAGGGCCGCACCGTCGTGGTCCTGCGGCTCGATCCGGAGAAGAACATCACGGTGCCGGCGGGCCAGCCGCTGACCGTGCCGGATTTTTCGCTACTGGTGCGGATCGACGGCATCGGCCTGGCGCTGGCCGGAGCCCTCGCCAAGCTGCCCAACGTGGAGCCGTCCCAGGTCGGCACCATGCAGCTCTTCGAGCTCAAGACCCCGCTGCCGATCCCCAGCCTGCATCCAACGCTGGCCGTGGAGGGCGCGGCGCTCTATGTGGCGACGACGCGCGCCTTCCTCATGGAATGTGTGCAGCGCCAGTCGGGTCTGGACCAGAATCCGGAGTTTCAGCGCGCCTTGGCGGCGGTCGGCACGGAGGGCAACGGACTGGCCTACTGCAGTCCGCGCCTTTTTTCCCGGCTGCGCCAGCTGGACCAGTTGAACCCGAACGCCGCCCCGCCGTTGAAGCGCTCGCTCGCCATGATGGCAGCGCAGATGCCGGTGGCGAAGGAGCCGCTGGTCTCTGTGCGGACAAATCTGCCCGATGGCGTCCTCGTCCGTTCGCACTGGAACCGCTCGCTGAAGCAGGACGTCGTGATGGCCGCGGTGTACAACCCGGTGACGGTCGGCGTGCTGGCGGCGGTGGCTATCCCGGCCTTCCAGAAGGTGCGCCAGGCCTCGCAGGAGAAGATCGTGCTGAACAACCTGCGCATGCTCGGCGCGGCCGCCGACCGGTTCTACCTCGAGCGCGGGGTGGAGAACGCGACCTACGACGACCTCGTGGGGCCCGACAAGGGCATCAAGCAGCTGGTCCCGGTGATGGGGGAGAATTACCGGCAGCTGCGCTTCCGGCAGGGCGTGCCGCTGCGAATGCGCCTGCCTGACGGCCGGGTGATCCAGTACCCGCCGCCAGCTCAACGGTAGCCACCCGCCCCCGGGCGTATTTCAGGCTGGCGGGTTGCCGCCGCCGAACCGCGCGAGCAGCTGCGTCAACGGCTGCGCCGCCAGCGACGGCAGCACAAGATGCGCCGGAGAAAAGTCGTGCCCGTGGGTCGAGGGGTTGGGCACCGCCACCACCCACAGGCCGGCGCGTTGCGCCGCCAGTGTGCCGGCGGATGAATCTTCAAATGCGATCGCCTCGGCGGCCGTCACTTCAAACCGCCGGGTGATGGCTTGATAAAGGTCGGGCGCGGGCTTGCCCGCGGCGACGTCCTCGCGGCAGCAGGTGCCGTCGAACCAGGCCGCGAGCCCGAGCCGGGCGAGATGGCCGTCGACGTGCCGGTGGCTCGAGTTGGAGGCGATGCCGAGCTTGAGCCTGCGCGCGCGGGCGTCCTGCAGGCACGCGAGCACGCCGGGCAGCACGGGCTGGCGGGAGACAAGTTCGCGCGTCAGCTGGCGGTGCGCGGCGTCGAGTGCCGCCCGGTCGGCCGCGGGGCCGAACGCGGTCCAGGGATCGAAGTCGATTTCCACGTGCCCGACGAGGCGGTGGGCGTCGTCCCGCGAATAGGCATGACCCGCCCGCTCGTGCAGCCGGGCCCAGGCGTCGATCAGGGGCGTCTCGGTGTCGATGATCAGACCGTCAAAATCGAAGACGAGGGCGCGAATCATCCGCACCAAGCTCCGGCGAAGGGCGCCGCAGTCAAGCCCGCGCGCCGGCGCCGCCGGCCGTCACGGCGAATCGCCATTCGTCACCGCCGGCTGGACGCCCGCGGGCAGACGCGCCATCTTCCGCCCCCATGCATGCGTTCCCCCCGCCCGCCCTCCGGCTGCGCGGTTTCCCCGCCCTGGCCCTCGTCCTCCCCATGTCCGCCGCCCTCCTCCCCGCCAAACCGACCACCCTGATCCGCACTGACATCCCCGCCCAGTACCGGTGGGACGTCTCGCCCCTGTTTCCCAGCTGGGAGGCGTGGGAGCAGGGCATGCAGGCGCTCGACGCCAAGATGACCGCGTTTGCCGCCCTCAAGGGCACGCTGGCCCAGGGACCGCAGGCGGTGCTGCACGCCTACCAGCTGCGCGACGAGGTCGGCATGCTGGAGGAGAAGGTCTACCGCTATCCGCAGTTGCAGCGCGACACCGACACGCGCGACCAGGCGGTGGGCGCCCGCTTCCAGCGCGTCCAGGCGCTGCTCGCCAAGTTCGGGACCGCGACAGCCTGGTTCACCCCCGAGCTGCTGACCATCCCGCAGGCGACGATGGAGCAGTGGATCGCGCAGACGCCCGGGCTCGGCATCTACCGCTTCGACATCCTCAACGCCTACCGCCTGCAGAAGCACGTGCTCGATGAGCGGGGCGAGCGCCTGCTGTCCTACGGCGCCCGCCTGCGGGACGTGCCGCGGGCCGCGTACCAGGAGCTGGCCACCTCCGACATCAAGTTTCCCAAGCTCACCCTGGCCGACGGCCGGGAGGTGACGCTCACGCCCGGCACCTACCAGGAGATCCTCTTCACCGACTACAACCAGGCCGACCGGACCCACGCCTTCACCGCCTATCTCCAAACCTACGCCGCCACCGCCCACACCTACGCCGCCCTGTACAACGGCGTGCTCCAGCGCGACTGGGCCACGGCGCAATCGCGCAACTACCCGACGACGCTGGAGGCCGCCCTCGACGGCAACAACATCCCGCCGGCGGTGGTGGAGACGCTGGTGTCGACCGTGCGCCACGGCACGGCGCCGTTGCAGCGCTACCTCCGCCTGCGCCAGCGGCTGCTCGGCCTCGCGACCTACCACCTCTACGACAACACGATTCCGATCTACAAGGTCGACCAGCGCTATCCCTACGACGAGGCGCGGGAGACGGTGGTCGCCTCGGTGGCCCCGTTCGGGGCCGACTACCAGGCCAAGATGCGGCAGCTGGTCTCCGGCGGCCGCATCGACGTCTACGAGAACGAGGGCAAGACCAGCGGGGCGTACAGCGCGTCGGTCTACGGCGTCGGCCCCTACATGCTGATGAATTACAACGACACGCTGGACGCGCTGTTCACCTTCGCGCACGAGGCCGGGCACTCCATGCACACCATCCTGGCGTTCGAGACCCAGCCCTACGTCACCGCGGACTACACGATCTTCGTCGCCGAGGTGGCCTCGACCATGAACGAGCGCCTGATGCTCCGGAAGCTGCTCGAGACCACCACGGATCCGAAGGAGCGCTTCGTCCTCATCCAGCACGCCGTCGACGCCATCGTGGGCACGTTCTACACCCAGGTGCTGTTCGCCGACTATGAGCTGCAGGCCCACCGCCTCGCCGAGCAGGGCCAGCCGGTGACCGTGGCCGCGTTGAGCGACATCTACAGCCGGCTCCTGAAGGACTATTACGGCGATGCCATCGCCCAGGACGATCTCTACAAATACACTTGGGCGCGGATCCCGCACTTCTACAACTCGCCCTACTACGTCTACCAGTATGCCACCTGCTTCGCCTCGTCGGCCCAGCTCTACAAGGCGTTGAACACGGGGACCGACGCGGAGCGCGCCGCGGCGACGGAACGCTACCTCAACCTGCTCCGGAGCGGTGGCAGCGACTACCCGATGAACGAGCTCAAGCAGGCGGGCGTCGACCTGACTCAGCCCGCCACGGTGCAGGCGGTGATCGACCAGATGGACGAGCTCGTCTCGCAGCTCGAGACCGAGGCGGCCAAGATCAAATAGGACTGTTCGCCCGTCCGATCACGAGGCCGGCGCCGGGCCCGGCCCCGCGGCCGGCGCGGCCTCCTCCGCGACCCCGTTCTCCTCGGCGTCCGTCTCCACGACCCGGGCGATGGAGAGGAGCTTGTCGCCCCCGGCGAGGTCGACGAGCTTGACGCCCCGGGCGCCGCGGCCGGTCTCGCGGATTTCCTTCACCCGGGTGCGGATGCTCTGGCCCTTGGCCGTGAGGAGCATGACCTCGTCGCTGTCGACCACGCTGAGGGCGCCGGCGACGTTGACCGAGCCGTCCTCGGGCAGGTCGATGGCGATGACGCCCGTGCCGCCGCGGCGGATGAGGCGGTAGTCCTCGAACGGCGTGCGCTTGCCGATGCCGTCCTCGCGGGCGACGAGCAGGTGGGCCGCCGGGTCGCAGACCTCGATGGTCTGGAGGTAGTCGCCGGGGTACTTGAAGCGCATCCCGGTGACGCCGACGGTGTCGCGGCCCTGGTCGCGGAGGTCGTCCTCCTTGAAGCGCACGGCCTGGCCCTTGTAGCTGACGAGGATGATCTCGTTCTCGCCGGTGGTGAGCACGCAGCCGACCAGCGTGTCGTCCTGCTCGAGCTTGATGCCGCGCAGGCCGCCCTCGCGGGTGGCGTTGGTGTAGTCGGCGAGGTTGGTCTTCTTGGTGATGCCGTTGCGCGTGGCCATCACCAGGTGCTGCTGCGGGGAGAATTCCTTGCCGCAGATCATGGCGGCGATCTTCTCCCCGTCGCCGAGGCGGAGGAAGCTGGTCACCGACTTGCCCTTGGAGACGCGGGTGCCCTCAGGCACGTCGTAGACCTTCTTGGCGTGGCACTGGCCGGTGTTGGTGAGGAAGAGGATGAAATCGTGGGTCGAGGCGGTGAAGAGGTGCTCGACGAAGTCCTCCTCGTAGGTCTCGGTGCCGATGATCCCCTTGCCGCCGCGCTTCTGGGAGCGGTAGGCGGCGACGGGCGTGCGCTTGATGAAGCCCTGGTGGGAGACGGTGATGACGCAGCCCTCGTTGGGCACGACGTCCTCCATGCGGAATTCGGCGAGCGAGTCGATGATCTCGGTGCGGCGGGGCTGGGAATATTTTTCCTTCAGCGCCGCCAGCTCCTGCTTGATCACGCCGAGCAACCGGGCCTCGGACTCGAGGATGCTGCGGTACTCCTCGACGAGCTTGAGGAGCTCGAGGTACTCGGCCTCGATCTTGTCGCGCTCCAGGCCGGTCAGCTGGTAGAGGCGGAGCTCGAGGATGGCGTTGGCCTGCCGCTCGCTCAGCGGGTACTTGGCCATGAGCTTGGTCCGCGCCTCCTCGCGGTCCTTCGCGCTGCGGATGATGCGGACGAAGTCGTCGAGGTTGTCGAGGGCGACTTTGTAGCCCTCGAGGAGGTGGGCGCGCTCCTCGGCCTGGCGCAGCCGGAACTGGGTGCGGCGGGTGATGACCTCGCGGCGGTGGTCGACGTAGCAGTCGATCAGCTCGCGGATGTTCATCTGCTTGGGCCGCTTCTTGTCCAGGGCGAGCAGGATCACGCCGAAGGACGACTCGAGGGCCGTCTTCTGGAAAAGCTGGTTGATGACGATCTTGGCCTGCTCGCCCCGCTTGAGCTCGATGACGATCCGGGTGCTCTCGTCGGACTCGTCGCGCAGGTCGCGGATGCCGTCGATCTCCTTCTCGGCCACCAGGTCGGCGATGCGGGTGACGAGGGAGGCGCGGTTCACATTGTAGGGGATCTCGGTGATGACGATCTGCTCCCCGCCCCCCTTGAGGTCCTCGGTGTGCGCCTTGCCGCGGACCCGGACGATGCCCTTGCCGGTCTGGAGGTAGGAACGGATGCCCTCGCGCCCGGCGATGACGCCGCCGGTGGGGAAATCGGGCCCCGGGATCATGCCGACGAGCTCGTCCAGCGGCAGGTCCGGCCGGTCGATGACGGCGCAGATGGCGGTGATGAGCTCGTCGAGGTTGTGCGGCGGGATGTTGGTCGCCATGCCGACGGCGATGCCGGTCGAGCCGTTCATCAGCAGACCGGGGAGCGCGGCGGGCAGGACGGTGGGCTCGGTGGTCTCCTCGTTGTAGTTCGGCGCGAAGTCGACCGTTTCCTCGTCGAGGTCGCGCAGCAGTTCCTCCGCCGCCTCGTCGAGGCGGCACTCGGTGTAGCGGTAGGCGGCCGGCGGATCGCCGTCAACCGAGCCGAAGTTGCCCTGGGGGGCGATGAGCGGGTAGCGGACGACCCAGCCCTGTGCCAGGCGGACGAGCGTGTCGTAGACCGAGGCATCGCCGTGCGGGTGGTAATTGCCGAGCACCTCGCCGACGACCTTGGCGCACTTGTTGAACGGCCGGTTGTGCAGCAGGCCGATCCGCAGCATGGCGTAGAGGATGCGCCGCTGGACGGGCTTCAGGCCGTCGCGCGCATCGGGCAGCGCGCGCGAGATGATGACCGACATCGAGTAATCGATGTAGGCCGTCTGCATGATCTCGGTGATGTTGGCCGTCGAAAGCTTTTCGTTGGCGGTGTACATTTCGAAGAGGTGGCGAGTAGTGAGCCGCGAGTAGGAATGCGAATGGCGGCAAGCGGATGCTCGCTACCCGCTACTCACGACCGGGAGGGTCACACGTCGAGGTATTGCACGTTCAGCGCGTTGTCCTCGATGAACTGGCGGCGGGGCGGGACCTCGTCGCCCATGAGCAGGGTGAAGAGCTGGTCGGCCTTGGCGGCGTCGTTGATCGACACGCGCAGGAGGCGGCGTTTCTCCGGGTCCATGGTGGTCTCGAACAGTTCCTTGGGGTTCATCTCGCCGAGGCCCTTGTAGCGCGAGATGGCCAGGCCGCGGCGCCCGAGGTTGCGGATGTGGTGGAGGACCTCGAACGGCGCGTGCAGCTCCGTGCGGGCCTCGCTCTTCTGCCCCGCGTTCTCGACCAGGACGTAGCGCGCCTCGTCCCGCGGGGAAAAGCGCGACACGTCGAGGCCGCCGGCCACCATCAGCCGGAGCAGCTTGGTCATTTCCGTCGATTCGAAGATCTCGTGGACGGTGATGCGGCGCACGGCGAAGGGAACGGAGCTGCCGTTCTCGCCCTTGCGCGCCTCGGGGACCGGCGGGTTGCTGCCGGCCGCGGCGGGCTGGTCGGGGGAGTCGAGATCCAGGTTCATCCGCTGGATGAAGGCGGCGCGCTCCTCGTCGTCGCGGAGGAACTCGTGCGACTCCCGGTTGCCCTCGCGGATTCGGGCGAGGTACCGCGGCAGTTCGTGGGTCTTCGGATCGTGGAGGTCGAGATACTCGAGGAGCGAGGCGCCGTAGCGGGTGACGCCGGCCCCGAGCTTCTCCAGGGCGGCGAGCGACTCGACGATCTTGTCGATCTGGGCGGGGGCGAAGGTGTTCTGGTCGCGCAGGCGCGTGAGGGTGACATCCTCGGAGCCCAACTCGAGGAGGATGCGGTTGAGCTGCTCGTCGTTCTCGATGTACTGCTCGCGCTTCTTGCGCTTGATCTTGTAGAGCGGCGGCTGGGCGATGTAGACGTAGCCGCGGTCAAACAGGCCGCGCATCTGCCGGTAGAGGAAGGTGAGGAGCAGCGTGCGGATGTGCGAGCCGTCGACGTCGGCGTCGGTCATGATGATGACCTTGTGGTAGCGGGCCTTCTCGAGGTCGAAGGCGGAGTCGTCCTCGCCGGTGCCGATCCCGGTGCCGATGGCGGTGATCAGGGTGCGGATTTCCTCGTTGTTGAGCACCTTGTCGAGCTGGGCCTTCTCGCTGTTGATGAGCTTGCCGCGCAGCGGGAGGATGGCCTGGAAGCGGCGGTCGCGCCCCTGCTTGGCCGAGCCGCCGGCGGAGTCGCCCTCGACGATGTAGAGCTCGGTGAGCGCGGCGTCGCGCTCGGAGCAGTCGGCGAGCTTGCCGGGGAGGCCGCCGCCGGAAAGGGCGCCCTTGCGGATGGTCTCGCGGGCCTTGCGGGCGGCCTCGCGGGCGCGGGCGGCGTTGAGCACCTTGTCGATCACCCGCTTGGCGATCGCGGTCTCCTTTTCGAAGAAGAACTTCAGCTTCTCGCCGACGATCTTCTGGACGATGCCGTCGACCTCGGAATTGGAGAGCTTGGTCTTGGTCTGGCCCTCGAAGCGCGGCTCCGGGAGCTTCACCGAGATGACGGCGACCAGCCCCTCGCGGACGTCGTCGCCGGTGATGCCGGGATCCTTTTCCTTGAGGATGTTGTTGCCCTTGGCGAAATTGTTGATCACGCGGGTCAGCGCGGTGCGGAAACCCGACAGATGCGTGCCGCCCTCGAGATTGAAGATCGAGTTGGCGTAGGCGAAGATCTGGTCGTTGTAGGAGTCGTTGTACTGGATCGCCACGTCGACCAGGGTGCCGACCTTGGCGGGATCCTCGTTGGGCACGACGTCGCTGAAGGTGATGGGCTTGTCGTGCAGGACGTTCTTGTTGGCGTTGAGGAAACGCACGAACTCGGTGATGCCGTCCTTGAAGAGGAACCGCTCGGTCTTCTGCGAGCGTTCGTCCACCAGGGTGATCGAGATTCCGGGGTTGAGGAATGCGAGCTCGCGGAGGCGGTTGGCCAGGATCTCGGCTTTGAATTCGCGGGTGACCGTGAAGATTTCCGGATCGGGCTTGAAGGTGATCTTGGTGCCGGTCTTCTTGGTCTCGCCGATCACTGTCATCTTCTGGGTGGTTTTGCCCTGCGCGCAGCGCATGTGGTAGACCTTGCCGTCGCGGCGGACCTCGGCCTCGAACCACTCGGAGACGGCGTTGACGCACTTGGCGCCGACGCCATGCAGCCCGCCCGAGACCTGGTAGGCCCCCTTGCCGAATTTGCCGCCCGCATGGAGGTTGGTGAGCACCAGCTCCAGCGCCGGGATCTTGTAGATCGGGTGGAGGTCCACCGGAATGCCGCGACCGTTGTCCTCCACCGAACAGGAACCGTCGAGGTGGACGGTCACCCCGATCTG
>DATJUU010000048.1:0-31652 GCA_035502155.1 Opitutaceae bacterium
GTCGACGCAGTTAAGCTTCCCGTGCACCGAATTCCGGAAGAACTCCGGCCGAACGCCGGCGGGCTTCTGCGGCTTTTTGCCCTTCGCCGGCGGCTCGGCCTCGTGACAGTCCAGGCAGTCGCTGTTCGGCACGATCTCGGCGCCGCGCGCCACCACGCCCCAGCCCGCCGCCGCGAACAGCAACGCCCAGCGCGCACCGCGCCAGCGGCGCGGCCAGGACAGCGGTTGCACGCGCGATAACATGGGCAAGCCTTTGATTGCCCGGCATCATAGCGGGAAGGCGGGACGCCGACACCGCATCGGTTGACCGATCGTGGGCATTTCTTGTCCCGCCGGAGGCCCCGCCGGACCTCGCAAAAGATGCCGACCGGGCCGGCAAAATATGCCCAGCATCCGTCAACCGATGCGGTGTCGGCCGGGGGCGCACCCGGTATCCTTGGGGCAAGCCCGATGGCCACCCCTTTCACCTGTCTCCGCCCGTTGCGCCGGATCGCCCCCCTGCTTGGGTGCGGGGCGCTGCTGGCCGGGGTCGGGGCGCTGTGCGCCGCGCCGGAAGCGTCACCCGCCAAGGCCGTGCCGGCCAACGGCTCCGCATCGTGCCTGGAGTGCCACCGCGACCCGACGCTGAAGATGAAAAAGGCGGGCCAGGTGGTCCCGCTGTTCGTCGATGCCGCCACTCTGGGCCACTCCGCCCACAGCTCCCTCGACTGCACCGACTGCCACGAGAATTTCAGTAGCGACAACATCCCCCACCAATCGACGCTCCCGCCGGTCAACTGCGCCTCGTGTCACGACGACATCGGATCCAAGCACGCCTTCCACCCGCGCCTGGTGAAGGCGCCGTTCCCGGCCGGCCGGGACACCGACTGCACCGCCTGCCATGGCACGCACGACATCGTCGGACCCAAGTCGTCCGCGTTTCCGTTCACGCCGGCGCGGGAGACCGCGGCCTGCGGGCGCTGCCATGAACCCGAACAAAAGGAATTCCTCGCCTCGGCCCACGGGCGCGCGGTCGCCCAAGGGGTCAAGGACGCCCCGGACTGCCTCGTCTGCCACCGCAAGCCGGTCGCCAGCCCTGTTCCCGGGCAGACCCGGCTCGCCCTGAAGCTCGACCAGGTGGCCCTGTGCGAATCCTGCCACCTCGCCAAGGCGGAGGTCGCCGGCAAGACCCTCCTTGGCCGCCATTTCGTCGCCTCGTTCGAACGGAGCGTGCATGGCGCCGCGCTGGCCGGTGGCGAGGTCAACGCCCCCAGCTGCGTCGACTGCCACGGCAGCCACCAGATGAACCAATCCATGGCGGCGGGCTCGCGGGTCAATCCGCAGCACATCCCCGACACCTGCGCCAAGTGCCACGTCCAGGTCGCCGCCGACTACGCCACCAGCGTCCACGCCCGGGCGCTGCGCCAGGGCAACGCCGACTCCCCGGTCTGCACCACCTGCCACGGCGAGCACGACATCCGCGCGCACACCGACCCGACCTCGCCGGTGTACTCCAAGAACGTCGCCCAGCAGGTCTGCGCCTCGTGCCACGCCTCCGTGCGCCTCACAAAAAAATACGACCTGGCCGGCGACGTTTTCCAGACCTTCTCCGACAGCTATCACGGCCTCGCCGAGCGCGGCGGTGCGGTCGTGGTGGTGAATTGCGCCAGCTGCCATGGCGCCCACGCCATCAAATCCCCGGCCGATCCCACCTCGCCGGTCAACAAGCGCAACGTCGCCGCCACCTGCGGCCAGTGCCATCCCGGGGCCAACACGCGCTTCACCATCGGCCAGGTGCACGTCAGCGCCGCGCAGCGCGACCGCAGCCCCATCCTCTACTGGATCGCCAACTTCTACGTCATCCTGATCGTCCTCGTGGTCGGCGGCATGGGCCTGCACAACCTGCTCGACTTTTTCAAGAAGGTCCGCCGCGAGCTCGCGGTGCAGAAGGGGCTGATTCACGAGGAGCCGGTGCCGCACCGGCTCTACCTGCGCATGACGGTCAACCAGCGCCTGCAGCACGCCGGCCTGGCGGTCAGCTTCGCCCTGCTCGTGATCACCGGGTTTATGCTCCGCTATCCCGACGCGTGGTGGGTCGTGGCCATCCGCCACGTCAGCGACCAGGCCTTCCTCCTGCGCGGCCTCCTCCACCGCATTTCCGGCGTGATCCTGATCGCCGCGGGCGTCTGGCATGTGGCTTATCTGGCGCTGACGGCGGAGGGCCGGCAGCTGTTCCTCGACCTCCTGCCGCGCAAGCGCGATCTGACTGATCCCTGGGCGGTGCTGCGGTACAACCTCGGGTTCTCCCCGGACAAGCCGAAGTTCGGCCGCTTCAGCTACATTGAGAAATCCGAGTACTGGGCCCTGGTCTGGGGCACGGTGCTGATGGGCATCACCGGCGCCATCCTCTGGTTTGAGAACACCTCGATGGGGCTGTTCACCAAGCTGGGCTTCGACATCTCGCGCACCGTCCACTTCTACGAGGCGATCCTGGCCACGCTCGCCATCATCGCCTGGCACTTCTACTTCGTCATCTTCAATCCCGACGTCTACCCGATGAACCTCGCCTGGCTGACCGGCCGGGTGTCCGAGCACGAGATGCGCGCGGACCATCCGCTGGAGCTGGAGCAGCTCCAGCAATCGCCGCCCGCCGCCCCTCCACCGTCGACATCCCCGCCCACCCCGCCTCATGATGAGGCTCCGCCGCCTTCCTGATCCATCCCCATCCTGGAGCGGCTCCCGTCCGCTCCGCCAAATAACGCGGAGGTTGCATGAATACCACGATCAAACTCCACCTCGACCCCGAGGAGTTTGCCCCGATTGAACGGCTCGCCACGAAGCTCGCGGTCACGCCGGAGACCATCGCCTACGCCGGCCTCAACTGCATCATGGAGCGCGCCCGCGAGGCCGCCGGCCGCCAGGAGATCGTCGACCTGCACCTCGGCCGCCATGAAGGCCTGCCGTCGTGGGCCGACAACGCCCGCGGCGTGCACATCTACGAGAGCAAGCACGACGAATAGGCCGGGCGCGCCGCCCCTGCCTTGACGCGCCTCGGCGCTTGCCGCCGGACCCTTTCGGCGCACGCTTCCCGGCGTTCCCATGGCCGGCGGCCCGCCCAGCATTCTCGACCTGACCCGCGACGAGCTGCGCGCACTCGTCTCCTCCTGGCAGTTCAGCCCGGTGCACGCCGGCCGCCTCTGGAGCTACATCTACCTCGCGGGGGTGACGCGGTTCGCGGCCATGCCGGAGGTGCCGGCGCGCCTCCGCGCGCGCCTGGAGTCGGCCCTCGCGCTGCCGCACCCGGCCGTCGCCCGCGAGGCGCACAGCATGGACGGTTTCACCCGCAAATACCTGCTCGCCCTCGGCGACGGCCACCGCGTCGAGACCGTGCTCATGCGCTTCACCGGCCGCGCCACCGCCTGCCTGAGCAGCCAGGCCGGCTGCGCGATGGGTTGCGTGTTCTGCGCCACCGGCCAGCTGGGCTTCCAGCGCCAGCTCACCGCCGGCGAGATTGTCGCGCAGGCGCTGCACGTCGACCGCGTGCTGCGGGAGCACGGCCGCGGCGGGCCGCTGGCGCGGGCCGAAAGCCCGTCGCCGCACGAACGTCACGAGCGTCTGCGCAACGTCGTGCTCATGGGCATGGGCGAGCCGCTGGCTAATTACGAGGCGGTGATGCGCGCGGTCGACATCCTGCGGGATCCCAACGGCCCGGGGATCGGCGCCCGGCGCATCACCCTGAGCACGGTCGGCGTCGTCCCCGGGATCGTGCGGCTGGCGGACGAGGCCCGCCCGATCCACCTCGCCGTCAGCCTGCACGCGGCCACCCAGGCGGAGCGGGCCGCGCTCGTGCCGGTCGCCCGGCGCTGGCCGCTCGACGCGCTGCTGGAGGCCTGCCGGTATTACGTCGAAAAACAGCAGCGCCGGATCTTTTTCGAATGGGCGCTGATCGCGGGCCGGAACGACACGCCGGAGCAGGCCCACGCGCTCGGCCGCCTCCTCCGCGGCCTGCGCGCCCAGGTCAACCTCATCCCGCTCAACCCCACCGCCGGCTACGACGGCGCGCCGACCCACCAGGCGGCGGCGCGACATTTTCAGGACATCCTCGCCACCCACGGCCTGCCCAGCACCGTCCGCCAGCGCCGCGGCCTCGACATCGCCGCCGGCTGCGGCCAGCTGGCCGGCGGCGGTTGAGTGGAACCACCAGGGAACCAGGACGCCCAGCAGGGCTAAGTCGCCCGGTGTCTTCGCGTCTTGGTTGGTTTCAAGTGCCTCAGCTCCCGGAGCGCATCGGCCGCGACCCAGCGCGCGGCGGGAGAGTCGAGCTGGTGAATCCGCCGCGCGGTGGCGATCGCGGCCCGCCGCAGCCGGGAGTTGCGCTTGCCGACCTGCCGCAGCGCCCAGTTCACCGCCTTCTTCACAAAATTGCGCCCGTCGTTCGCCTCGCGGGCGATGACCGGCAGAAAATCCAGAAACACGGCGTCGGGCAGCTCCTTCCGGTGCACCGCCATGCCGGCCATGAGCACGAAGCCGCAGCGCTTGACGTATTCCGCCCGGCGGCGGCTCCACGCGTGCGCCTTCTCGATGGCGTGGGGCGTCCGGTCAAAGAGCACGCAACAGCACGCGTCACTCACGGCCCAGTTGTCGCACTCGCCCGCCCACCGTTCCATCTGGCGCCGGGTGACCTGCCGCGGGTCGTCCACCAAGGTCGCGATGCCCCGCGCCTCGTGCACGCCGGTGGCCCACAGCGCCAGCGCCAAGGCGTGGTCGCGGCGGTGCCGGCGGGCGATGGCGCGCAGCACCGACGCCCGGATGCCGAGCTGCTCGCAGCGCGACGTGATGCCAAAGCGCCGCTGGCCCGCCACGTCGCGCGGGCTGCGTTGCGTGCGCAGTTCGGCCACCAGGGTGGCCGCGGTCAGCGCCGGGTCCGGCGTTCCCGCACCGCCGCCGCCAGCTGGACGAGCAGCGGTCCGGTTTTCTCGAGGGCGAGGCATGGATCGGTGATGCTGCAGCCGTAGACGAGCGGCCGGGTGCGATAGTCCTGCGCGCCGCCGAGCAGATTGCTCTCCACCATGACGCCGCAGACGGCGCGCTCCCCCGCCGCCACCCGGGCCGCGAGCTCGGCGGCCACCGCCGGCTGCCGCCCGGCATCCTTGCCGCTGTTGGCGTGGCTGCAGTCCACCATCAGGAACGGCGGCAGGCCCGCCGCCCGCAGCTGCTCCGTCGCGGCGCGCACGTGCCCGGCGGAGTAGTTGGGTCCCGCGGCGCCTCCGCGCAGGACGAGGTGCCCGCGGTCGTTGCCGGCGGTGCCAAGGACGGCGGGCGCGCCGTCCTTCGTCAGCGAGGGAAACCAGTGCGGCTGGCGCGCCGAGCAGATGGCGTCGACCGCCACCTGCACGTCGCCGTCGCGCCGGTTCTTGAAGCCGACCGGCATCGAAAGACCGGAGGCGAGCTCGCGGTGCACCTGGCTCTCGACCGTGCGCGCCCCGATGCCGCCCCAGGTCACGATCTCCGCGTAGTACTGCCCGAGGGTGGTGTCGAGGAACTCGGTCGCGACCGGCAGGCTCAGGGCGGTGAGGTCGAGCAGGAGCCGCCGCGCCAGGCGCAGGCCCTTGTTGATCTGGAAGGTGCCGTCGAGATCGGGATCGTTGATCAGGCCCTTCCAGCCGCCGACCGTGCGCGGCTTCTCGAAATACACCCGCATGACGACGAGGAGATCGGCGGCGAGCGGAGCTGCGAGCGCAACCAGACGCGCCCCGTATTCGCGCGCCGCGGCCGGGTCGTGGATCGAACAGGGCCCGACGATCGCAAGCAGCCGGTCATCCCGCCCGAGGATGATCTCCTCGACCGCCGCGCGGCTCCGGGCCACCAACTCCGCGCCCGCGTCGTCGAGCGGCATTTCCGCCGTCAGCACCGCCGGCGACACCAGCGGCCGGGTGGCCAGGATGCGGACGTCTTCGATGCGCTGCCGGGCCATGGGAGAAGGGTCCCGCCGCCGGCTCAAAGACCCAGCTCGCGCCGGGCCTCCGCCACCACCGGGCCGGCGGCCAGGGCGGCGGGCGGCGGGGGCGCGGCCAGGCCGAGGCGGGCCGCCCGGGCCCGCAGGCCGAGCGCGAGCAGCGCCGCGGGGTCCGCTTGCGCCGCCGCGCGGTCCGCCGCGGCGACCATCTCCGCCGGCAGGACACCCCAGACCGCGGGCAGAACCTGCTTCTCGGCGAGGAAAAGCGAGAGGGCGCCGCCCAGCGCCTCCGTGTAGTCGCGCAGGGCGGCCGGCGGCGCGTAGGCCAGCCCCTGGCCCGCGGGGTAGGGCGTGAACTCCATGAAGGTGCGAATCTGCGCCCCCAGATCCGCCAGGGCGTGGTCGGCGGTCGCCGGCGTCCAGCGCACCGTGAAGGCCTTGCGCTCGCGGAATTTCTTCACCTCCCAGACGCGCAGCGCGAGCTCGTAGTCGGCGTGCTTCTGCTCCAGCGACCCGATGAACACGTAATCCAGTCCGCCCTCGGTCGAGTCGACGAGCTGGCGGAGATGTTCGGGGGCCCACTCGGCGTTGAACACCACGTAGCGATCGTGGCGGGCCGTGGCCGCGACCGCCACCGTGCCGTAATGGGGGCTGAACAAAAGGGTCTCCGCCAGCCACAGCGGAATGCCGCGCGACATCCGCGCGAGCTCGTCCTCCGGCTGCTGCATCGCCGCCTCGACATCCCTCACCGCGGGCAAGGCGAGCTGGGCGAACGCCACCCGCCGCAGCCGTCCCTCCTTCGGCGGCAGCAGTCCGGAGAGGCGCTCCAGCCCGTAGAACCAGACTGGCTTGCTGATGGTGACGAGGTCGATCTTGTTGACGTTGGGATCGACCGCGACCACCGCCGCCGGCGCCACCGGGGCGATGGTGCCCTCAGCCTCCATCAGCATCATGTCGGCGACGACGTTGGAAAAGCCGAAGAGCCGGTCCTGCAGCTCCGGCCGGTTGAGGGCGAACAGGAGGTCGAGCACATGCTGCGCAGCCTGGGGCTCACGGACCGCCAAGTAGGCCTGGAGCAGGTTGAAGCCGGTGGCGGGGCCGTGCCGCTCGGCGTCGTACCGCGGGGCGACCAATTCGATCATCTCGCGGGTGTGGCCGGTCACCCCGAGGTCGCCGGAGACCGTCATGAGTACATCCGGGCGGTCGCCGGCCGCGGCGAGCACCTCCTCGTAGATGACCAGGGCGGCGGCGGCATTCTTGCGCTCCAGCTCCTCGCGCGCCTGTTTGAGGCGGTTGAGGACCGCCACGCCGGTCGGGGCGGGGGCGGGGGTCTCCGGCACCGGTGGGAGGGGCTCGGGCGCGCCCGGGGCGTCCCCGGCCGCGGGGACGGGGGAGGCCGCCGCCGGCGGGCGGGGCGCCGGCGATTTCGGCAGGAACCGGTCGAACAAACCCATGGGGAACGAGGAAAGCGCCCGCCACCGCGCAGGCGACGCAAAACTTGTCGCCGCCGGCCGGCCGGGTTCCCGGTTTCCGGCCGCGATCCACCCGGCGGCCGGACCTCCGCGCCCCGCGCCTTTCCCGTTTGACCTGTCCCCGCGCGCGGCTACTTAGCACCGTTCCGCGCGGTGAACCGGGTCCACATCAAAACCTACGGCTGCCAGATGAACGAGCGCGACAGCGAGGCCGTCGCCGCGCTGCTGCGCGCCCGGGGCTACCGCCTGGTGCCGGACGAGGACGAGTGCGACATCCTGCTGCTCAACACCTGCAGCATCCGCGACCTCGCCGAGCAGAAGGCGCTCGGCAAGGCCGGCCACCTGCTGGCGCGCAAGCGGCGCCAGCCGCGGTTCATCCTCGGCATCCTCGGCTGCATGGCCCAGAACCGCGGCGCGGCGCTGCTCGACCAGCTGCCGGACGTCGACCTCATCGTCGGCACCCAGAAATTCCACCAGGTGCCCGGCTACCTCGACAACCTGCGCGCCGCGCGCGAGGCGGGGGTGCCGCTGGGCGCCACGATCGTCGACACCGCGGCGGAGGCCGGCTCCCAGAACGAGATCCGCGACCATGAGCTCGCGGAGCGCCAGGTCACCGCCTTCGTCTCCATCCAGCAGGGGTGCAACATGGACTGCACGTTCTGCATCGTGCCAAAGGTGCGGGGCGACGAGCGGTCGCGGCCGATGGACGCGATCGTGGCTGAAAGCCGCGCGCTCGCGGAGCGGGGGGTGCGCGAAATCACGCTGCTCGGGCAGATCGTGACCAGCTACGGCCGGCGCGACTACGCGCACACCGGCGGCCGGACGCCCTTCGTCCAGCTCCTCGAGCGCCTCCACGAGATCGACGGCCTGGCGCGCCTGCGCTTCACCTCGCCGCACCCGCGAGGCTTCAAGGACGACCTGGTCGAGGCCTACGGGCGCCTGCCCAAGCTGGGCGACTACGTGCACCTGCCGCTGCAGTCCGGCAGCAACCGGATCCTGCGCGCCATGAACCGGCCGTACACCCGCGAGCGCTATCTGGAGATCGTGGGCGCCCTGCGCCGGGTGCGGCCGGAGATGCACTTTTCCACCGACATCATCGTCGGCTTCCCCGGCGAGAC
Organism: Opitutaceae bacterium; assembly: GCA_035502155.1. Taxonomy (GTDB): domain Bacteria; phylum Verrucomicrobiota; class Verrucomicrobiia; order Opitutales; family Opitutaceae; genus Fen-1467. The sequence continues at coordinate 8,526 of DATJUU010000048.1, forward strand.
GGAAGAGGACTTCGCGCAGACCCGCGACCTGTTCGCGACGGTGAACTACGACATGGCCTACATCTTCAAATACTCGGTCCGCAGCGGCACCGCCGCGGCCGCGATGTCCGGGCAGGTGCCGGAGGAGGTCAAGGAGGAGCGCAACCAGATCCTGCTGCGCCTGCTGGAGCAGAATTCCCGCCGGCGCAACCAGGCCCTGGTCGGCACGGTGCAGGAAGTGCTGGTCGAGGGACCGGACCGGAAGGGACTGAGCTTCCTCGGCCGCACCCGCGGCAACCGCACGGTGCATTTCGCGGCCGCCGAACAGCAGATCGGCGCGCTGGCGCCGGTGCGGATCGAACGCGCGACGACGGCCGTGCTCTACGGCGAGCTTCTGCCGGCCGGAGTGGAGTCTTGACCCTGCGCCGGCCGCCCGGAAATGTGACGCGTCTCCCGCCCGCCGGCCGCCGAACTTCCGTTCCGCATGTCCCTCTTCCTCGCCACCCTGCTTCCCGGGCTCGTCCTGACCCTGCTCGGGGTGCTGCTGCTGCTCAACAGCCCGGTGGTGGTTTCGGCGTTCTCCGCCCTGCCGCGCTCGCCGGCGGGCGCCCTCGTGCTGTTCGGCGGCGGGGTGCTGTGGTTCCTCGTGCGGGTGGCCAACATGGGGGCCGCCGACCGGATCCTCGGCGACTCGAACGTGCCGTGGGTCGTCGGGTTCGGCGCCCTCGGGGTCCTGGCGTTCCGTTACGTGCCGGATTTCCTCGCGGTGCGCGGGCTCAGCATCCTGCTCCTGCTCTCGGCCACGCCGCTGCTGGGCGCCTCCTTCATGCGCTACGAGCCGCAGGATTATCCCCTGAAGGTGCTCTCCTACCTCGCCATCGTGCTGGCCCTTTATCTCGCCGCCGTGCCCTACCGGCTGCGGGACTTCCTCCAGTGGCTGTTCGCGCGGCCGGGCCGGGCCCGGGGGCTCGGCGCAGCGTTGCTCGCCGCCGGAATTCTGCTCAACCTCGTGGCGTTCACCTACTGACCCCATGACCCCGCCTCCGAAGCAAGCCCACGGCCTGCTGATGTTGATCGCCGGCCCCACCGGCACCGGCAAGACCACGCTGTGCCGCCGGCTGGTTGCGACCCACCCCCAGATCGAACGCGTCGTCACCTGCACCACGCGGCCGCCGCGCGAAGGGGAGAAGCACGGAGTCGACTACCTGTTCCTCAGCAACGCGGAGTTCGACGCCGCGCTGGCGAACGACGAGTTCCTCGAATGGGCGCAGGTGCACACCGCGCGCTACGGCACCAAGAAGGGCGCCGTCTTCAACCGGCTCGCGCACAACGCCGACCTCGTCGTCAACGTGGATGTGCAGGGGGCGCGCGCCTACCGGCAGACGTTCGAGAGCCACTCCACCATGCGCGGGCGGCTGATCACCGTGTTCATCATGCCGCCGAACATGGAGACCATCTACGACCGCCTGATCACCCGCGGCCAGGAGACCAAGGACCAGATCGAACGGCGGATGAAGACCGCGCTCTACGAGGTCGAGCAGTGGGCCCAGAGCGACTATTGCATCGTGACCGGCTCCAAGGACGAGGACTTCGCCCGGCTGGAGGGAATCTGGCTCGCCGAGAAGTGCCGCGTGGTCCGCCTGCGCCAGACCGTCGCGTCGGCGGACTCCCGGCTGCCCTTCACCCGTTGAGCCGCCTCCGCCGGCGCGCCCTACAGCAGGTTCGTGGGCAGCGTTTCCTCGACGGCGGCGGCGCGCAGCCGGCGTCGCACGCCGGGCGCCGCGTGCAGCCGCGTCTGCAGCCCGTCGGCGGGACGAAAGACATAGACCCGCTGCTCGCGTGTCACGGTCAGGAACTCACGCCGCACCAGGTCAAACAGGTCATCGCGGGCCGTCTGGTGGGTGACGCCGTGGCTGTGCTGGTGGCGGGCGATGCCGTAGCGGGCGTCGGGCGCACGGAGCGCGTGCGCCACGACCGCCTGCTGGCGCCGGTTCAGGAGCGGGAAGACGCGGCTTTGGCGCATCCCGGCCTCCAACTCCGTCCGCTTCCGCGCCAGGCGCTCGCGCGCGGCGCGCAGGCCCGCGCGGACCGCCTCCGCCTGCTGGAGGAGAAAATAGGTGAGATCGTTGTCGTCCGACTCGGTTTCGAGGAACGCACGGGCGTAGCGGCGGGGGGCGGCGGCCAGGGGTGATGAAAGGGACACGTAGGTGAACAGCGGGTAACCCGCGCGGGCCATGGCCCAATAGAAGAGGGCTCGCGCCGTCCGGCCGTTGCCGTCGACAAACGGCCGGTCGTACGCGACCCAGAAATGCAGCGCGATCGCCCGGATCAGGGGATGGATGAACGGCTCCGCGGCCGCGTCATTCCCGAACCGGCACAAGGCCTCGAGCCGCGCCGGCAACTCCCGCGCCGGCGGCGGCTCATAGAAGCCGGCAGCCTCCGCCTCCACCCCGGCCGCCGCTTCCCCCTCCCGGCGCAGCCGCCCGGCAGCTTCCGGCGGGTCCACCGTCCCGACGGTGACGCGGCGATTCATGTCCACCAGAACCTCGCGGGTCAGCGGACCGGACCCGGGCAGATCCCGCAGCAAGCCGGCCAGATTCCACACCATCCGCTCTTCAGCGCCAGCCGGTGGACGGCCCGCACGAAGCATCTCCCGACCCGCTTCCAATCCCACCTTGGCGCCCGCCAGCGACGCGGATGCCACCGCCTCCCGCAGTAACGCGCTCGCCTCAAGGCGTTCCGCCAGGCCCGCCCCGGCCACCTCCTCAACCCCCGTCCGATCGACCGCGTGAAGCAGGTCATCCAGACTTTCCGGCACGCCGTAGCCGAACCCCCGCGTTCCTTCCGGCCCCAAGCGCCGTTCCCGCGACCGCCGTACAATCTTCAGCGCCGCCCACGTCGCCTCATGGCTTACCCCGCCATGCTCCCCTCCCTGACTCAGCTCATCCCAATGTTGGTATCCGTCAGACGGCGCCAGTTTTTCAAAAGCCTCCAGCATCCCAGCCCATTGCTGAGGAAGAACATCCAGATATTGTGGCGGCCTCTTCAATCAGTGGCGTAACTATCCTATATTTTAATTGATTTTGATTAGTCAATTTTAGTCAATCCAATTTTAATGATAATTTGGATTAAATGAGCAGTGAGCCAGACAGGAATCCGGTTTATTGCGTTCCTGCTGACGTCGGCGACCAACTGTTCCCGGTCGCCTAGGCTTGGATCTGGGGTCGCGTGGGCTCGGGCCAGTCGAGGTGGAAGAACCTCCCCCGCGGCTGGTCGACGCGTTCGTAGGTATGGGCGCCAAAATAGTCGCGCTGGGCTTGGAGGAGGTTGGCTGGTAGGCGCGCGGCGCGATACCCGTCGTAGTACGCCAGCGCCGAACTGAACGTCGGGGTGGGAACGCCGTTCTGCACCGCCAGCGCCACCACCTTGCGCCAGTTCTCCTGGGCCTTTTTCACCGTGCCGTTGAAGTAGGGATCGAGCAGGAGATTCGCCAGCCGCAGGTTGCGCCCGTAGGCCTCGGTGATCTTCTGCAGGAACACGGCGCGGATGATGCAGCCCCCGCGCCAGATCTGGGCGATGCGTCCGAAGTCGAGCGTCCAGTGATACTCCTTTTCGGCTTCGCGCATGAGTTGGAAGCCCTGCGCATAGGAGCAAATCTTGGAGCAATAAAGGGCATCGTGGATGGCCCGGATCAACGCCTGCCTGCCGCCGGCGTAGCGCTTCCGTCCCGGGCCCTTGAGAATCCGGCTGGCGGCGACCCGCTCCTCCTTCACCGCCGACAGGCAGCGGGCGAACACCGCCTCGGCGACGGTCGGCGCGGGCACGCCCATGTCGAGGGCGTTGACACTCGTCCATTTGCCGGTGCCTTTTTGCCCCGCGGCGTCCAGGACCACATCCACCAGGGCTTTTTTGCCGGTGACGGGGTCCTTTTGTTGGAGAATGTCGGCGGTGATCTCGATCAGATAGGAATCCAGGGTGCCTCGGTTCCACTCCGCGAAAACGGCGCCGATCTCCGCCGCCTTCAAACCCAGCAGGCCGCGCAGGAGATCGTAGGCCTCGCAGATCATCTGCATGTCCCCGTACTCGATGCCGTTGTGCACCATCTTCACGTAGTGGCCGGCCCCGTCGGGTCCGATGAACGTGGCGCAGGGGACCCCGCCCACCACCGGCTTTCCCGGTGTCGCCCCTAGCAGGGGGCGTCCCGTCTTGGCGTCGACCTTGGCGGCGATCGCGTTCCAGATCGGCTCAAGCTCCTTGTAGGCGGCCGGATCGCCGCCCGGCATCAGCGACGGGCCGAAGCGCGCGCCGGTTTCGCCCCCCGACACCCCTGAGCCGATGAAGCGCAGGCCCTTCTCGCGCAGCGCCTTCTCCCGCCGGATGGTGTCCGTCCACTTCGCGTTGCCGCCATCGACGATGATGTCGCCCGGGGTGAGCAGGGGCACCAGGCTTTCGATGACCGCATCCGTGCCCGCCCCTGCCTGCACCAGGATCACGATCTTGCGCGGCAGGGCGAGTGACTGAACGAATTCCTGGAGGGTGGCCGTGCCGACCAGCCCGCCCGGCGTGCCCGGGTTTTCGGCGACGAATTTCGTCATCTTCTCGGTCGTCCGGTTGTAGACCGAGATCCGGAAGCCGTGGTCGGCGATGTTGAGCGCGAGGTTCTGCCCCATCACCGCCAGGCCGATGAGACCGACGTTCGATTGGCCGTTTTTCATAAGCGAACGCCCATTGGAGCAAAACCCCCGCCGATGCCAACCAATTCTCGGGTCACGAGCACCCCGAGATCACCAGTGTCCCGTGGGTGCCGCCGGGAAGAACGGCGCGATGGTATCAACCAGCGGGGTCAGGAACTTCGGCTCGTTCCGCTGATACACCCAGGAAAAACAAATCACCATCAGGGTGAGCGCGATCATCGTGGCCAGGATGAATTTGTTCATCCGGGCCGCCTCCTTGATGATGATCACGGCCACGATGATGACCAGGATCCCCAGGCCCAGGTTGACCAGGTTCTTCCGGGGCAGGTTCTGCAGTCTTCCGAGGGCGGTGACGGCAAAAAACAGCATAGACCCCCAAGCTTAGACGGAAGCGGCCGGGTTTCTAGTCGATTGTCCGCCCGCGGTGGTTTTACCTTTTTATTTAAGAATGCGGCGGGTGGCCTTCGCCGCCCATCCACGCCGATTCCCCGGTCGCGTAGTGTTCCTTCTTCCAGATGGGCACGCGTTTCTTCAGCTCATCGATGACGTAACGGCAGGCGTCGAAGGCCGCGCCGCGGTGTTCCGCGGTCACGCCCACCCAGACGGCGAGTTCGCCCAGCCGCAGATGGCCGACCCGGTGCACCGCCGCGATCGACAACACCGCGAAGCGGGTGCGCGCCTCGGCCAGCACCCGCGCGCCCTCCTTCTGCGCGAGCTCCCCATACGCCTCGTACTCCAGCGAGCGCACCTCCCGCCCCTCGTTGCGGCTGCGCACCCAGCCTTCGAACGACACATAGCCGCCCGCCTGCGGGTCGAGCAACTCGCGCCGCAGCGCGTCGGGATCCAGGGGGTCGGGGGACAGGCGGAACATGGCTCCTCCTAGCCGCCGGCAAACGGCGGAATGAAGGCGAGCCGGACGCCGTCCCGCAGCGGCGCATCCCACGCGGCGAACTCCCCGTCGAGCGCGACGCGCGCGCGCTCCGGGGGCAGCGTGAAGCCGTGGCGCCCGGCCAGCTCCCGGTAGAGCGCCGCCGGCGTGCCCGCGGACGTCGCCACCGACTCCTCCGCACACCGCGCCTGCTCCCGCAGCATCGCAAAATACTGCACGTGGACGCGTTTCATCGGGCCGCGCGGAACAGATGCTTCCCGCCCGTCTTCTCCAGCAGGCGCACGTCGCGGATCACGATGCCGTGCGACACGGCCTTGGCCATGTCGTAAAGCGTGAGCGCCGCCACGCTCGCGCCGGTGAGCGCCTCCATCTCCACCCCGGTCCGGGCGTGGGTCGCCACGCGGCAGTGGATCACCGCCTCGCGGCCCGCCGGGGCCAGCTCGATCTCCACCCGGCAGTCGTCCAGCGGCAGGGGATGGCAGAGCGGGATGAGCTCGCTGGTCCGCTTCGCGGCCATGATGCCCGCCAGGATCGCGGTCTGGAGCAACGGTCCCTTCTTCGTCGCGATGTCGCCCGCCGCCAGCCGCGCGCCGAGGTTTCCGGGCAGCACGACGACGGCGCGGGCGTGCGCGGTGCGCCGGGTGACGCGCTTGCGGCCGACGTTCACCATCGTCGGCTGGTTCCTCCGGTTCACGTGGGACAGCATGCGCGCTAATCTCGCGCAAAGCCGCCGCCGCGCAAAGGGAAATTGTGTCCGCCGGCCCCGCCGCGCGGACTCATGCCCACGGCCAGAAGCGGACCGCCGCGCCGGCTGCGAACTCACCGACGCCGGCCGGCAGTTCCACGAACCCGTCGGTGCCGGCCAGGCTGGCGAAGTCGCCGGAGGTGTTCGCCGCCACGGGCACCGCCCGCCGTTCCAGGCCGTCGTGCGGCGCCAGCTTCACCGGGACAAACGCGGTCAGGGACGGGTGGACGACCAGCCGTTCGGCCAGCGCCGCGTGCTGCGGCGCAGCGGCCGGCAGGGCGCTCATGCGTCCCAGGGCCGGCAGCACGTAGCGGTGCAGGCAAACGCAACAGGAGACCGGATTCCCCGGCAGGGCGAAGACCGGCGTGCGCCGCGGGCTCAGCCCAAACCAGAACGGCTTGCCCGGCCGCTGCGCCACGCCCTGAAAGATCTTGCGCACCCCGAGCGCGTCGAGCACCTGCGGGACAAAGTCGAATTTGCCCTTCGAGACGCCGCCGGCGAGCAGCACCACGTCATACTCCGCCACGATGTGCCAAAGCCGGTGCTCGATCTCCTGCCGCAGGTCGCGCAGATGGTAGCACTCCACCCGCGGATGGCCCGCCGCCAGGAGCATGGCGCGCAGCGCATAGTCGTTCGAGCGCCGGATCTGGTGCGGCGCCACCGCGGCCCCCACCTCGACCAGTTCGTCGCCGGTCGCGACGACCGCGATCTTCGGCTGCTGGGTCAGCGCCAGATGGGCGTAGCCGCACGCCGCGGCCACGGCGATCTCCACACCGCCCAGCCGCACCCCGGGGGCGACGATCACCGCCCCGGCGGCCCGGTCCGAACCCCGCCGGTGGACCGCCTGACCCGCCTCAATCTTCCGGCCGGGTGTGAGCGTGATGAAGCTCTCCTCCCGTACAGCATCCTCGTACGGCACAACCGAGTCCGCGCCGCGCGGCAGCGCCGCCCCGGTCATCACCTCGATGCAGGCGTCGTCCGCCGGCACCGCCAGCGCGATGGTGCCCGCCGCCTGCAGGCCCGCGACGCGCCAGCGGCGGAGGCCGGCCGTCCACGCGGCGTGCCGCAGGGCGTACCCATCCATCGCCACCCGGTCGAACGGCGGCAGGTCGCGGTCCGCCACCAGCGGTTGCCGCAGGACGCGGCCGTGCGCGTTGAGCAGCGCGCAGTCTTCCGTCGGCAGCGGCCCGACGGCTTCCGCGACGCGTTGCTCCGCCTCGGCGACCGACAGCATGGCCGCCCACTGTAGCGACGCCGCGTCCGAGCGCACGGCGGAAATGCCGCCCGGCGACGGAATCATTCGCCGCTTTGCGCCCCGGCCGCTTTCGGTTTACCTCGTTGGCTCCATGGCCGACATCCGGGACCAATACGCCAGGCCGCTGCGCGACCTGCGCATTTCCGTGACCGACCGGTGCAATTTCCGCTGCCCGTACTGCATGCCGGCCGAGGTGTTCGGGCCCGACCACGCCTTCCTCCACCACGACCAGGTCATGTCCCTCGACGAACTGCGCCGCATCCTGCGGGCGTTCCAGCGGCTCGGCGTCGAGAAGGTCCGCATCACCGGGGGCGAGCCCCTCCTGCGCCCGGATGTGCCGGACCTGGTCCGCCTGCTCAAGCAGGAGCTGGGGGTGCCGGACGTCGCCCTGACCACGAACGGCTGGCTGCTCGCCGCCGCCGCGCCGCGCCTGCGCGCCGCGGGCCTCGACCGGCTGAACGTCAGCCTCGACAGTCTGCGCCCGGAGACGTTCGCCCGCCTCAGCGGCAACGGCTCCGGCCGCGGGGTCGAGCGCGTGCTCGCGGGCATCGCCGCCGCCGCCGCCCTCGGGCTCCCGGTCAAGCTGAACATGGTCGTGCAGCGCGGCGTCAATGACGGCGACATCCCCGAGATGGCCGCCTGGGCGCGCGAGCAGGGCCACACGCTGCGGTTCATCGAATTCATGGACGTGGGCAACTCCAACGGCTGGCGGCGCGAACTGGTCGTGCCCGCCCGGGAGATCCTCGCGCTGCTCTCCGCCCGCTGGCCGCTCGAGCCCTGCAGCCCCGCGTACCGCGGCGAGGTGGCCGCGCGCCACCGCTATCGCGACGGCCGCGGCGAGATCGGACTGATCAGCAGCGTCACCGAGCCGTTCTGCCGCGACTGCCACCGCGCCCGCCTGTCCGCCGACGGCAAGTTCTTCACCTGCCTTTTCGCCTCCGCGGGCTGGGACGTCCTCGGTGCCTTGCGCGACGGGGCGGGGGACGACGAGCTGTTCGGCTATCTCGGCCGCGTCTGGCGCGGCCGGCTGGACCGCTACTCGGACGAGCGCGCCGAGCTGCTCGCCCGCCACGAAACCCGGCTCAAGATCGAGATGAGCTACATCGGGGGCTGACGCCGCTCACTGATAGCGCGTGGCCCGCCCGAAATAGTTCAACATCCAGACCTCGCGCCAGACGCGGAACCGGCCCTCGTGGGTCATCTTGCCGAATTCCTCGCGCTGGTCGTAGGGCAGGAGGAACCCCAGCTCGGTGTTGAGCCGGTCGAGCTCGAACTGCTGCTGGTTCAGGTCCTCCACCGGCTCGAGCGTCCACGGCGCGAAGCCCCCGGCCGCCGCCACCCGGCGCTCGTGTCGCGCCAGCAGCCGGGGCAGGCTGCGGCTCCATGGCCGGCGCTCGACCAGCCAATTCTCGGGATAAAAGCCCCCGAACGGCAGATAGAGGTTGTCCGTCACGCAGCGCAGGCCGTCGGTGGTGCAGGAGCTGAGGGTGTAGCAGACGGAGATCGCGCCGTTGGCCTGCGGGACGAACGTCACCTGCACCCGGGTGCGGGCGGCGCGATCCTGGTAGACCGACAGGCGCAGGTAGATGCCGCCGCCGATCTCCGCCTTCAGCGCCTGCGCCTGGGTGTAGCCGTGGCCCCGCAGCCATTCACGCACCTGGAGCAGGCGCGGGTGCGTCGGCCACTCCTCGCCGCTGGCGTTGACCACATAGCGCGGGAACAGCGGCAGCGGGCTCTGGTTGAGCGCGGCGATCGCGGCCCAGTTGTAGACCGTCTCGATCAGGAACCAGGCGAGGAACAGCACGAGCGTGAGGACCCAGAACGGCCGCGTGCTCGCGCCCCAGGCCAGGAGCAGGAACGCGCCGCCAAACGCGAAGAGCAGCCACCGCAGCCAGCGGACAAAAATCGCGATCACCGGCGAGGCCAGGCGCTGGTTGAGGGCGAAAAGCACCAGCGAGAGCAAGGCGGCGGCGAGCAGAAGGTAGCTGGGATCGATTTCCACGGCGGGGCGCGAACGTCGGCCGCGCGCCGCCGGCAGGGCGCCTCCGACCGTCCGGAGCGTGCGGGGTTCAGCTCAGCCGCACCGGCATGATGACGCAGATGAAGCTTTCCAGCGTCTTGAAGACGCCGGGGCTGACCTCGTCCTTCACCTCGAAGAAGACCTCGTCCTTGGTCAGCGCGCGCAGCGGATCCATCAGGAATTGCGGGTTGAACGCCACCTGCAGGTCCGGGCCGCTGTAGGAGATGGCCATGGACTCGTGGGACTCGCCGAAATCCGGGCTGGAGGCGCTGATCTCGAGCAGGTTGCTGCTCAGCTTGATCTTCACCGAGTTGGCCTTCTCGCTGCAGACCAGCGCGGCGCGGTGCACGCACTGCAGGAAGAGCTCGCGCTCCAGCTTGATCCGCTGGTGGGTCTCCTTGGGGATGACCTGCTGGTAGTTGGGATAGTTGCCCTCCACGACCTTGGAGAACAGGTAGATGTTCTCGACCAGGCCGCTGGTATCCTTCTCGGTCGCGATCTGGAAGGACGCCCGGCGCTCGTTGAACGAGATCTTCATCTTGGCGCCCTTGTCCAGCAGGCGGAGGAGCTCGGCCACGGTCTTGGCCGGGAGGATGATGCTGCCGGCGCTCGCGGCCGGAAACTCGAGCTCCTTGCTGATCAGGGCGAGACGGCGGCCGTCGGTCGCCACCAGGGAGAGCTTGCCGTCGCGGAAGTTGAAATAGACGCCGTTGAGGATGTAGCGCGTCTCGTCGGCCGACTGCGCGTAGGCGACGCCCTTGAGCATGTTCACCAGCTCGGCCTGCTCGAGGGAGAACGACTTGTCCTCGCCGAATTCGGGCAGCGGCGGAAACTCGTCCTTGCCGATGCCCATGATCCGGAACTGGGAGCCGCCGGAGGCGAGCTTGACTTGGTGGTTGGGCGAGGAGTCGAGCGCGACGTCAACATTCGGCAGCTCGCGCACGATGGTCGCCAGACGCTTCACCGGGAGGGTGACCGAGCCTGTTTCCTTTACCTCGGCCTTGATCCGGCAGCGGATCCCGAGGTCGAGATTGGTCGTGGTGAGGGAAATGTGGTCCTTCTCCGCTTCGATCAGGACGTTGCTCAGGATCGGCATCGTGGCCTTGGAACCCACGACGTTCAGGACCTGTTGCAAGCCGTTGCTAAAATGGTCGCGATTGATTTTGAACTTCATGGGTGGGGACGGAGCGATCCGGAGGCTTTGCTCACAAACAATGAATAATCGGTGGGGGATTCAATAAGGAAGTATCAGTCATATTATGTCCGGTGAATAGCACCAATAAGCGCCGGAGCGGAGCGGTTTTCACCCGTGGCGGGTGGGCGACTGACGGAGTGGATAACGTTGGGAATGACCGGGGGCAAGCCGGCGCGAAAAGCCCGCGCGGCGGACAGCGCAAGGTTATTGGACGGTTGTTGGCGGTTTCTTCACGCCCTGTTTGCGCTGGGTGCGGAGCTGGGTGATGAACTGCACGCGCCGCACATGCCGGACAAGGCCATAGAAGATGTAGGTGAGAAACAGGGCGACGAAGGCCACCTCCTGCTGCCAGAAAACGACGCCGGCGAAGACGATGATGATGACGAACGTGCGGAAGCGGGTCTTCATCTGCCAGTCGACCTGCTTGAAGCTCGGATAGCGGATCGTGCTGACCATGAGCAGCGCGATCAACAGGAGGAGGATGGGAAGGATCAGCGCGAGCCGGTGCACCTCGACGGTGTCGTCGGGAAAATGCAGCAGCAGCAGTACGAGCGAGGCCACGGTCCCCGCGGCCGCCGGCACCGGCAGGCCGACGAAATCCTTGCTGCTGTCCTTGGGTTTGTAGAGCAGGGGATTGGTGATGACGTTGAAGCGGGCGAGGCGGACCGCGGCGCACAGCAGGTAGACGAACCCGATGAACCAGCCGATCTGCCGGAACACCGGGTAGCCCTGGGTCGGCGAGAGGATGAGGAAGAACATCATCAGCGCCGGGGCGACGCCGAAGGACACCACGTCGGCGAGCGAATCGAACTCGGCGCCGAAGAGGGACTCGCGGCCGCCGAGGCGGGCCAGCCGGCCGTCGAGCGAGTCGAAAATGACCGCGGCGAGCAGAAACCACACCGCTTGCGTGTAGAGCTCGGCCGGACTGCGCGGATGGGAAATGGAACCGGGCGCCAGCGTCTCGAGCCGCGCCTGGATGCAGCGGATGACGGCGACGAAGCCGCAGAAGAGGTTCCCCGCCGTCATCAGGTTCGGCAGGAAATAGATCCGGCTGGCCTGGGTGACGTTGTAGGGGTTCTCGCGCGATTCGAGGTCGGGCATGGAAGGAAGGCGGGAGGCCGGCGCGGCCCGCCGGGCGCTCACTTCTTGGTCGTGGTCAGGCTCTCGAGATACTTCCAGAACTTCGAGTGCTGTTCGAACAGCTGCTGTTCGGACACGGGCAGCTTGGTGCGGAAGAGGAAATCCTCCAGCGAGTCCTTGTGGAGGATGTAGTGGGTGTGGAGCGTGTCGCCGCGGGCCTCGAAGTAGAAGCGGAAGGGGCCGGCCCGCAGCCGGTAGAAGGACTTGCCGCCGCGCGAAAACCGGCCGAGGGGCTCGCGCGGGTTGGCCAGCTCGGCTGGCGTGAGGCGGGTGATCGGTTCGATCGCCGCCAGCTGCGCGAGTTTGTCGAGCTTGTTGAGCTCGCGCATGCTTTGATCGGAAAAGTTGACTTGATACATGGTCGCGGTTCTCACCCCCGCCGGGCGCGGAGGTCGCCGGCTGTGGGGCTCATGCATATCCCGGCGCCCCCGGGGGCAGCAAGACCACAAATGGCGCCGGGCCGCCCGAGCGTTCCGGCGATCAGGCCCCTGCCGGCCGGCGGCGGCCGTAGTCGGGCGCGACTTTGATCAGCGCGGTGGCGAGAAACGAGGGCAGGGTCGCGAGGCAGACCCAGACGAAGAACCAGGGGTAGCCGACCTGCTCCTGAATCCAGCCCGCGGGGAGCCCGGGCAGCATCATGCCCAGCGCCATGAAGCCGGTGCAGAGGGCGTAGTGCGCCGTGCGGTATTCGCCGTCGGCCACCATCATCATGTAGACCATGTAGGCTGTGAACCCGAAGCCGTAGCCGAACTGCTCGACCGTGAGCGCGCCGCCGATCAGCAGCAGGCTCGAGGGCTGCCCCAGGGCGAGCGCCACGAAAACCGCCAGGGGCAGCTGCATGCTGAGCAGCATGAACCAGAGCATGCGCTTGAGCCCGAAACGCGCGACGGCATAGCCCCCGACCAGCCCGCCGAGCAGCAGCGCGATGATGCCGAGCGTCCCATAGATCAGGCCCACCTGCCCGGTGGTCAGGCCGAGGCCACCGCGCGCCCGGGCGTCGAGGAGGAACGGCGGCACCAGCTTGAGCAGCTGGGCCTCGGCCAGCCGGTAGAGGAGCAGAAAGGCGAGAATGGCGCCGATGCCCGGCTTGCGGAAGAAGCCGGCAAAAACGGAGAGGAACCCGGCCAGCGGGCGCGGGCCGGAAGCCGCCGGCCGGTCGGCCGCGGGGCGGGGCAGGACGAACGCGTGGTACAGGCCGGCGAGCAGGAACCCGGCGGCCGCGACGAGAAAGGCGGCGGACCAGGCGCGGGCGGGTGAACCGAGGGGCGCCTGCAGGACGCCCGCCAGATACACCAGCCCGCCCTGCCCGGCTATCATGGCGACGCGATAGAAGGTGCTGCGCACCCCGACAAACGCGGCCTGGTCGTGGGGGCCGAGGGCGAACAGGTAAAAGCCGTCGGCGGCGATGTCGTGCGTGGCGGAGCTGAAGGCAAGCAGCCAGAAGGCCGCCAGGGTGAGACGGAAAAAGTGCGGCGCCGGCACGCCGAATGCGAGCAGGGCGAGGGCGGCGCCGAGCAGGAGTTGCAGGGTGATGATCCACCCGCGCTTGGTCCGGACCAGGTCCACCACCGGGGACCACAGCGGCTTGATGACCCACGGCAGGTAGAGCCAGCTGGTAGCGAAGGCGATCGCGGTGTTGGAGACCCCGAGGTTCTTGTAGAGGATCACCGACACGGTCATCGCGACCACGTACGGCACCCCCTCGCAGAAATAGAGCGTTGGGACCCAGCGCCACGCGCTGGCGGCGGACGGCGGATGGTTCGGCTCCCCCATGGCGGTTGGTGCGGACAGTGGCGCCGCGCGCCACCGGCTGCAACGATGGATCGCCGGCCGCGCGGGTTTCGCACCCGGACGCTTGCCGGCGCCGGCCGGCTGGATTTCGTAGCGGGCACCGTGTCCCCGAGCGCCACCCCCGCCCCCGCCGCGTCCACCCCGCCCGATCCCGTGATCGTCGTCGAGGGCGTGACCAAGCGCTACGGCGAGGTGGAGGCCCTGCGCGGCATCGACCTCACCATCCGGGCCGGGGAGATGTTCGCCCTGCTCGGGCCGAACGGGGCCGGCAAGACGTCGCTGTTCTCGATCCTCGCCACCCTGCGGACGCTGACCTCGGGGCGGGCCACGCTCTGCGGGCACGACGTGACCCGCGAGCGCGCCGCCGTGCGCCAGGACATCGGCATCGTCTTCCAGGAACCGGCGATCGAGCGGCGCCTCACCGTGCGCGACAACCTCGAGCTGATGGCGCGGTGCTACGGCCTGGGGGCGGCGGAGGCGCGGCGCCGGGCGGGCGTGCTGCTCGAGAAGCTGGGGCTGCAGGAGGCCGCCGACCGGCCGGCCGAGCAGACCTCCGGCGGCCAGCGCCGGCGCATCGAGCTGGCCCGCGCGCTGGTGGCGCGGCCGCGGGTGCTGTTCCTCGACGAGGCCACGCTGGGGCTCGACGTCGAGGCGCGCCGGAACTTCTGGACGGAGGTGCGGCGGATGGCAGGCGAGGGCCTCACCGTGTTCTTCACGACCCACTACATGGAGGAGGCCGAGGTCGCCGACCGCATCGCGCTGATCGCCGAGGGCCGGATCATCGCGCTGGGCAGCCCGCGCGAGCTCAAGGCCGGCTTCGGCGGCGGCGTGATCCGGCTGAGCACCGACGACGACACCGCCGCGGCCGCCTGGCTGGCCGGCCGCGGATTCAAGGCCGCGACCGCCGAGAAGCAGCTGCTGCTGGTGCACGCGGACCCGGCTGCCGTCCTGCCGCTGCTGGTGCGGGAACTGCCCGTGCCGGTCCGGCGGGTGGAGATGCACGCGCCGAGCCTGGAAGACGTCTTCCTCGAGCTGACCGGCCGCGGGCTCGGGGGTGAGAGTGCGCCCGCCGTCCCGGGCCGGTTCAACGGAGCCGCCCCATGAGCGCCGCCTGGACCCTGATCGTACTCGACATGAAGCGATTCTGGCAGGATCGCATCCGGCTGGTCAGCTCGCTGGTGCAGCCGCTGCTGTATCTGTTCGTGCTCGGATCGGGGCTGGGCGCCAGCTCCCAGCTCGGCGGCGACAACTACCGGCGCTATATCTTTCCCGGCGTGCTCGCGCTCACGCTGTTGTTCTCCTCGACCTTCGCGGCGATCACCATCGTCTTCGACCGGCAGATCGGATTCCTCAAGGCGGTGCTGGTGGCGCCGGTCCCGCGCTGGTCGATCGCGGCGGGCCGGATCGGCGCCGGGGCGCTGCAGGCGCTGGTGCAGGCGGCCCTGCTTTTGGTGCTCGCACCGGTGATCGGCGTCCATCTCACCCTGGGCAGTCTCGTGGCGGTGATCGGAGCCATGGTGCTGTCCGCCGCGGCCTTTTCCGCCATCGGCGTGGCGGTGGCGGCGCGGTTCTCCTCGCCGGCGGTGTTCCCGGTGGTGAGCAATGCGCTGCTGCTGCCGATGTATTTCCTCTCCGGGGCGCTCTATCCGCTCGGCATGGCGCCGCACTGGATGAAGGTGGCGGCGCATTTCGATCCGGTGGCCTACGCGGTCGACCTGCTGCGGCGCGCGCTGCTCGGCCAGGGCTTCTTCCCGGTGCCCGTGGCGGTGGCCGCGCTGGTCGCGGTGACCGCCCTCCTGCTGTGGGCGTCGGTCCGGGTCTTCGCGCGCGGCGAGGATTCGGACGGCCGGCGCGGCCCGCGGGCCAGGCTGCCGGCGATGTTCAGCCGTTAGCGGCGGCGCCGCGCCCGGCCATGACCGCCACCAGCACCACCTTCCGGCTGCGCGCCGCCGCCCTCGCCACGGAGTACGTCATTCAAGAGCTTGCCCCGGCGGCCGAAGCCGGCGCCGTCCCGTGGCCGGCCATGCTGTTCCTGGATGGCGACGACCAGTTCCGTTTCGCGGCCGGCGCCTGCGAGGCGTTGCGCGCCGCCGGCCGGATCGCCCCGCTGCTGCTCGTGGGCGTGGGCTACGGCGCCAGCTACACCAAGCCGGGCAACCGGCGGCTGCGGGACTACACGCCGACCGCGCTGGCCACCGAAACGGGCAGCGGCGGGGCGGACGCCTTTCTGGAGTTTCTCACCGGCACGCTGTGGCCGGAGCTCGCGCGCCGGCACCGGCTGCGCGACGACGTCCGCGGCCTCGGCGGCCACTCCCTCGGCTCGTTGCTGGCGCTGCACGCGCTCTTCCAGCGCCGGCCGTTCTTCAACCGGATCCTGGCGAGCGCCCCGTCGCTGTTCTGGGATGACCGGGCGCTGCTCTGCGCGGCCGGGCGACTCCAGCGCACCGGGGCCGCGCTGCCCGCCCGCCTGTTTCTCAGCGTGGGCGACAACGACACGCCGTCCATGACCGGCGACCTGGAGATGCTGGAGGCCCAGCTGGCGGCGAGCCCCTTTCCGCAGCTGGAGGTCAGGAGCCGGCGTTTCCGCGGGCGCGATCACTACAACGTGCTGCCCGACGCCTTCGGTGAAGGCCTGGCCTGGCTGATGGCCTGAGGGGCCGCCCCAACCAAAAGCCCGGACCGCGCGGGTCCGGGCTCGCAATAACCGCCGGCGGGCGGCGGCGATCAGAAGGTGTAGGCGTAGCTGATGCTGAAGACGCCGCGCCCCACCGCGGCGGTGTTCTCCGCCTTCGGCGCCGAGCCCTGCTTGAAGAAGTTGCCGGACCCCTTGGTGACCGCGACGCCCAACGTGAGCTTGCCGCTCTGGCCGATCGCGAAGGGCATGGCCACCCCCACGAGATAGTAGTCGCCCCAGTTCTTCACGTCGGGGTCGGCGCCCTTGGCCGCCTTGTCGATGATGTAGGTTCCGCCCACGGCCGTGAAGTCGAGTTCGGAACTGATCTCTTTCAAGGGGACCGTGTAGGCCACCGTCAGCTCGTAGGTGGGCCCGCTCAGCACCATGTCGTAGTAGATCTTGGGGGTGAACTTGACGCCGCTGACGGTGTAGTTGAGCGCGAGGTTCGGCTCGAACGTGGACTTGTAGAATCCGTTGCTCGTGTCCGCGTTCGGGTAGTTGTACCAGGTGAAGCCGGGCGCCACCGACACCGAGTCGTTCACGGTCAGGGTGTAGGAGCCATAGGGATCGATCTCCGGATCGGACTGCCCGGGGACCTTGTCCTTGATCGGGAAGTTGCTCCAGACCCCCACGGCGAGGTTGCCGGCGTCGACCTCGACGGCCGGCTCAAAGGCGGGTCCGCCGAGGCGGACGCCGCGGAACATGTACTGGGAAACCACAGCCGGCGTCACGACGACAGAGACGGCGGGCGCGGCCGGGGCCGGGGCGGCCGCCGGCGCCGCCGGCGCGGGGGTGGTCGCCGTGGCGGGCGCGGTTTGGGCCCGGAGGCCGCAGACGAGGACAAGCAGGGCGATGACCCCGGTGGACGTTGTGCGCAGGAGCTTGTTCATGGGAACGATGCTTGGTGATTGATGGTGGATGCGGACCCCGGAGCAGCAGCGCACCTGCCAAGGACGCCCACATAAAAAGAATTCATAGCGACGCGCCAGGGAGGCGCTTCCAAGGGGAGGGCAAGCGGGTGCTTCGGGGACGCATGCCCCCAGCATAGCCGCGGGGCGCCTTACGCCTGAATCAATTGGCCCGGCGAAAGGCTAAAAAGAATATCAACTTCCGGCCCCGGCGCGGCGCCCGCCCACGGTCAGCGGACCTTGGCGTAGACCAGACAGTCCCGCGGCTCCGGGCTGATGGTCGGGCAGACGTGCCAGCGGCGCAGCAGGCCCTCGCGCAGGAGGCCCGCCTTCTCCATCACGCGGGCCGACGCGACATTCTCGGCGTCGCAGAAAGCCCAGACCCGAAACAGCGGCGGCTGGGCGAGCCCCCAGGCGGTGACATAGCTCAACGCTTCGGTCATCAGGCCGCGGCCCCAATGCGCGCGACCGAGCACGTAGCCCACCACCAGGCCGTGCATGCCGGAGCTGACGCCGATGGAACCGATGGGGGTGTCGGTGCCCTGGGGACAGAGGAGCCAGGCGTAGTGGCCCGGCGCGTCGGTTTCCCAGATGTGGACGGCGGCGCGCAGGAACTGACGCAGCGGCTCCACCGAGGTATAATAACGCCACGACAGGTAGCGCGTGACCTGAGGGTCGCTCGCGTAGGCGGCGAAGACCGCCGCGGCGTCCTGTTCCCGGGGCGGACGCGCCACCAGGCGCGCGGTGACGAATGTCTCCGGTGGCCGCAGCGTGATCACTCTGGCGCCAGCTTATCGTGCAGGTCCTGCGCCCAGTCGACTATCTTCGCGCGCTCGGCCTCGGTCAGCCGCGCCGCCGGGTGCATCCAGCGGTAGCTGGGCAGGGGCATCTTGCCCTCGTCCACCTGGTCCGCGAGCACGTCCAGCTTGCGCGCGGCCTGGTGGGGGCCGTAGGCGCCGAAGTCGGAGAAGTTGAGGTGACCTTTGCCGCTGCGGACGTGGTTGGCCAGCCACCAGCCCACCGGCTGGACGTTGGCGTACCATGGGTAATGGGTGTGGTTCGAGTGGCAGTCGTAGCACGCGGCGACAAGCAGGCGGTGCACATCGGCGGGCACGGGATAGCGGTGCGACAGGTCCTGCGGTCCCTCCGCGGCGCCCAGGTTCCTCGCCGGGCGGATAAACTGGAGGCCGGCGACGAACACGGCGGCGGCCGGAGCGAGGAGGCGCAGCCGCAGGTACCGTCTCATCGCAGGGCGACCGCGGCGCGCAGCAGTTCGGTGGCTGCCGGGGGCAGTTGCAGACCGCGCGCCAGGGCTTGCGCGGCGGGGCTCATCTTGCGCCATGTCTTGAGGAGGATGCCGGCGGTTTTTTCCGGCGGATAGTCGGCATGGCGGGCAGCAAAGTCGGCGAGTTCATGTTCGAGGAACACGAGGCAGGCCGCGTCCTCGAGCGCCTGGGTCCCCGGATTCGTTTTCAGCCCGGCCTTGGAAACCCAGACGGCGACTTCGTCGGCCTCGGCGGCCGGCACCCCGGCCTCGAGCAGCAGGCGGCGCGCCCGGGCGGCCTGCCGGGTGTAGAGGGAGCGGCGCCACGCGAGGTAGCCGGCGCGGTCCGCCGGAAACGAGGTGCGGGCCACCTGCCAGCGTTCGAGGTGCTGGCAGCGCGCCGCCAGCCGCAGGGGCGGCGGCGCGGTGGGCTGCAGGCGCGCGACCCACGCCTCCAGACGGTCGGCGTAGACGAGCTCGGCCGGCCGGCCGTCGGCGGTGCGGTTCGGGTCGGCGGCGTGGGCGGCGTCAATCAGCTCCCGGGCGCGGGCATGGGCTTCCATCGGTGGTCCCAGCGAATCCATTCGCCGGCCGCCCGCAAGCCCCGGCGGTGCGATTCGAGTTCGCCTTTGACGCGCACCTGGCTTTTTTCGGGGCATGGCCTGGCGTGTGGCTGAGTTCCTGGTCCGCGGGGAGATCGACAACCGCACCCGGGGCCGCGTCACCGGACGGCTCTGGTTCGCCGGCCGCGCGGAGCCGGTGGAGCTCGACCTCCGCGGCGACGCGTGGCGCGACCTGGCGGGCCGCCGCTTGGTGTTCACGCACGACCGGCCGAAAACCGGCCTGCCGGCGTCCTTCGCCGCGCGGCAGACGGGCGTGGTGGGCGACCTCACCGCCTCGCGCAAGGTCAAGGTGCCGGAGATCCCGCTGGAGCAGATCGGCGGGTATGCCGCGGCGAAAAAGCCGTTCCCCTGGCATTGGGGCAACGCCCTCTACCTGGAGTGGTTCAGCGAGGCGAACGGTCGCGTGGTCATCGAGTCGGCCGCCTACCGGCTGACCGTCGCCGGCGCCGCGACCTGGGACATGACCCCCGCCGAGGAGACCGAGCAGCGCAGCGCCAACGGCGAGGCGCTGACGCGATTCATGGAGCGGCTGGACGGGGCCGCGGGGCGCGCCGAGGACGACGCCGACCGCGCGGACGAGGACCGGCCGCAAACCGAGGAGGAGGCCGACCGCATGTTGGAGGAGAGCGACCGGCTGGCGGACCGCATCGCGGCGCGCCTGGAACGGGAAGGACCGGACGCGGACTACGAGAAGATCCTCGAGGAGGAGCTTGAGCGCCGCCGCCGCGAGCGGGGCGAGGCGCCGCCCACGCCGGAACAGGAGGCGCGGCGGGAGGAGTGGATCGAGGAGATGAACCGCGCGATGGAGGAGGCCGCGGACGACCCCGGGATGCCCGCGGAGGCGGAACAGCGCCATCCGCTGACGGAACGGGCCTCGGAGCTGGCCGTGCGCCTGCACCGGGACATCGAATCCCACCGGTGGCTGCCGGTGGACGCAAACCGCGAACACCCCGTGGTCGAAGTGGTGGCGGGAGTGAGCGCGGCCGCGGCCAAGACCGCCGGGGCCCTCGACGGCGACGACTATCCTCCGCCGGTGGACAGCTGCGGCCAGGCGATCGCGCGCCTGAAACGCGCCGTGGGCTATTACGCCGACGCCCGGCTCGGCGCCGAGGCCTGCGCCGAGCAGAGGCTGGTCGACCCCGCCTGGCTGGACGGCGTGGTGCGCGAGATCGCCGCGCTGACCGACGAGACCAACCGGATCATCGGCGAGCTCCGCGAGCAACTGAAGCGGGGCTTCGACTGACCGCCCGCCGGCTCAACAGAGCTTCTCGTCGAGCAGCGCGAACAGCGCCTTCTCGTCTATGCGCTCCTGCTTCATCGAGTCGCGGTCGCGCAGGGTGAAGGTGCCGTTGGCCAGCGTGTCGAAGTCGATCGTCACGCACCACGGCGTGCCGATCTCGTCCTGCCGGCGGTAGCGGCGGCCGATCGCGCCGGACTGGTCGTAGAAGGAGACGACCTTGCGCTGGAGCTTCCGGTGCAGGGTCTCGGCGATCGCCACCAGCTCCGGCTTGTTCTTCACCAGCGGGAGCACGGCGACCTTGACCGGCGCCAGCCGCGGGCTGAGCCGGAGCAAGACGCGTTTCTCCAGCTTGCCCTTCTCGTCCGGGGCCTCGTCCTCGGCGTATGCGGCGCAGAGCGCGGCGAGGAGGATGCGGTCGACGCCGACCGAGGGCTCGACGACGTGCGGCACGTACTTCTTCTTCGCGGCCTCGTCGAAGTACTCCATCGACTTGCCGCTGAACTGCTGGTGCTGGGTGAGGTCGAAATCGCCGCGGGCGGCGAAGCCCCACAGCTCCTGCACCCCGAAGGGGAACTGGAACATGATGTCGACCGTGCCCTTGGAGTAATGGGAGAGCTTCTCCTTCGGGTGGGCGTATTCGCTGAGCCGGGCGCGCGGGATGCCGATGCTCTCCAGCCAGGCCAGCCCGGCGTCGATCCAGTCGCGGTGGCACTGCTGCCAGTCGGCGTCCGGCGCGATGAAGTACTCGATCTCCATCTGCTCGAACTCGCGCGAGCGGAAGGTGAAGTTGCGCGGGTTGATCTCGTTGCGGAACGCCTTGCCGACCTGGGCGATGCCGAAGGGGATCTTCACCCGCCCGGTGTCGACCACGTTCTTGAAGTTGATGAAGATGCCCTGGGCGGTCTCGGGCCGCAGGTACGCGACGGCGGTCTCGTCGCGCAGCGCGCCGACGTAGGTCTCGAACATCATGTTGAACGAGCGCGGCGGCGTCAGGCTGCCAGGCTCACCGGTGGCGGGCGAGGGGATGAGCGGGATCTCCTCGGGATTGGCGGCGGTGAAGTCCTGCACCACGAGGGGCGCGAGCTGGCCCTGGATGGCCTTCTTCCGCTTGAAAGTCTCGGCCTTCTCCTGCAGTTCAGCCCCGGTGGCCTCGCTCTCGAGCGCGGAGACGTAGCCGACCGTCCGGCCGTCCACGACGACCGCGGCCCAGAAGATCTGGTCGGCGCGGAAGCGCTGCTTCGACACTTTGCAGTCCACCAGCGGGTCGGTGAAGTTGTCGACGTGCCCGGAGGCCTTCCACGTCGTGGGATGGTGGATGATGGAGGAGTCGAGGCCGACCATGTCGTCGCGCCGCTGCACGAAGTCGCGCCACCACGCGGCCTTGATGTTGTTCTTCAGCTCGACGCCGAGCGGGCCGTAGTCGAAGAAGCCGTTGAGGCCGCCGTAGATGTCGGAGGAGGGGAAGATGAACCCGCGGCGCTTGCACAGCGACACGAGGGTGTCCATCAGGTTGGCGGGGGCGGGCGGCGTGGCCATGGGAGCCGAGAGTCAACCGGCGGCGGCGCCTCCGGTCAATTCCGCGGTTGCGGGGCGTTGACGCCCGGCGGACGCGGCGGCAGGGTGGGGGTTCCGCGCCTTTCCGCCATGAAGCTGACACTTTCCCAGAAGGACTACCAGCGGCTGCTGGAGCTGACGCACCTCGGCATGTGGGTCGTGACCGCCTACCAGGGCGAGGACACGGCCGCGGCCAAGCGGTACTTCGAGCTCGACCAGCAGCTGCTCGAGCTGGCGACGCCGGCCGGCTGCGGCGACCTCGTGGAGAAGCGCGACGACGGCTCGCTCCAGCCGGCGCCGAAGCTGGCGGAGGATGAGCGGGTGCGCGAGATCCAGGGCGATTTCACCAACGACGCCTTCTGGCATGAGCTGGTGGCCCGCCTGGCGGACCGCGACTACTCCGCCGAGCAGGCCCGGCGCCCGTGGTCGGAAACGCCCAGCGTGGAGCCGCCGCCCACGGCCGAGGAGCGGATCAAGCAGCTCGAGGACGCCCTCTGGGCCGAGTTCGAGAAGAACGACCTCACGCATGTCATTGTGCTGAAGGGCGGGGGCAAGGGCTGAGGCGCGGGCGGGGATTTACCGTTTGCCAGTCCCGGGGTGGTGTGTTGGCGTTGCCACCTTTATGAGTTTCTCCTCCCGTTTCGTGCTCGCGGCGGCCGCCACCGGCGCCGCGGCGTCCCTCCTCGTGCTGGCGGCCCGCGCCGCGGATGGCGTCCCGCCGCCGGTCGCGCCGGCGCCGCTGGTGTACCCGTATGACCTCGCCCTGGCGGGGACGGAGGGCAGCGCGACGGTGCAGTTCAACATCGACGGCGACGGGTTCACCCGCGACGTGACGGTGGTGGACGCCACCCAGACTGAGTTCGGGCATGCCGCCAAGGGCATGATCGAGGCGGAGCGCTTCGCGCCCCGGATCGAGAACGGCAAGCCGGTGGTGCAGACCGGGCTGAAGCAGCAGGTGCGCTTCACCTCCGACAGCCTCGACGCCGGCGCCCAGGCCATGATCGCGGAGCTGAAGAAGCCGCAGCCCGATTTCGCGAAGGCGAAGGAGCTGGACAAGCTGCCGCCGCCGCTGCTGAAGGCGGTCAAGCCGGTCTTCCCGCAGTCGTTGATGGGCTCGACCAGCCAGAACGAGGCGGTGATCGAGTGCATCATCGAC
>DATJUU010000049.1:0-4415 GCA_035502155.1 Opitutaceae bacterium
ACCGCGACGGGCGGGCCGACGATGCCGCCAACGCCCCAGTGATCGAACCCGAACTGCACCCGGCGGGCGTCAAGATAACGGACATAAAGGAGGTCGCCGGCTCCCGTCCGGCCGGTGACCAGGAGCGGATCGCTCCGCCCCGGGGCATCGGTCGGAAACCGGACGAGCAGGCTGACCGGCCCGTTGGGCAGAGTCGCCTCGCGGCCGGAGCGGATTTCGGGCGTGGCCGCGCGCACCGCGATGATGCGGCCGGAGAACATCGGCTGGGCGCTGCTGGCGCCGAAGGGGTTCGTCCCCAGATAAACGTCATCAGGGCCGGCCGGATGAAACGCCCCCGGGGCGTCGAGCAGCAGCTCGTCGTCGCAGAAGATCAGGAGCCGCGATCCGACCCCGGTCGGGGTCGCCGCGGCGAGTGGCGGCAGGAAAACCGCCAGCCGGTGCCGCGAGGCGTCGTCGGGCAGGCCAATCGCCCGAGAAAAAACAGCCGCACCTCCCCAGTGATCGAGGCCGAAGCGGACTTGGTTGTTCGGCAGAAATTGGATCAGCAGCAGGTCGCTCGCGCTGCCGCGGCCGGTGGCGAGCAGGGGCTCGCTGTATCCGGTTCGCCGCAGGCCCAGGCTGAAATCCAGAACGCAGCCTCCGGATAAATTCGGCGCCAGCAGGGGCGGAGCCGGGGCTAGGGCGAGTTGTTGCCGGCGGAGGATCCGGCCGCTGAACTCGGCCGCGCAAAACCCAAACGCGTTCGGCGTCCGTCCGATTTGGACGGCGCCGGGGGTCGAGGGATGAAACATCGCCTCCTGGGCGAGCAGCTCCCGGCCGTCGAGCCAGACGCCCAGGCGCATCCGCGCATGGTGCACGGTGGCCGGCGGCCAGCCGGCGAACACCGGATGCTCGGGAGGCGGGCAGAGCGCGCCCCACTCCACCTCCAGATGATGCACGCCGCCGGGCGTGATCGCGAACGGGTCGCTTAGCGGTCCGCCCAGTCCCTCGTGGAAGAACCCGAATTGCAGGTGCGCGTCGTCCAGATAGCGCACGTAGAGCAGGTCCCGCTGCTCGGTGCCGGTGCAAAGCAGGGGTTCCGCGAGTCCGGCTCGAGTGACGGGGAAAACGACGTCGAATTGCAGCGGCCCGAACCGTTGTCCCCGCAGCGCTTCGAACCAGTGTACCGGCTCGTCGAACAGCCGGGCGGCGGCGGCCAACTTCTCCGGCGCTTGGAACGCCCGGGCGCCGATGAAAAAGCTCATCCCAACGCTGCCGGCGACAAGGATGGGCGTGATCACCGCGAAGACGCGCCTCGCCCCGGGGTGGGCGCGCAGGGCGTCGGCGCCGGCGAGCAGGCCCAGCGCGGCCAGCCAGGTGAGCGGGAGAATGAGATCGAAGGCGTGGCGGCCCCAGACCAGGAAGTAAAAGCAGAGCAGGGTAAAGTTGCCGCCCGCGGCCAGCGCCGACGCCAGCAGGAGCGGGCCGGATCCGTCGCCCGCCGGCCGCCGCGCGAAGCGGCGCCACACCGGCAGCAGCCCGGCCAGCCAGGAAAACGGCAGAAAAAGCAGCGCCCCGACGGGGGTCGACTCGGGCGGATCGAAGAGGAAGGGAAAATAGCGCTGAAAGCGCGGCACGTGGAACAGGTAGGCGGCCAGGTTCCGGCCGAAGGCCGCGGGGGTGAGCAGGGGCTGGTGCCGCAGGTCCACGCCGATGAACTGGTAGCGCATGCCGAATTCGAACGGCGAACCGAAGCGGCGGAAGTTGTAGGCCATCAAGCCGACGCCCACGGCGGCGATCGGCCCGCCCGCCGCCAGCAGGACCGGCAGGATCCGACGCGGCCGGCGCGCAACGCTCCACGCCACGGGAACCAGCAGCAGCGTCCCGAGCAGATAACTCGGCCGCGCGGCGACCGAGAGACCGGCCGCGGCGCTGGCCAGCGCGAGCCAGAGGAGGGTCCAGCGCTCCGCGTTGAGGGCACGGTAGCCGCAGGCGAGGGCGGCCACCTGCCAGAACCAGGCGCACGCCATCGCGATCTGCCAGTAATCCGGATAGCGCAGGAGGAAGAAGGAGTTGTTGCCCACGGCCAGCACGGCGCCCGCGAGCAGCACGTAAGCGGTCGGCACCGCCGGCCAATGGCGGCGACGTACGGCGCCCAGCAACAGCAGCGCCACACCCAGGCTCGCGGCGGCGAAAAAGGCGACGGCGAACGGCTCGGTCAGAAACATGCCCGTCAGCGCCGTCCAGGGCAGCAGCAGCGTCACCACGGGCGCCGCGCCGAAATAGAGGAAGTAGTGCCCGCGAAAATAGGAGAGGTCGTTGACCTGATACGGGCGGTTCTGTTCGGGGTCATAGGGATCGGCGAGGCGCGCCAGGGCCGGGTCCGGCTCGATCGCGAGGTGGAGCCGGCCGTGCCGGAACGCGTCGGTCAGCATCGGGTAGAACCCCGCGGGCTGCTTCGTGATCCAGGGGTAGCCGGGCTGGCGCGCCCACCAGAAATAGAGCCAGGCCGCCGCCAGCAGCAGCAGGCCCAGCGCCAGCGACTCGAATCGCCGGCGGGAGGGCGGTGGGTCGCCGATGCGCGCTGGCTCCGGCGGAGGCACGGCGTCTAGGCTCCGTCGCCGGCGAGCGGGCGCGGCACGGCGCGTCCCGCGGTGTCGGAGCCGCGGACCTCCTCATGGTATTCCGCGTCGGTGTTGACGTTCCAGAGGTTGAAGCGACCGCCCTGGAGGTTCTTCACCGCGAGCAGCGCGGTCATCATCGAGTGGTCCTGGTTGTTGTACTTGTGCATTCCGTTGCGTCCGACGACCTGCAGGTTTGCCAGCGGCGCCAGCGCCCGCCGGATGATGTCCACGTTGTCCTGGTAACCGGGATCGTAGACGGGATAGGCCTTCTCCATGCGCACCACGGTGCCGTCCCGGACCCGGTCGGCGCGGACGAGGCCCAGCGCGGCCAGCTCGCGCTTGCCGAGCTCGATCAACTCGTTGTCGGGCCGGTTCCACAGGTCGTCGCCGGCGAAGCAGAAATACTCCAAGCCGAGGCAGGTGGTGTCCGGGCGCTCCACCATCGCCGCGCTCCAGTTGCGGAAGTTCTGAATGCGCCCGAGCTTCACCGAGGGCTCGTGGACGTAGATCCAATTGTCGGGGAAGGGATTTTCCCCCTCGATGACCAGCGCCACGGTGAGGAAGTCACGATAGGCGAGGCGGCGCGCGGCGGCGGCGGCCTCGGCGGGCAGGGGCGGGTCGAGGGCGAGCACGGTGTCCCGCAGCGGCATCGAGACGATGCAATGATCGGCCGCGAAACGCCGGGATGCGCCGCCGGCGTCGACGGCTTCCACCGCCACCACGCGGTCGCCCTCGCGGATAAGCCGGGTGACCTGCAGGCCGGGGTGGAGGCGCCCGCCCGCGGCCTGAAAATCCGACGCCGCCTTCTCCCACATCTGTCCCGGGCCGAGGCGCGGGTAGGCGAAGGTTTCGATCAACGTCTTGATCACGGCGGAGCCGCCGCGGCCGCCGGGCCGCCGGAATGCGTTCCGGACCGCCGCGAGGAGCGAGAGCCCCCGGATGCGTTGTGCCGCCCAGTCGGCGCTGATCTGGGCGCAGGGCAGGCCCCAGACCTTCTCGGTGTAGGTCTTGAAGAAGATGTTGAACAGCCGCCGGCCGAAACGGTTCGACACCCAGTCCTCGAAGGAGCGCTCCGGGCGGCGCGGGAAGAGGCGCGCCCAGGCGTAGCTCGCTCCGCAGGCGAGGCTTGTCAGCACGCCGAGGTTGGCGAGCGCGTTCCACGGCTTGAGGGGATAGTCGAAGAACCGGCCGTGGTAATAGATGCGGGAAATGCGCCGCACTTGGATGAAGTCATCGGGCAGCCGCTCCTGCCACCAGCGCGTGATTTCGTCGCTCTTGCTGAAGAAGCGGTGGCCGCCGATGTCGAAGCGGTTGCCCCGGAACCGCACCGTGCGGGCGATGCCGCCCACGTAGACCGGATCCTTCTCGAGCACGGTGGTGGCGAAACCGGCGCGCTGAGCCTCGAGGGCGGCGGTCAGGCCGGCGGGTCCGGCTCCGACGACGACCAGGGATTTTGGGGTGATTCCCATGGGGCGGCAAAAGCGTCAAGAAACCCGATCGGCCGCGCGGCGTAAACGAATTTATCTCGGCGTCGTCCGCAGGCGGGCGACGCCGCAACCCCCTGGGGGGGGGACCGCGGACGCCGGCCAGCCAAGGTGGGTCCGCGGCAGCGACTTGTGCCGATGGGAGGCCGGATCCGCGGAGCGCCAATTCCCGTCCGTCGGCCACGGAACCACCCGCCCAACTTTGGCCTTGCATTGCGGCGAGCGGACATGCTTCCCTGACCGTCCTTTTCTCTCTCAGCGTCGCGTTGTCAGCTCCTGCTGAAGAACGCTTCTTGGACCGCGAATTTGGGGGCCGAATCCCAGATTT
>DATJUU010000050.1:0-24761 GCA_035502155.1 Opitutaceae bacterium
GGATTGAGCAGGTTCAACGCCGGAGGGGTATCAATACCTCCGCGGTGCGCATCAATTCTGGCTCAACGGATTTCCGGCCGCCACCGGCGCGCCCAGAGGGGACCGGCGGCATCAAAGCATTATCAACATTGCCCGCCGCCCGCGATTTCGGGCCCGCGCGGACCCGTTGAGGTCCTTTTGATGCCGGCCGGCGCCTTTTGATTATGGGGCCGGCGGGCCCGGCCTTATCATGGCGCCCATGAACATGCATGCGTTCCTGCCGGTGGAGCCCGCCGCGGACCTGACGCCTGCGGCGGCGCGCAGTTCGGTGGACGCCCACCCCGCCTCCTATGTCCTCGTCGCCTTGGCGGCCCTGGTGGTGGGCTTGGTGCTGGGCTCGCTCAGCGCGCCCACGCCCGCCAGTTCCCGCGCCGACTGGCCACCCGCGGCCACCAATCCGCGCGCCCTCAACCCATGACCGCCCGCGTTTTGGAATCCCAGGTCTTCCATTTCAGCTTCCCCGCACAGGACACCCTGGTGCAAGTGGAGGAGATCGGCGAACAGGTGGTCATCCGGGCCTCGCGGGACACGTTCACCGAGAGCCGGCGGCAAGGGTTTATTCGTGAGCTGGCGGCGGAGGGTTTCATCTCCGATCGTCACCAATGGCCCGGGGTCGGCACCGCCGATGGCGGCCGCGGCGTGCGCTGGTTGGTGGACCCCACTTGCTTCCTCCCCGGACCCGCCCCCGCCGCGTTGACGCGCCGGTTCATGCTCCGCCTGCTCGGCGGTGCGAGCCTGCTCTGGCTGGTGATGATCGGGCTCCTGTTCGCCGGGGCCGCCGGATGATCGCCGGACCGCGCGGCCGCGTCGGCCGGGGCCGCGACGCCCGCAACCCCTGTCACCTGAGTCACAGCGCCGAAGATGAACGCTTCCTCCGCCAAACCCGAGATGCTGGTCATCGACGACGAATTCCAGATCCGGCGGCTCCTGCGCGTCACATTGGAAGCGGCCGGATATGACGTGCGCGAAGCCGACGGCGGCCGGGTCGGACTCAACGAGATTGCGCACCGCCGGCCCGATGCGGTGATCCTTGATCTGGGCCTGCCGGACCTCCCGGGCGCCGAGGTGCTCCGGCGATTGCGCGACTGGTGCCAGGTGCCCGTGCTGGTGCTCTCCGTCAGCAATGACGAACGCGAGAAGATCGCCGTGCTCGATGCCGGCGCCGACGATTACCTGACCAAGCCGTTCGGCAGCGGCGAATTGCTCGCCCGGCTGCGCGTGCTGCGACGACGAACCCAGGCACCGGAGGAGGCCCGCATAGTCCGGTTCGGCATGGTGCAGGCCGACTTGGTCAACCGCGTGATAACCAAGGACGGCGCGGTCGTCCGCCTCACCGCGAAGGAGTACGCGTTGCTGCGGTTGCTGCTCGTCCACCGCGACGGCGTCGTAACCCAAGCGCAGGCGCTGCGGGATGTCTGGGGACCGAACGCGGCCGACCAGACCCATTATCTCTGCGTCTACATGGCCCGCCTGCGGCAAAAGCTGGAGGAGGATCCCAGCCAGCCGAGATTTCTGCGGACCGAGCCGGGCGTCGGCTATCGACTCTGCGCCGGATAAGCGTGGACGCCTCTGGCTCGCGCGGATCCGCGCCTGAGCCCCGTGTCCGCCCGCGGACCTACACGTCGGCGAAAAACACGTGGAGCAGGCGGCCTCGGGCCGGCGTTGCCGTGCTCGGGCGTGCTCCGCCTGCTCCGTGGCTGGGCGGCATTTAGAAAAGATCATCGCCGCGGCGCCCACCCCTTTGGCAACTAGCCAGTTAAGTCTGCGGCCGGAGAGACGCCGGCCTGGTCGTTGATGTTTTTTTGATGTCTGAACGGGATTTGTTGAGGTCCTGTTGATGCCCGGTGGTGCTGGGGCTGCTTCTGGAGAACGCGAAGTCGGCAACCGCAACTCCTCAATCCCCCTCCGAAAATGGCTGAAAAAAGCACTGCCTCAATGAAGCCCACCCTGGGCCTGACTGGTTTGACCGTAAATGCCATGGCTCTGATCGCGCCGGGCGCCTTCCTGTGGCTGACCTTTCAGGAACAGGCGCTCTACGGCGCGCCAACCGCCGGCTCCGCCATGTGGTTCGGCATCCTCGTTTCTCTCCTCCTCTGTTACGCGACCGCGGTGAGCTACGCCGAGTTGTCCAAGCTCTATCCCGGCGCCGGTTCGTCATACTTCTACGCCGAACAGGCGTTCCTCTCAAAGACCAAGGCGTTCCGCTTCGCCCGCGTCGCCAAGTTCTTCACCGGCTGGGCCAGCCACCTCTATTACTGGGTCTATCCCGGATGCATGGTGGGCGTCACCGGGCTCCTGATCGGCTATCTCTCCGGGTATCTGTTTCCCGACACCTTCAGCGGAATCTACAACAGCCCGCTGGAAATGTACGCCTTCTGCATCGTGTTTGCGTTCGGCGTGGCCTACATCGCCTACCGCGGGGTCGTGGGCAGCACGGCGGTGAACCTCGCGATCAACGTGATCCAGATCACGGCGCTGGTCGTGTTCTCCTTCATCGCCATCGCCTACCGGGTGAACCACCCGCAGGGCGCGCGGGCCTATCACCTGTCCAACGGCGTGGCGGTCAATTACCAGGTCGCGCAGACGCCGCAGGTCGACGCCGACGGCAAGCCGATCCCGGTGCTCGACGCCGCCGGCAAGCCGACCAAGAACGCCGATGGCACGCCCGCCTACCAGATGCAGGACGCCACCGACAAAGACGGCACTCCCGTGCCGGCCGACGCCGACGGCAAGCCGACCACGCTGGCCAAGGCCGCGCCATTCACGATCGACTATTCCTCGGGGGCGTGGACCAAGGACGGCAACGGCAACGACCAGTTCAACTATCACCCGACCGCCATGTCCGTCATCGCGCCGCACCGGTTCAGCTTCACGTTCATCCAGGCGTGCATCGCGATCCTGATCCTGGTCGGCTTTGAATCCGTCACCTCGATGGGCGAGGAGGCGAAGGACCCGAAGCGGCACCTCCCGTGGGCCATCCTACTCTCGCTCACGATCCAGGGCGCGATCTGCTATCTCTTCGAATACTTCGCCGCCAACTACCTGCTCAACAGCGGCTACGGCCTGACCAACGCCGGCGGCTCCGGCGCGCCGATCGGCGACCTGATGGTGATCACCGGCACCTGGCTGTTCGGCAGTGCGGCGGCGGGCAAGGCCTTCATGCTCGTCCAGGCCGCCACGGTGTTCCTGGCGCTCGTCGGCACCACCCTCGCCTGCATGAACACCGGCGCCCGCGTGACCTACGCGATGGGCCGCGACCAGGAGGTCGGCGCCCACTTCGGCCTGCTCCACGACCGGAACCTGACCCCCCATCGAGCGATCTGGACCCTCGCGGTGCTGTCGGCCATCATCGGCATGGTCACCGTGACGACCTACCTCGGCGGTGCGAGCCCTGCCGCCCTGGACAAGCACAACATCTGGTACAGCTTCGGAATTTTCCAAGCGGGAGCTTACAGCTCGATGCCCAACTCCTTCGTCATCGTCACGCTGGTTAGCAATTTCGGCACGTTCCTGCTGTACATGACCACCTGCGTCGTCGCCATGGTCGCGTTCCGCCAGCACCATATGTTCCACGGGATCAAGCATGTGGTCATCCCGCTCTTCGGGCTGGTGGCCAACCTCACCTGCATGCTGTTCTACCTCATCGGGCCGTTCTCCGTCGCGGGCATGAGCTGGCATGAGCCCTACATCGCGCTCGGTTTCGTGGCGCTGTGGGGCATCTGGGGAGCGATCTATTTTTTCAAGAGCAGCAAGACCGCGGGCCGCTCGGTGCTGCTGACCTCCGCACCCAGCCCAGCCCAGTCCTGAATCCCACCTGCCCCTGCGCCGCAGGGGCCGATTGAACAGACCGCGGAGGGCGGTCCCCCTGGCAGGCCCGGGGAGGCCGCCCTCCCGATTTTACCCCATGCGCCTCACGTACGCCCAAGCCTCGACCGCCGGCCCGGTGCGCCCGGTGAATGAAGACTGCGCCGCCATCTGGCACCCCGCCGAGGAGGACGTCGCCAAGTCGGTCGGCATCGCCGCCATCCTCGCCGACGGAGTCGGCGGAGAAAGCCGCGGCGACGTCGCCAGCCGGCTGGCGGTCGCCGCCATCCAGGAGACCCTGGCCGCCGCCGCCCTCCAGACGGCGGCGGGCAAAATCCTGCGCGGCGCGTTTGACGCCGCCAGCCGGGTTGTCTTCGAACCCAACCTGGCCCGGCCCGAGGCCGGGCGGATGGCGACGACCCTGACCCTGGCGCTTTTCCGCGAGAACTCCGTGTATGTCGCCAATGTCGGCGACTCCCGCGCCTACCACGTGCGCGCCGGCCGCATCCGGCTGCTCACAACTGATCACAGCTACGTCGCACCCTCCGTGAAGCTGCGCCTGACGCACGCCCACCATGCCATGACCGACCCCAAGCGCAGCGTGCTCACCCGCAGCATCGGCACCGACCCGATCACCAAGTTCGACCTCAGCCGCACCGAGCTGGCCAAGGGCGATGTCATCGTCCAGTGCACCGACGGGGTCTACGGGTTCGTCGTGGACGACGAGATCCGGGACCTGGCCAGCCATCACGCGCCGGAGGAGGCCTGCCGGCGCCTGATCGCCCTCGCCGAACGGCGCCAGACCGACGACAACCTTTCGGTGCAGGTGATCCGGGTGGACGAGCTGGATTTGATTGCCTACTTTCACGGGGTCCCGATCTTCAAGAACTACAGTCCGCTTCCAGTGAGCAACGAACTCGAGCCCGGCCAGGTGCTGGACGACCGTTTTGAGATCACCGAGCTGATCAGTCGCAGCGGCATGGCCTCGATCTTCAAGGCCCGGGACCGCGAGAACGGCCGCACCGTCGCGATCAAGGTGCCGTTCATGCAGTACGAGAGCGACGTCAACACCTTCGACCGCTTCCAGCGCGAGGAGGAGATCGCCCAGCAGCTCGACCATCCCTACCTGCTCAAGATCTTCCCGGTGGGGAAGGCCAGGAGCCGGCCGTATCTGGTGATGGAGTATCTCGCGGGCCGCTCGCTCGACCACATCATGGAGGCGTGCCGGCCGCTGCCGGAGCCGGACGCCGCGAAGATCGCCAGCCGCATCTGCGAGGCGCTGGAGCACATGCACCAGCGCGGCATCGTGCACCGCGACCTGAAGCCGCAGAACATCATGGTCTGCAACGACGGCACGATCCGCATCCTCGACTTCGGCATCGCCAAGGCCTCGCGGATGCGCCGCCTCACCTTTGTCGGCTTCTCGCCCACGATGGGGACGCCGGACTACATGGCCCCCGAGCAGGTCAACGGCCGCCGCGGCGACCACCGCACCGACATCTACAGCCTCGGCGCGATCCTCTACGAGATGACCACCGGCAAGGTGCCCTTCGAGGGCGAGAGCCCGTACGTGATCATGAACCTGCGCACCACGGGCGACCCGCCCGCGCCACGCAAGCTCAACGACCGGCTGACCCCGGTGATCGAGGAGATCACCCTGCACGCGCTCGCCCGCAACCCCGACGAGCGCTACGCCAGCGCCGCGGAGATGAAGGCGGAGCTCGACGACTACGAAAAGGTGCAGCTGGTTGGCCGGTACCAGCACCTGCAGGCGCCGCGCCCGTGGAAAGGGCGCTTTCGCCTGCTGCCATTCATCCTGCTCTTCGTCGCAGCCCAAGTGGCGCTCTTTGGGCTGATGTTCTGGTATTTCTCGACCCACGGCAAACACTGACGCCCGGCGGGCACGGTGGCGGCCCCGGCGTGCCGTTCCGGGATTGCTCGTCCGGCCGCAGCCGCCAAGAATCCCCGCCGTGCCCGATCCCGTCCGGCCCGATCCCGATGCGCTGCTGGCCTCGCTCAAACAGGCGGAGGCCAGGCAGGCCCGCGGCCGGCTGAAGATCTTTTTCGGCATGGCGCCCGGCGTGGGCAAGACCTACGCCATGCTCCAGGCCTCGCGCAAGGAACAGGCTGAGGGCGTCGACGTGGTCGTGGCGCTGGTCGAGACCCACGGCCGCGCCGAGACGGAGCAGCTGCTGGCGGGCCTGCCCACCCTCCCCCGCCGGCCCGTCGCCTACCGCGGCATGCAGATCCCGGAGATGGACCTCGAGGCCGTGCTCGCCCGCCGGCCGCGCCTCGCCGTGGTCGACGAGCTCGCCCACACCAACGCGCCGGGCTCGCGCCACCTGAAACGCTGGCAGGACGTCGAGGAGCTGCTCGTCGCCGGCATCGACGTCTTCACCACCCTCAATGTCCAGCACCTCGAGAGCCGCGCCGACACCGTGCGCCAGATCACCGGCGTCGCCGTCCGCGAGACGGTGCCGGACTCGATGATCGAGACGGCCGACGAGATCCAGCTCGTCGACCTCACCCCCGTCCAGCTGCGCGAGCGCCTCGCCGACGGCAAGGTCTACCTCGGCGACCGGGCGGCGACCGCGGCCGACAATTTTTTCAAGGAGACCAACCTCACCGCGCTGCGCGAACTGGCACTGCGCCTGACGGCCGAACGGGTCGACAAGCAGCTGCGCGAGATCCGCGGCGACCGGCAGATCAGCGCCATCTGGCGCAGCGGCGAGCGGCTGCTGGTCGCGATCGGCCCGAGCCCGTTCTCCACCCGCCTGATCCGCTGGACCCGGCGCATGGCCTACGCCCTGGACGCCCCGTGGCTCGCGGTGAGCGTCGAGACGACGCGACCGCTGGAGCCCGACGAACAGAAGCAGCTGGAGGAGAACCTCGCCCTGGCGCGCGAGCTGGGCGCCGAGATCGTGGTCCTGCCCGGCCGCGACGTGGCCGACGCCCTGGTGCGCGTCGCCCAGCAGCACAACGTCAGCCAGATCGTCATCGGCAAATCGCGCCGCCTGCCGCTGGTGGATTTCCTGTCCGGCGGCTCGCTCGCCGACCGTGTGATCCGGAAGAGCAGCCAGATCGATGTCTACGTCGTGCCGGCCGAGCCGCGCACCGGCCGCAGCCGCTGGCGGGAATGGCATCTGTCCGCGGCCTCGCAGCCGCGGGAATACGCCACCGCCCTCCTGACCGTGGCGCTGGTCACGCTGGCCGGCCTGGTGGCGAAAGGCTGGATCGGCTATTCGGCGGTGTCGCTGTTTTTCCTCACGGCGGTCATCCTGCTCGGGCTGTTCGTGGGCCAGGGGCCGATCCTGCTCGCCGCCACGCTCAGCGCGCTGACGTGGAACTTCCTGTTCATCCCGCCGATCTTCACGTTCCGGATCGACAAGTTCGAGGACGGGCTGATGTTCGGGATCTTCTTCGTCGTCGCGCTCGTCACCGGCCGGCTCACCGGGCGGCTCCGCGCGCAGGAGCGGGTCGAACGGCAGCGCGAGCAGCGGGCCACCGCGCTCTACCACCTGACCCGCGCCATCGCGATCGCCGGGTCGGCCGACGAGGTGTTGCGCAACGCCACCGCCCAGATCCAGGAGTCGTTCGGCGCCCACCTGGCGATTTTCACCCTCGATCCCGGACAGACCGGCCGACTGGTGCTGCACCCGGCGGCGACCTACGTCGCCGACGAGAAGGAGCAGGGGGTGGCGGCGTGGACGTTCCGCAACCGGAAGGCCGCCGGGCGTTTCACCGACACCCTGCCGGCTGCCGAGGCCTTCTATCTGCCGCTCCTGGCCGGCGACCGGACGATGGGCGTCATGGGGATCAAGCCGCCGCCGAAGGTGACGCTCCCGACCGCGCAGCGCGACCTGCTCGACGCCTTCGCCTCGCAGATCGCCCTGGCGCTGGACCGCGAGCAGCTGCGCGCCGCCGGCGAGCAGGCTAGACTCGCCGAGGCCTCGGACCGGCTGCACCGCACCCTGCTCGACAGCGTGTCGCACGAAATGAAAACCCCGCTCGCCGTGCTGGCGACCGCCACCGACAACCTGGCCGGCGCGACCGGTGACCCCGCCCAGCCCCTGGTGGAGGAAATGCGCACGGCGGTGCGGCGCGTGCAACATCTCGTCGACAACCTCCTCGGCATGACGCGGCTGGAGTCCGGCGCCCTGCGACTGCGGTTCGACTGGACGGACCTGGCGGACCTGATCAACGCCGCGCTCGAGGCCACGGCCGACGCCCGCGTGGGCCGCCAGGTGCAGGTGCAGCTGCCGGCGAACCTGCCGCTGGTGCGGGTCGATTTCGGCCTGATGCAGCAGGCGCTCGTCAACCTGATCCACAATGCCTGCCACCACACACCGCCCACCGCCGGCATCCGCGTGGCCGCGGGGGTCGACGCGGCCGCAGCGCAGGTCTGGGTGGCGGTCGAGGACGGCGGCCCCGGCCTTGACGCGGCGCAGCTGCCCCGCCTGTTCGACAAGTTCTTTCGCGGTCACCCCGACCGCGCCGGCGGGCTCGGCCTGGGCCTCTCGATCGTCCGCGGCTTCGTCGAGGCGCACGGGGGCCGGGTGGAGGCCGCAAACAGTCCGGCCGGCGGCGCGCGCTTTACGGTCTTCCTTCCGCTCGACCGGCATGGTAATGTGCCCCCCGAATGAGCACCGAAGCGCCGAGCTTGGAAATCCTCGTGGTGGACGATGAGGTCCAGATCCGGCGCCTGCTGCGGGTCATGCTCGAAGCCGCCGGGCACAAGGTCCGCGAGGCGGATTCCGGGCAGGTCGGCTTGAATGAGGTCGCCTTCCGGCGGCCGGACGCCGTCATTCTGGACCTCGGCCTGCCCGACCTGTCGGGTTTGGAAGTGCTCAAGCGCCTGCGCGAGTGGAGCAATGTGCCCGTCCTGATCCTGTCGGTGCGCGGCGCAGAGGGCGACAAGATCGCGGCGCTGGACGCCGGGGCGGACGACTACCTGACCAAGCCGTTCGGCAGCGGCGAACTGCTCGCCCGCCTGCGCGTGCTGCTGCGGCGAACCCAGACGCCCGAGGAGACCGGAGCGGTCAAGTTCGGCCCGGTCGAGGTCGATTTCGCCCGGCGGGTCGTCACCAAGGGCGGAGCCGAGGTGCGGCTGACGGCAAAGGAGTACGCTCTGTTGCGCCTGCTGCTCGTCCACCGCGACAAGGTCGTCACCCACCGCCAGGTATTGCGGGAGGTCTGGGGCCCGAAGGCGGAGGACCAGACCCATTACCTGCGCGTCTACATGGCGCGGCTGCGGCAGAAGCTGGAGGACGACCCCAACCAGCCGCGCCACCTGCAGACGGAATCCGGCATCGGCTACCGCCTCGTGTCCGGCTGAGGCGGCCGCCGGCGCCGGGTCAGATGGCGGCTTCGCCGTGTTCGTCCGTGCGGATGCGGATCACCTCGTCGAGCGGCAGGACGAACACCTTGCCGTCGCCGATCTTGCCGGTCTTGGCCGCCTTGATGATCGTCTCGACCGCCTTGGCGGCGAGGTCGTCGCCCAGGGCGATCTCGAGCTTCACCTTCGGCAGGAAGTCGACGGTGTATTCGCTGCCGCGGTAGATCTCGGTGTGGCCCTTCTGGCGGCCGAAGCCCTTGACCTCGGTGACGGTCATGCCCTCGATGCCGATGCCGGACAGGGCGTCCTTCACTTCTTCGAGTTTGAAGGGCTTGATGATGGCGATGATGAGCTTCATGGGAAAAAGGAATGGCAGGTTGCGGGAATGGAGCGTTGGAGGATGCGAACTAACGTGGCGTCATTTGGTGCGGATGGGGATGAGCCCGAGGTCCGCCCGCCGCTGCTGCAGCTGGCGGAACAGGACCGCCCCGTAGCCGAGCACGACGCCGGCGGACACCCACCACGCGCCGGCGCCGGCGAACAGGGCCGGACTGACAAGCTGCACGAGCGCCAGGGCCACCAGCAGGTAGGCCACGCGGCTCGCCGAGCCCGGCATGAGCGACCAGCCGCTGTTGAGTTTGCCGCCGGCCTGGAGTTGTTCGTGGCGGCGTTGGGCCGCCCTCTGCAGCAAACCGAAACCAAGGCCGACGAGGGCGCCGAGCAACAGTGCGAGGACGGAGCGGAGCAGTTCCAGCAGGTGAGTTTCCATGGAGGGAACCTAATTCGGGGGGAGGAGGTGGCGGGGCCACCGGCGGGACCAGGCTTGCGGCCGGCCCCGCCGGAGCGACCGACGTTCAGGCTTTCAACATCGGGGTCTCGGATTGTTTGTCCATGACCATGCCGGCATAGCCGGGCACGCCCATCTCGGGCACATCGAGGCCCTCGATCTCGACCTCGAGCGGCACGCGGTTGCCCACGATCACCTCGGCGAACTTGTAGACGATGAGCGAGAGGACGGCCAGGGTGACGAAGCAGGTGGTCACGCCCACGAGCTCGGCCCAGAACTGGCTCATCCCGCCGCCGTAAAACAATCCGCGGACCGTGCCGCTGACCCCGTTCCAGCCGTCGCCGTAGGTGCCGTCGGCGAAGAGGCCGAGCGAGAGGCAGCCCCAGGCGCCGTTGACGCCGTGCACCGAGATCGCCCCGACACAGTCGTCGATGCCGATCTTCTCGAAGAAGAACACCGACTCGACCACGAGGATACCGGCCACCAGGCCCAGGATGCTCGCGCCGCCGGCGCTGACGAAGGCGCACGGACAGGTGATCGCGACCAGGCCGGCCAGCATGCCGTTGCACATCATGGACGGATCCGGCTTCTTGGTCCGGAACCACCACATCCACAACGTGGAGCCGAGAGCGCCGGTGGCGGAGGCCAGCATCGTGTTGACCGCGACGACCGCGATGCGCAGGTCGCTGGCGGCGAGGCTGGAGCCGGGATTGAAGCCGAACCAGCCGAAGGCGAGGATGAACGTGCCCAGCATCACCATGGGAATGTTGTGCGGCGTGATCGGGTGCACGAGCTTGCCGCTCTTGTCATATTTGCCGTAGCGCGGCTTGATCAACCAGGCGAAGATCAGCGCGATCACCCCGCCCTGCATGTGCACCACCGAGGATCCGGCGAAGTCGACGTGCCCGTGGCCGAGGCCGAAATTGACGCCGAGCTGCGAGAGCCAGCCGCCTCCCCAGACCCAATTGCCAAAGAGCGGATACATGATCGTGCCGATGCAGCAGCCGTAGATCATGAAGGCGGAGAACTTCCAGCGCTCGGCAGCTGCGCCGGTCGGGATCGTCGCCGTCGTGTCCATGAACACCATCTGGAAGAGGAAGAGCGCGAAGGCCGCCGTGTCATAGCCCGCGCCCTGCAGCAGGAAGCCCTTCCACCCCAGGATGCCGAACGGCTTGCCGAAGAGGGTCCACGTGATCTCGTGGTTCAGCCCGGCGTAGCCGCCCATCGTGCTGATGGCGCCGACGCCGCCGAACATGAAGGCGAAACCGCAAAGGTAGAAGCCCAGCATGCCCATGGGATAGATCATGAAGTTCATGGACATGGTGTGGCCGGCGTTCTTCGCCCGGCACAGGCCGGTTTCCACCAGCGCGAATCCGGCCTGCATGAACATGACGAGGAAGCCCGTGACGAGCGTCCAGGTGAAGTTGATCGCCACCCGGTTGTGCCCGACGGCGTCGGACAGCCGCACGGCCAGCGGCTCGACCTTGGATTGCGCCACGTAGTCGTCGTACGCCTTCTTGGCGTCGTTGTACGCCTTCACCTTGGCCGGATCCTTCTTGTCGTCGGCGCTCAGGTCCGCGGGCGCCACGACCTGGAAGACGCTGACCCCGGCCGCCGCCTGGGCGTCGACGGACATGCCGGTGGCGGTGCCGGCCGGATCCGGTTGGGGGTCATCGGCCCACGCTCGGGACACCGCCGGACCGCAATAAAGGGCCAATCCGAGCAGCGCCGCGCAGAACCATTTCAAGCCAGCATATCGATGTCTCATTTTCGTACAGGTTGTCGTGTGGAGGGTGGATTCTTTGCCGACACCCGCGACGGCCGGCTCAGGGGCAAACCAAATCGCGGGCGATTGAGAGAAGCATCGGAAAGCAGCCACTATGCCATTTGATGTTTCATTGATGCGAATGCCTGAGGAATTGATTCCCGGCTAATTCTTGCGGATGGCTCAGTTGCAGCGGAACGGGCCACCGGATGAATTGATTTCATCGCCGCGCCGCGGATCCCGCGCCTAGAGAAACAGGAGCCCCGACAGCAGCAGGAGCGGCAGCAGCAGCGGCAGGCTGTAGCGGAGGACGTAGCCGACGAAGGTCGGCACCTTCACGCCCGCGCTCTCGGCGATCGATTTCACCATGAAATTCGGCCCGTTGCCGATGTAGGTCATCGCCCCGAAAAAGACGGCGCCCAGGCTCACCGCGAGGATCAGGCGGGCGTCCGCCGGATCCGCGCGCATCGCCGCCACCGCCTCGCGCTCGGTCGGCGCCGGGCCCGCGGGCTGCCCCGGCGGATCCGCCCGGGCACTGGTCTCCGCCAGCCGGAGGAAGGTCGCGTAGGTCGGGGCGTTGTCGAGGACCGACGACAGGCTGCCGGCGGCGACGTAGTACTGGAGGGGTTTGGTCACGCCCAGGTCCGCGCCGTGGCGGTCGATGTACCCGAGCGCCGGCATCATCGTCAGGAAGATGCCGACGAACAGCAGGGCGACCTCCCGGATCGGGCCGAACGAGAAATGGTTCTCCGCATGCACCACTGCCGGCGTGACGTTCCAGGACACCCAAGCGGC
This sequence comes from Opitutaceae bacterium, assembly GCA_035502155.1. GTDB lineage: Bacteria > Verrucomicrobiota > Verrucomicrobiia > Opitutales > Opitutaceae > Fen-1467. The sequence goes on from DATJUU010000050.1 coordinate 12,526, forward strand.
CCCGAGCATCGCGAGCTCGCGGAGGAAATACGCGTCCGGCAGGAACACGGCCGCGATGATCGCCGCGAGGAGGAGGAGGTTGACGCCGCCGTCGAGGCGCCAGGTGTCGGGCGCCTCGATCCCGGCCCGCACCGTCGGCGGCACGCGCCGGTAGGCGCGCCGGTCGAGCAGGTAGAACACCGCCAGGATCGCGCCGATCGTGGCCGCCCACTGCCCCAGCGCCCGGTGCGCGAGCCAGAGGAACGGCACGCCGCGCAGGTACCCGAGGAACAGCGGCGGGTCGCCGATCGGCGTCAGCGACCCGCCGCAGTTGGAGACGACGAAAATGAAAAAGACCACGTGGTAGGCGCTGATCCGGATCTTGTTCATCCGGATGAAGGGCCGGATCAGCACCATCGAGGCGCCGGTCGTGCCGATCAGGTTCGCCGCCACCGCCCCCAGCGCCAGGAACACCACGTTGTCGCGGGGCGTGGCCTCGCCCTTGACCCGGAGGTGGATGCCGCCCGCGACGACAAACAGCGACCCGATCAGGCAGATGAACGAGACGTACTCGCCGACGGTATGCCGCACGATTGCCGGGCCATCCGGCAACTGCACGAGAAAGTACGCCGCCACCGCCAGGCCGAGCGTGATGGCGACGTGGGCGTAGTAGCGTTCCCAGTAGTGCTTGAGCGGCGGCGCCGTCAGCGGCATCACGGCGATCAGCAGCAGCAACAGGCCGAACGGCCCCGTCAGCCACAGCGGGATGTCGCCGGCGGCCAGCAACGGCGGGCACGGCGGCGCCATCATGGCACCCCCTCCCAACGCGGCCGCCGCCCGGGTCGGAGGACAGGGCGGCCGCTGGCGGAAACTGGCGCGTTATCCGTCATCGCAGATTGAACAGAATGGTCCACCCACCAGCAGCCGATGTGCCAAGAAGGCCGGCCGCGCCGCGGCTGGGGCCGGCGGACGAAATGTTTCCTCGTCTCCCCCGCCCCTTCACCCTCACTCTCCCCTTCACTCCTGATGCTGCGCTTCATCACGTCGCGCCTGCTGCAATCGCTCCTGGCGCTGTTCCTGATCATCACCGCCACGTTTTTCATGATGCGGTTCGTGCCGGGCGGGCCGTTCACCGCGGAAAAGGCGGTGCCAAAGGAGATCCTGCGCAACCTCGAGGCGCACTACGGCCTGGATCAGCCGCTCTACCGGCAGTACCTCTCCTACCTCGGCCATCTCGCGCGCGGGGATTTCGGCCCGTCGTTCAAGTACGCGAACCGCACGGTCAACGAGATCATCGCCGACACCTTGCCTGTCTCCGCCGAGCTCGGCCTGTGGTCGCTCCTGGTGGCGCTCGGCGTCGGCCTGCCGCTGGGGATCGTGGCGGCGCTGCGGCGCAACACCTGGGCGGACTACGCGGCCACCGCCTTCGGCACGATCGGCCTGGCGGTGCCGACGTTCGTGGTCGGCCCGCTGGCGGTCCTCGTCTTCGCCATCCACGCCGGCTGGTTCAACGCGCTCGGCTGGGTCTACGCCTCCGACCGGGTGCTGCCCTCGCTCGTGCTCGGCTTTGCCTATGCCGCGCCGATCTCGCGGCTCACCCGCGGCGGCCTGCTCGAGGTGCTCCACCAGGACTACATCCGCACGGCCCGCGCCAAGGGCGCCTCCGAGCTGCGGATCATCTGCCACCACGCCCTGCGGGGCGGCCTGCTGCCCGTGGTCGCCTACCTCGGGCCGGCCATCGCCGGCGTCCTCACCGGCTCCTTCGTGATCGAGACGATCTTCCAGATCCCCGGCCTGGGCCGGGAGTTCGTCAACAGCGCCTTCAGCCGCGACTACACCCTCGTGCTCGGCACGGTCATCCTCTACGCCGCGCTGCTCATCGGGCTCAACCTCCTCGTCGACATCGCCCAGGCGTGGATGAATCCGAAGATCCGGCTGGAGTGACCCCGGAGACACCGATGATCGCGAATTGGTTCTCACCACGGATGACACGGATGGGCACGGATATCCTCGGTCGAGCTTTTCCGGAAGACATTCGTGAGGATTCGTGTGCATTCGTGGGAGGACACAAGATCCAAACCCATCCGTGGAGATCCGTGTAATCCGTGGTTGAACCCATGACTTCCGCTGCCGCCCAGATCCTGCCCGCGGCCGAACCGGGCACCTCGCCCGGCCGCGACGCCTGGCGGCGCCTGCGCCGGAACCGGCTGGCGGTCTTCGGCGCCGGCGCCCTCGCCGTCGTGGCGCTGGCCTGCGTCGTCGGGCCGTGGCTCAGCCCGTACGGTTACGAGGACCAGGACCTGGCCCACATCTACCAGGCGCCGGGCGCGCACCACTGGCTCGGCACCGACGAGCTCGGCCGCGACCTGCTCGTCCGCATGCTCTACGGCGGCCGCGTCTCGCTCGCCATCGGCCTCAGCGCCACCCTCGTGGCGCTGACGATCGGCGTGACCTACGGCGCCGTGGCCGGCTTCGTCGGCGGCAAGCGCGACGCCGCGATGATGCGCGTCGTCGACATCCTGTACTCGATGCCCTTCACGATCTTCGTGATCCTGCTGATGACGTTCTTCGGCCGGAACATCTACCTGCTGTTCGTCGCCATCGGCGCGGTCGAATGGCTGACGATGGCGCGGATCGTCCGGGCGCAGGTCATGGCGGTGAAGCGGATGGAGTTCATCGAGGCGGCGCACGCGTTGGGCTTCGGCCGGCGCCGCATCCTCTTCCGCCACATCCTGCCCAACGTGCTCGGTCCGATCGTCGTCTACACGACCCTCACCATCCCGTCGGTCATGCTGCTGGAGGCGTTCCTCAGCTTCCTCGGCCTGGGGGTGCAGCCGCCGATGAGCTCCTGGGGCGTGCTGATCAAGTCCGGCACCGCCGGCATGGAGGAGTACCCGTGGCTCCTGCTCTTCCCCGGCGCGGTCTTCTCCCTCACCCTGTTCTCGCTCAATTTCCTCGGCGACGGGCTGCGAGACGCCCTCGACGTGCGATCGTCGAAGGACTGAGCGTCGCGGCCGGCCCAAGTCATGGCCCGGCGGAAGTTTGTGATGGAACGCCGGGGGGGAATCCGGTTCTATCGCCCCGTCCATGCGGCGCTTTCGCCCCTACTTTCCCTATCTGCGGACGGTCCGCGGCCCGCTGATCACCGCCGTCATCTGCGGCGTGGTCTATGGCGCCAGCAGCGGCGCGGGGCTGCCATTGCTGGTCAACAGCGTCTTCCCGGCCATCTTTCAGCCGAAGGGCGGGCGGCTGGCGCTGGAAACGGTGGTGCTCATCGCGGCCTGCATCCCGCTCGTGTTCCTGGTCCGGGCGATCACCGGCTACCTCAACAGCTACTACATCCAGTTGAGCGGCGTGCGCATCCTCGAGGCCCTGCGCCTCGACTATTTCCGCAAGCTGCAGGCGCTGCCCCTCGCCTTCGTCCAGCGCAAGGCCACCGGCGACCTGCTCTCCCGCGGCCTGGCCGACACCCAGCAGCTCCAGTTCACCCTCACCCTGCTGGCCAACGACGGCTGGAAACAGCCGATGACGCTCGCCGGCGCCGTCGGCTTCCTCCTGTGGAAGGCCGTGGGGAGCAAGGGGGCGCTGCTCGTGCTCGCGTGCCTCATCATCGTGCCGCTTTCGATCCTGCCGGTCCGCTACGTCGGCCGCAAGGTGCTGCGCCGCGCGCACCAGCTGCAGAGCCAGCTTGGGTCCATCACCAGCCTGTTCAGCGAGAACCTGGCCGCGGCGCGGGAGGTGCGTGCCTTCGGCCTGGAGGAGCGGGAGGCCGCCCGGTTCGCCAACGGCACGCGGGGCCTGGTCACCGCGCAGATGAAGATCGTCAAGTACGCCCAGGCCCTCACCCCCGCCATCGAGGTGCTGTCCGCCCTCGGCATCGCCGTGACGATGGTGATCGCCTACGGCACGGACGTGACGCTGCCGTCGTTCCTTGCCGTGGCCGTCGCCCTCTACCTGAGCTACGAGCCGGTCAAGAAGATCGGCGCCCTCAACAACGAGATCAAACGAGGCGTCGCCGCCCTCGACCGCCTCGAGGCCGTGCTCCACGAGCCGGTCACGATCACCGATCCCCCGCGGCCGGCCGAGGTCGGCCGCCTCCGCGGCGACATCGCCTTCAGCGGCGTGACCTTCGCCTACGATCACACACCCGTGCTGCGGGACGTCGCGGTGCGCATCCCCGCCGGCACAGTCTGCGCGCTGGTCGGCCCCAGCGGCGCGGGCAAGACCACCTTCGCCAACCTCGTGCCCCGCTTCTACGAGGTCGGCGCCGGGGCCGTGACCATCGACGGCCTGGATGTGCGCGCGATGCGGCTGGCCGACCTGCGCCGCAACATCGCCCTCGTGTCGCAGGACCCGGTCCTGTTCAACGACACCATCTACAACAACCTGCTCCTCGGCTGGCCCGACGCCGCGCACGACCTCGTCATGGCCGCCGCGGTCGACGCGCATGCCGACGAGTTCATCCGCCGCCTGCCCCACGGCTACGACACCGTCGTCGGCGAGCGCGGCGTCCTGCTCTCCGGCGGCCAGAAGCAGCGGGTCGCCGTCGCCCGCGCCTTCCTGCGCAACGCGCCCATCCTCATCCTGGACGAGGCCACCAGCGCGCTCGACTCCGAGAGCGAGGCGGCGATCCAGGACGCGCTGCGCAAGCTCATCATCGGCAAGACCGTGATCGTCATCGCCCACCGCTTCAGCACCATCCGCATCGCGTCGCTCATCCTCGTCTTCGACCAAGGCCGGGTCGTGGCCCAGGGCGACCATGCCCACCTCTACGCGGCCAATCCGCTCTACCGGTCGCTTTACGACCGCCAGCAGGGCACCGGGGCGTGAGGCCGGGACGGGGGCGGCCGGTGTTGCCTTGCGCCGCGTCCGCGCCTTGACTCGGGCCGGTCCGCTTCGCCCCGCATGCCCGCCCTCTGCCCGCAGATCCTGGTCGTCCGCCGCCGCTACCTCGGCGACCTCGTGCTGCTCGGGCCCCTGCTGCGCAACCTGCGGCTCCACTGGCCGGAGGGGCGGATCGCCGTGCTCGCCGAGGCGGACTACGCGCCGGTGCTGGCGCTCAATCCCGACGTCGACGAGGTGCTGACGCTGCCCGCCGGGCCGCTGGCCTGGGGCCGCCTGCTGCGGCGCCTGCGGGGCGCCGGCTTCACGCACGTTTTCGACCTCGACAACACCGAGAAGACGGCGGTCCTCGCCCGCTGGACCGGCGCCGGCTTCCGCGCCGCGCTCCGGCACGAGCTGCCGCCGCGCCTCCCGCGGTTCTACACCCACCTGGTGCTCGATCCCCCCGCCGACCACGAGCGCCGCTCGATCGACGAATATTACCTGCAGGTGCTGGCGGTGGCCGGCGTGCCGGTGATCAGCCGCGCCGTCCGCCTCGCGCCGGCGGCCGCGGATCTCGCGGCGACCCGCCGGTATGTGCCCGAACTCGGGCCGCGCCTCCTCGTGCATCCGGGGACGCGGAGCCCGTTCCGGCTCTGGCCGCCGGAGCGCTTCGCCGCGGTGTGCGAACGGGCCCACGGGGAGCTCGGCGTCCAAATCGTGCTCACCGGCGGGCCCGGCGAGCAGGAGCTGGTGGCCGGGATCCAGCGGCGCGCGCCGGCCGCCGGCGCCGTCGTCGTCCCGGCGCTGGCCGTGCCGCTCTTCGCCGCGCTGGCGGCGCAGTTCGACGCGCTGCTCTGCCACGACAGCGGCCCGATGCACATCGCCGCGGCGGTCGGCACGCCGGTGGTGGCGCTCTTCGGCGCGCAAAACCTGGCGCTGTGGCGGCCGGCGGGCGACCGCCACCGGCTGCTGCAGCCGCCGCTGCCCTGCCGCGACTGCGTCGCCCCCGGCGAATGCGTGCCGGCGGATTCCTACCGCAGCTACTGCGTGCGCCGGCTGGCGGTGGACGAGGTTTACGCCGCAATCCGCGACCTGCTGACCGGTCCCGGCTCCAACCCGCCATGGTCCTCCCCGTCCTGAACGAGACGCCGGCGGCCGGGCGCCGGCGCGCCGCGCCGCGTCTCACCATCGGCGTGCCCGCCTTCCAGCGGCCGCACCTGCTGCGCGCCACCCTCGCCAGCCTCGCGGCGCAGCAGGGTGGACACGATTTCGAGGTGGTCGTCTGCGACGACGGCGGCCGGCCCGAGACCGCGGCGGTCGTGGCGGAATTCCCGGCCGACCGCTTTTGCCTCTACCGGAACCGGCCGGCACTCGGGGGCGCCGGCAACTGGAACCGCTGCCTGCAGCACGCCCGCGGCGATTGGGTGATGATCCTGCACGAGGACGACATGCTTTATCCCTGGTGCCTCGATCTCCTGGTGCCGCGGCTGCGCGCCGGGCTCAGCGCCGTCTGCCCGCTGGTGGTGCAGGGCGCCGAACCGCGCGCGCTGCCGCGCTACACGGGGGAGCCCGAGGTGCGGCCCTACCCGCCGGTCTTTTTCCTCAAGAGCGCGTTCACGCCGTTTCCAGGCGTCCTGTTTCCCCGGGAGCTGGCGCTGCGCCTCGGCGGCTTTGACCTGCGGTGGGGCCCGCTGGCGGACTACGAGTTCTGGTACCGGCTCGCCGCGGCCGGCCCGGTCGAGATCGTGCGCGCCATCGGCGCGTTCTACCGGGTCTCGGAAGGCCAGTGGACCGAGTCGCAGTGGCCGGTGATGCTCCGCCGCATGCATCTGCTGCGCCTGCGCATCGCCCGCGAGCAGCTGCCGCGGCGCCCGCGGCTGGCCCGCTGGCTGGCGCGCTTCTTCAGCTACCGCAGCGCCCGGGCCTTCGCGCGACGCTTCCCGGCCCGCCCGGCCGGCCTCGCCCGCGCCCTAGCGCTCGGCCGCATCCCCGGCGCCGGCCTGCCCAGCGGTTGGGTCTGGCAGTTCGTCAAGCGGCTCCGTTGAGCGGCGGGGGCCGTGCCGACGGGCGATTCCGTTTCGGCCGGCCGGAAAAAACCGCGGTGTCGAGAAAACGCCGGGCCCGGTTGCATCCGCCGCCTGGTGCGCTACCTATGCGCACTCCTGTTCGTCGCGGCGGCGCACCGCCGGATGGGCGGGTTCTACCCCCAGCCTCCTCAACTCGGCCTCAACTATGTCCTCCCCCGAATCCCGGGCGGCCACGCCCGGTCATTCCGATCCCACGCGGGTGCTTTACGCCGCCGCCGCCGTCGTGCTCCTCCTCCTCACGCTCCTCGGCTTCCAGCAGTTCTATCTGCACGGCCGGGCCTATCCGGCCCACCCGCTGGCGCCGCCGGTCAAGGGGCTGCTGATCGCGCACGGCGCGGCCATGACCGTGTGGATCCTGCTTTTCCTGGTCCAGACGCTGCTGGTCGCGGGCGGCAACCGAAAGCTCCACATGACGCTCGGACCGATCGCCTTCGCCCTGGCGCCGATCATGGTCCTGCTGGGGCTGTACCTGCCAATTCAGACCACGCGCTTCGAGCCCGACGTCACCCTCTGGGGCCTGAACCGCGTCCATTTCATGGCTATCCCGATGTTCAGCATCCTCACCTTTGGTGTCTTCGTCGCGATCGGCCTCTGGTACCGGCGCCGGCTCGAGGTGCACCGCCCGATGATGTTGACGGCCACGCTGGCCATCATGGCCGCTGCGGCCGACCGGATCACCGGCCTGCCGGACCTCTATGCCGCGACGATCTGGGGCGGCCTGTTCGGCCCCTTCTTCGTGCCGGTGCTCGTGGGGGCGCTGTTCTTCGCGGCCAAGTGGATTTACACCCGGTCGTTCGACCGCTGGTTTGCCGTCGGCTTAACCGCGCTGGCCGTGGGCAGCATCCTCACCATGAAAGTGGCGCCCACCCAGCCCTGGGCCCAATTCGCGGCCTTCCTCGTCCGCTAGCCGGCCGGCGCGGGCCGCTCGTCGGATTCATCCCCTCGCCCCCGATGAAGACCATCATTTCAGCCGGTTGCACGTTGCTGCTCGCTCTCGCCGGCCTCGTCCCGGCGCCGGCCGCAAACGAGGCGCCACCCGCCGAGCCCCTGTTTCCCGGCACGGGTGCCTATTCCCGGAAGATCACCACGACGTCCTTCGAAGCCCAGCGCTACTTTGACCAGGGGATGATGTTCCTGTTTGGCTTCAACCACGACGAGGCCATTCGTTCGTTCCGGGCCGCGGCGCAGGCCGACCCGAAATGCGCCATGGCCTGGTGGGGCGTGGCGCTGGCCTACGGGCCGCACATCAACCTGCCGGTCGTGTTTCCCGACCGGGCGAAGGCGGCGGTCGCGGCGCTGGCCCAGGCCCGGGCCCTGGCCGGCGGCGCCAGCCCGCTGGAGCAGGAATTGATCGAGGCGCTCGGCCACCGCTACGCCGACCCGCAACCCGACGACCGCGGGCCGCTGGATCAGGCGTACGCGGAGGCGATGCGACAGGTGTGGCAGCGGCATCCCGATGACGCCGACGTCGGGACCTGGTTCGCCGAGGCGCTGATGGACCTGCATCCGTGGGACCAGTGGACCCTCGACGGCCAGCAGCGCCCCGGCACCGCCGAGATCCTCGCCACGCTCGAGGCGGTGCTGCGGCTCCAGCCCGGGCACCCGCAGGCCAACCACCTCTACATCCACGCTGTCGAGGCTTCGCCCCATCCCGAGTGGGCAAACGCGGCCGCCGACCGGCTGCGGGCCATGGCTCCCGGCGTCGGCCACCTGGTGCACATGCCGTCGCACATCGACATCCGCTGCGGCCGCTGGGCGGCAGCGATCACGGCCAACGAGCAGGCGCTGGCCGCCGACGTGCGCTACCGCAACCTCGCGCAGAAGCCGCCGGACTTCTACCGCGTCTACATCGCCCACAACCGCCACATGCTGGCGTACGCCGCGATGATGTCCGGCCGCGCCAATGTCGCGCTCGCGTCGATCCACACCATGGTGACGGAGATCCCGGCCGCCCGGCTCAAGGAGAACGCCGCGGCCGTCGACGGCTACATCGCCATGCCGTACGAGGTGGAGGTCCGCTTCGGCCGGTGGGACGAGCTGCTTGCCGAACCGGAGCCCGCCGACTTCCTGCCGCTGTGCCGGACCCTCTGGCACGCGGCGCGGACCATCGCCTACGCGGCCAAGGGTGACGTCCCCGCCGCCCGGGCCGAGGCGGCGGCGGCCGACGCCGCCGCTAACCAGGTGCCGGCGCACGCAACCTTCGGGAAAAACTCCGCGCGCGACGTGGCCGCCCTGGCCCGCGGGATGGCGGCGGGCGAGTTGCTCATCCGCGCCGGCCAGCGGGATGACGGCCTCGCCCGGCTCCGCGCCGCCGTGAAGCTGGAGGACGCCCTGCGCTACGACGAGCCGCCCAAATGGATGCTGCCGGTGCGCCATTCCCTGGGCGCGGCGTTGCTCCAGGCCGGCCGGCTGGCGGAGGCCGAGCAGGTTTACCGCGACGATCTCGCCCAATTCCCCGAGAACGGCTGGTCGTTGTTCGGCTTGGCCCGGACGCTGGAACTGGAAAATCGCACCGCGGAGGCAGACGCAGTCCGGGCGCGCTTCAAGGCCGTCTGGGCCGGCGCCGACCTTGATCTGACCTCGTCTTGCCTCTGCCAGCCCGGCGCCTAGCCAGGCCGGCCGGCGGACGAGACGCGCGGTTCACTTCCGGAACGCCTTCACCACCGGGATCAGCGCCTTGATCTCGTCGGGGGTGAGTTGGTCCTGGAACGGCGGCATCGCCTGCTTGCCCTGCTCGTCCTTCTGGCCCTCCCGGATCTGATGCTCGATCTGCTCGTCGGTGAGCCGGCTCAAGGTCAGGTCCTTGGCGTGCAATTTCCGGCCGGCCGGCGTCCGGGCGCGACCGTCCATGCCGTGGCAGGAGGCGCGGTTGTCGGCGAACACCGTCGGGCCATCCGCCGCGCGGGCGGCGACGCCGGCGGCAAGCGCGAGGCCGGCCAGCAGGACGGCCGTCCGCAGGGGGAATCGGGGGGCGGGGCTCACGGGTCCGGCGAATCTGTCGCGGAGGCGCGGTTTGACAAGTCCGCCGGGTGCTTTTCGCGCCGGGCGAGCGCGCGTTTGACCATTCTGGGCCGCTCACCTACGAGATGACTGGATTGAGCACCGCCCCCGCCGAGATCCGCATCACCGTCGCGATTCCGACCTACAACCGCGCGGATCTGCTGCGCCAGACGCTCGCCGGCGTCACCCGGCAGGATTTCCCCGCCGAGCGCTACGAGGTGCTGGTGATCGACAACAATTCGCGGGACGGGACCCGGGCGGTGGTGGCGGAATTCGCGGGCACCAATCCCGCCCCCCGCCACCTGATCGAAACCCGGCAGGGTCTGGATCACGCCCGCAACCGCGCCCTCTCCGAAGCGCGGGGCGAGATCATCGTCTTCGCCGACGACGACATCCTGGTCGAGGCCGACTGGCTGCGCGAGCTCACCGCCCCGCTGCTGGCCGACTGGGAGCACAAGATCGGCGCGGTCGGTGGCGAGGTCGTGCCCGTGTTTCCCGACGGTTTGCCGCCCTGGGTGGCCGAGTGGCATGCGCCGCTGGCCTTCCGCGCCGATGCCGGCCCGCTGCCGGCGTACCAGACGCCCATGGGGGCCAATCTGGCGTTCCCGCGGCGGGTCTTCGCCCGCGTCAGCACCTTTGCGATCACGCTCGACCGCGCCGGCCGGAATTACTTCTCCGGCGGCGACGCCGACATGATCCGGCGGGTGCGTGCCGCCGGTCTCGAGGTCTGGTTCGCCCCGGCCGCGCGGGCGCGGCACCAGATGCCGGCGACCCGCACGACGTTTCGTTACGCCGCCCGCCACGCCTTTGACTCGGCGCGCTCGCGCGTCGCGGGCCGCGTGGCCGACCTGCGCGTGGGCCACCGGCCGGTGGCGGGATACCTGGCCTCCCGGCTGGCCGGCAACCTCGCCAAGGCGGCCGGCTTCGCCCTGCTCGCGCTGCTCAACGTCCTCGTGCTCCGTTCCGGCGCCGCCAAGCAGGCGCTGGTGCGCGCGTGGCGCTCCTGCGGCTACCTTTACCAGATCCCGCGCTCCGCCCTCGGCCGGATCTGATCCACCGCTTATGTCCACCGCCCCCATCAACTGGGATCTGACCAGCTATTTCCCCGGCCTCGACACCGCGCCCTACCGGGAATTCAAGCAGACGCTGGCCGCCGACCTGGCGGCGCGGCTGGGCGACGCCTCCCGCCTCGCGCCGCTGGACGCCGCCAACGTCGCGGCCTGGGCCGCGATCTTCACCGCGTGGGAACAGCTCGGGGCGCGAGTCGGCCACCTGGCCTCCTATCTCGATTGCCTGAGCTCCGCCGACGCGGCGAACGAAGCCTGCCTGACCGAGCGCACCGCCCTCGCGGCGCTGACCGCCGAGTCCGCCAAGCTCAAGACCCAGCTGCTCCGCGGCCTGCGCGGCGCCGGCGGTCCGGCGTGGGACGCCCTCACGGGCGCGGCGGTGCTCGCGGGCGCGACACATGCCCTCGAGCGCCTGCGCACGGAGTCCGCGCACCAGATGGGTGCCGCGGAGGAGGCGCTTGCCGCCGACCTCGGCGTGGACGGCCTGGGCGCCTGGGGCCGCCTCTACGACACGGTGAGCGGCAAGATGACCTTCACGATGGAGTGGCCCGACGGCCGCTCCGAAACCGTGCCCATGGCCCAGCGCCGCGCCCTGATGACCCGCACCGACCGCGCCGTGCGGCGCGCCGCCTTCACCGGCGGCAACCGGGTGTGGGAGGCGGCCGAGGACACGGCGGCGGCCGCACTCAACGCCCTCGCGGGCACCCGCCACACCCTCTACGCCCGCCGCGGCCAGCCGCACTTCCTCGACGCCCCGCTGCACGACAACGCCGTCTCCCGCGAGACGATCGAGGCCATGTTCGGCGCCATCGCCGAAAACTACGAGCTGCCGCGCCGGATCCTGCGCGTGGGCGCGAGGCTGCAGCGCACCCCGGGCCTCGCCTGGTACGACCTCGAGGCGCCGCGCCTGCCCGCCCCAAACCTCACCTGGGACGAGGCGGTGGCGCTCGTCGACCGGGCGTTCGGCTCGCTTTACCCGGCCCTGCAGGCCTACGGGCGCTCGGCCTTCGCGCGGCGCTGGATCGAATCCGAGCAGCGGCCGAACAAGCGTCCCGGCGCCTTCTGCACCGGGTCGCTCGTCACCCGCGAGCAGCGGGTGTTCCTGACGTTCGGCGGCACGATGCACGACGCGTTCACCCTGGCCCACGAGACCGGCCACGCCTGGCACAGCCACCTGCTGCACGACGTGCGGCCGTGCGCCTGCGAGTACCCGATGACGCTCGCCGAGACGGCCTCGACCTTCGCCGAGCTGGTGCTGGCCCACGGCCTGTTGTCCGAA